>JAZQDI010000098.1:0-15292 GCA_045546715.1 Oscillospiraceae bacterium | reverse complement strand
CCCTTCTTGGCGTAGGACTTCTCAGCAGCATCCTTCATGTAAGCGATGGCTTCCTCGGCGGGCATGACCTTGGCCAGAGAGAAGAAAGCAGACTGCAGGATGGTGTTGGTGCGCTTGCCCATGCCGACCTTGATGGCCAGGTCAATGGCGTTGATCAGGTACAGCTGGATGTTGTTTTCAGCGATGTAGCGCTTGGAAGCGGCATCCAGATGGTGCTCCAGCTCTTCCAGAGTCCACTGACAGTTGATCAGGAAGACACCGCCGGGCTTGACGTCCTGAACGATCTTGAAGCCCTTGGTGATGTAGGAAGGATTGTGGCAAGCCACGAAGTCGGCCTTGTTGATGTAGTAGGGGGACTTGATGGCATTGTCGCCGAAGCGCAGGTGGGAAACAGTGACACCACCGGTCTTCTTGGAGTCGTACTGGAAGTAAGCCTGTACGTATTTGTCGGTGTGGTCGCCGATGATCTTGATGGAGTTCTTGTTGGCGCCAACGGTGCCGTCGCCGCCGAGACCCCAGAACTTGCAGGAGATGGTGCCGGGGGCGGAGGTGTCGGGCGCGTCGGGCTCGTCCAGAGAGAGGTTGGTGACATCGTCCACGATGCCCACGGTGAACTGACGCTTGGGAGCGTCCTTCTTCAGCTCCTCATAGACAGCGAACACGCTGGCAGGAGGAGTGTCCTTGGAGCCGAGACCGTAGCGGCCGCCGATGACGGTAGCCTCGCGGCCGGCGTTGGCCAGAGCGGTGACAACATCGAGGTAGAGCGGCTCGCCCTGCGCGCCGGGCTCCTTGGTGCGGTCGAGCACCGCAATCTTCTTGCAGGTGGCGGGGATGGCTTCGATGAGCTTGTCCGCGCGGAAGGGACGGTACAGGCGAACCTTGATTAGGCCGACCTTCTCACCCTGCGCGTTGAGGTAGTCGATGACTTCCTCAGCCACGTCGCAGATGGAGCCCATGGCCACGATGACGCGGTCAGCGTCGGGAGCGCCATAGTAGTTGAAGAGCTGATAGTTGGTGCCGAGCTTGGCATTGATCTTGCCCATGTACTCCTCGACGAGCTCGGGAACGGCTTTGTAGTAGGAGTTGGAGGCCCCGCGGTTCTGGAAGAAGATTTCGCCGTTCTCGTGGCTGCCGCGCATCGTCGGATGCTCGGGGTTCAGAGCGCGCTCGCGGACCGCCTTCACAGCGTCCATGTCGCACATTTCGGCCAGATCGTCATAATCCCAGACTTCGATCTTCTGAATCTCGTGGCTGGTGCGGAAGCCGTCGAAGAAGTTCAGGAAGGGGACGCGGCCCTTGATGGCAGCCAGATGCGCCACAGGGGAGAGGTCCATGACTTCCTGCACATTGCCCTCAGCCAGCATGGCGAAACCGGTCTGGCGACATGCCATGACGTCGGAGTGATCGCCGAAGATGGACAGGGTGTGGCTTGCCAGCGCACGGGCGGTGACGTGGAACACGCCGGGAAGCAGCTCGCCCGCGATCTTGTACATGTTGGGCACCATGAGCAGCAGGCCCTGGGAAGCGGTGTAGGTGGTGGTCAGAGCGCCGGCATTCAGAGAGCCGTGCACGGCGCCGGCGGCACCGGACTCCGCCTGCATTTCCTGCACCTTCACCGTGGAGCCGAAAATGTTCTTTCGACCCTGCGCAGACCACTGATCAACAAAGTCAGCCATGGGGCTGGACGGAGTGATCGGGTAGATGGCTGCGACCTCGGTAAACGCATAGGACACATGCGCGGCGGCGTTGTTGCCGTCCATTGTCTTGAGTTTTCTGGCCATAGTTTCATCTCCTGTAATTAAAGAATTTGTGGTGTTATGAGCGCCCCCACGCGCTCATAGTTTAATATATCACAATAATTCGATCCCGTAAAGTTCAAATCAGACGTTTTTCATGCAAAAATGAAAAGTTTCAGATCATTTTTGGCAATAATACCGGAAAAGAGCGCTTTTTCTGCGAAAATGCTTACCTGCAGATTTAATATGAAATTTCCTGTTGACAAGCCATTGGAAATTTGTTATGATGTTCGAGCGCTCCAAAGACAGCAGGGGGTCGTATGACCGTAATTCCTGCCGAGGATGTATCAAGTATTATTGATGATCTATTCGCTCCGGAGCAGTCTGCCCCGGAGCTTTTTTGGGCGTGTGATCCTATTTTACGGAGGTGAAACACCAAAATGCCGAATGCAAAAGTCCTGAGCGAGAAACAGGCCATCGTCGCCGAACTCGTGGAGCGTCTGAAGGGCGCCTCCGCCGGCGTCTTCGTGGACTACAAGGGCATCACCGTCTCTGAGGATACGGCTCTGCGTTCCGAGCTGCGTCAGAATGAGGTTCTCTACACTGTCGTGAAGAACACCCTCGTTCGCCGCGCTCTGGATGACTGCGGTCTCTCCGAGCTCGATGGTATCCTGAATGGCACCACGTCTCTGGCTACCAGCGCCGAGGACCCGATCGTCCCCATCCGTCTGATCCATGACGCCGCCGAGAAGATGAAGGATAAGTTCACCATCAAGGGCGCGTTCCTGGAGGGCAAGGTTCTGTCTGAGGCTGAGATCGCTGAGATCGCCGCTCTGCAGAATAAGGACGCTCTGTACTCCAAGGTTCTGGGCACCATGCTCGCTCCCATCACCGGTCTTGCCGTCGTTCTCGGTCAGATCGTCGAGCAGAAGGGCGGCTCTCTCGAGAGCGCCGAGCCCGCTGCGGAAGAAGCCGCTGCTGAATAAGGCAGCACCACTTACTCATTAAATATTATAGGAGGATTACTCTCATGGCTAGTGAAAAAGTCAATGCTCTGATTGAAGAGATCAAGGCTATGTCCGTTCTGGAGCTCTCCGAGCTCGTCCACGAAATCGAAGATGTGTTCGGCGTTTCCGCCGCCGCCGCTGTTGCCGCCGCTCCTGTTGCCGGCGCTGCTGCTGCCGCTGCTGAGGAGAAGACCGAGTTTGACGTTGTTATGACCAGTTTCGGCGACAAGAAGATCAACGTCATCAAGGAAGTCCGCGGTATCACCGGTCTGGGCCTGGCTGAGGCCAAGGCGAAGGTCGAGGGCATCCCCGCTGTCATCAAGGAGCAGGTCTCCAAGGATGAGGCTGAGGAGATCAAGAAGCAGCTGGAGGCCGCTGGCGCCACTGTCGAGCTCAAGTAATCAACTCAGATTAATCTGCGCTGATTGTGTACGTTTTTGTACACAATCAGCGTTTTTTTATTTTCCTGAAACCAATTTAGACAAAAAAGCCGCTTGTTTTTATTTAGACAAGAAATTTGAAGCAAAATCGATTGACAAAATCTTGCAGTTCTGCTATGGTTGATTTCAGCACGAAGAAAGAATACCCGTCAGGAGGGGTCGCATCATGAAACATAATCGCACGCGTCTGGCCATTGCGGATGCTTTCACGCGCCTGCTGGGGGAGCACACGATTGACAAGATTACGGTCAAGATGATCACGGACGAAGTCGGCTGCAGCAGAAAAACCTTCTATTATTATTTTACCGACGTCTATGATCTCACGCACTATGTCTGCGGGCAGAAGGTTGACTCCTATCTCCGCGCGAGTGAGGACGTGGCGAGCATGCGCGAGGCATTTCAGGCGCTGATGAATTATCTGGACAGCGAGCGCCCCGTGATTCTCAATATGTTTCATGGCTACGGCAAGGAGGAGCTCGAGCGCTTCACCTGGCAGGCGACCGAGCAGTACACGCGCAAGCTGATTGCCGGAAACCCCGCCTCCCAGTCTCTCACGCAGGAGGATCTGGAAGCCGTGATTCACATGTATTCCTTCATGCTCTTCGGCATGATGGTCGACTGGATCAGCAACGAGATGAGCGGGGACTACGCCCGCACGCTGGAGCTGGCAATCTCTGCGCTGCCGCCTCTGGTGCATCAGCTGAGCCGTTCATCCTGAGAGAAATTATGATCCGCCGTCCCCAATACGGGGGCGGCGGTTTTGCTTATGGGGACATTGTGACATTATCACTTGTCTTTTTCAGCCATTTGTGCTAAAACTGTACCATCCAAAACTGGGTCGATAGGCCCAAATCATGATAGGAAGTGTAGATATCCATGACGAAGATCGACATTTTCTCCGGCTTTTTGGGCGCGGGGAAAACCACACTGATCAAAAAACTCATTGCCGAAGCGTACGCAGGCGAGAAGATCGTCCTGATTGAAAACGAGTTCGGTGAGATCGCCATTGACGGCGGCTTTCTGCAGGACGCCGGCGTGGAGATCAATGAGATGAATTCCGGCTGCATCTGCTGCAGCCTGGTGGGCGATTTTGAGGCTGCGCTCAAGCAGGTGCTCGATCAGTTCCACCCCGACCGCATTCTCATTGAGCCCTCCGGCGTGGGCAAGCTCTCCGACGTGATCCGCGCGGTGCAGTCCGTCGAGTCTGACGATCTCAAGCTCAACGGCTTCACCACCGTTGTGGACGCAAACAAGTGCCGCATCTACATGAAGAACTTCGGCGAGTTCTTCAACAATCAGGTCGAGCACGCGAGCGCCATCATTCTCTCCCGCACCGACGGCGTCAGCCAGGAGAAGCTGGACAAGTGCGTCGCCATGCTGCGCGAGAAGAACCCCACCGCCACCATCGTGACCACGCCGTGGCCGGAGATTACCGGCGCGCAGATTCTCGAGACCATGGAGCGCCAGGATACGCTGGCCGCCGAGCTGGAGCATCTGGAGCATGAGGCGCACGAGCACCACCATCACCACCACGAGGACGGTGAGGAGCACGAGTGCTGCCATCACCACGACCATGATGAGGAGCATGAGCACCATCATCACCACCACGAGGACGGCGAGGAGCACGAGTGCTGCCATCACCACGACCATGATGAGGAGTACGAGCACCATCATCATCACCATGACCACGAGGAAGAGCACGAGCATCATCACCATCATGAGGACGATGAGACGTGCGGCTGCGGTCATCATCATGATCACGACCACCATCATCACCACGCCGACGAGGTGTTCACCAGCTGGGGCGCCGAGACGCCGCGCAAGTACACCGACGAGGAGATTTCCGCCATTCTCGAGGCTCTGCTCGACGAGCAGAAATACGGCGTCGTTCTGCGCAGCAAGGGCATTGTCCCTGCGGCTGACGGCGGCTGGATCCACTTTGACTACGTTCCAGGCGAGAGCGATGTGCGCCGCGGCGGCGCCCAGGTGACGGGCCGCATCTGCGTCATCGGCTCCAAGCTGAATGAGGACGCGCTGAAGGAGCTGTTCTGCCTTGGCTAAGAAACCGCAGCCGACCCCGGATCTTCCGGTCTATCTGTTTACCGGCTTTCTGGACGCGGGCAAGACCCGCTTCATTCAGGAGACGCTTGAGGACTCCCGTTTCCACAAGGGCGAGCGCACGCTGCTGCTCCTGTGTGAGGAAGGGGAGGAGGAGTATGAGCCCTCCCAGTTCTGTGCGCCGAACGTGTTCATGAAAACCGTGGAGAGCGAGAGCGACCTGACCACGGCGAATCTCGCCGCCATGGAGGCGGAGCTCCGCCCGGAGCGCGTCGTCGTGGAGTATAATGGCATGTGGACGCTCGATACGCTGTATCAGAACCTTCCGGAAAACTGGATCGTGGCGCAGGAGTTCCTGTTCTGCGACGCGACGACCTTCCAGACGTATAACGCCAACATGCGCCAGCTCATGGTGGACAAGCTCAAGAGCGCCGAGCTTGTGGTGCTCAACCGCTACACCGATGAGATGGACCGCATGGAGATCCACAAGATCATCCGCGGCGTTTCCCGCCGGTGCGACATCGCCTATGAATATGCCTCCGACGGGCATGTGGAGTATGATGACATCGAAGACCCGCTGCCGTTTGACATTGAGGCGCCGATCGTTGAGATTGCTGACCGCGACTATGCCATCTGGTACCGCGACATGTCTGAGGAGACGAAGAAGTATCACGGCAAAACCGTGCGCTTCAAGGGCCGCTGCCTGCAGCGCGCCGGCATCCCCAAGGGCAGCTTTGTCATCGGCCGCCATGTCATGACCTGCTGCGTGGAGGATATCCAGTTCGCCGGCATCGTCTGCAACTGGGATCAGGCCGCTTCGGTGGAAAATGAGAGCTGGGCCATCATCACCGCCAAACTCGAAAACCGCTTCCACCGCGCCTATGGCCGCAAGGGCCCCGTGCTGATGGTGGAGTCTCTCGAACCCGCCGAAAAACCGGAAGAGGCCGTCGCAACGTTTTATTAAGACCGAAATGGGCGTATTGCAAAATGCCCGAATCTGTCATTGCGAGGCTCCGTCAGGAGCCGTGGCAATCCGTTATCCCCCTGCATGAGGAGTACGGATTCCCACGCCAGTGTGCGCACTGGCTCGGAATGACGGACTCATTTGCATTTTGCAGCACGCCCGTATTTTTAAGAATAACAATTACATAAAATTATTATGGTAAACTAACAATCGATAATAACAGGCTTTCCGATCCGGAAAGCCTGTCAGGTTAAAATTTGCTGATGGGAATGGAGTCGTCATCTTCTCCATGCTCGACGGCGCGAATTTCGGCGTCATAGCCGTAGGCGTCGTTGACCTGAATGTGGACCGTGTCGCCGACCTCGTGACCCAGCAGCGCCTTGCCGATGGGGGACTCCTTGCTCACGAGACCCTTGAGCGGGTCCTGCCGCAGCGTGGTCACGAGCTGGAGCACCTGCTCCTCCTCGTCCTCCTCGATCCAGACCGTCACCTTGTCAAACAGGCGGATGCCGTCTCCGGCGCCGCCGGTAGGGATGACCTTCGCCGTTTTGATCATGCGCTCCAGATAGCGCACGCGGCTCTTGTTGCGATTGAGCTCCTGCTTCGCCGCCTTATATTCAAAGTTCTCGCTCAGATCGCCGAAGGCGCGCGCGACCTTCACCTGTTCGATGAGCTCCGGCATGAGCTCCCGCGTCCGGTGCTCCAGCTCGGCCTTCATTTTATCGATATCTACCTGCGTCAGTTCGTCGTACATACTATTCCTTCCAGTCTATCAGATTCGCATGGGGAGCGTTTGGGAGGGGATGGGGAAGAAGGATTCGAACCTTCGAACCGCTTCGCGCTTCGTCGCTGCGCGAAATGATTGAAATAATGTGAGGGTTCGAATCACGTACCCTCAGTAAAAGAAACAGCCCACTCAAAGAGTGAGCTGTTTCTTTGGCAGCGGAAGAAGGATTCGAACCCTCACAAACGGAGTCAGAGTCCGGTGTGCTACCATTACACAATTCCGCTAAGCGCATATGCTATTATAACCACATTCGGAAAAAAGTCAAGGGGGAAAATCAAAAAATTCGAAAAAAGTTGCGCCCGCGAAAACGCGGGCGCAGCAGGGAATTCCTTATTTTTCAAATTCGTCGTCCAGCCAGGCTGCGACCTTCTTCTTGCCGATGTCCAGGCCGCTGGAAATGAAGGCAATCGCCTCATTCATGTTCAGGTTTTTCAGATGGGCGAGATTGGTCTCGTGCTTTTTCACGTCGGCCATACGACCCTCGATGTAGCCGCAGTTGTAGCACATCTGGAGCGCATATCTGCGATGTTCATCGACCTGCATTTCGCTACCGCATTTCGGACATTTCATCTTAAAATCTCCTCCTGTATGAAAAAGTTTCAGGTTCACTGTGTGTATTATATCAGACAAATCCTCGCAGTTCAAGCCATTTTACTGCTTTTCGTGCACCGTCAGCGCCGCGGCGGCGGTGCCGAGCAGGGTGGCGTTTTCCACGCCCTTGCACATGCTGTAAATGTTCAGCTCCTGCACGGTGAAGTCCTGCATCCCATCGGTGATGCCCTCGTGCATGAAGAAGCTCTTGTTGTACACAGAGCCGTCCACACAGGTGATCACAGGCTTATACCGATCCGATTTGCCGAAGCCGGTGAGCTTCGAGAGCGCTGCCGCGCAGCAGACGTTCACATTCGCAGCCCGGCGGAAGGCGCCGATGATGATATGCTGCGCTGTGGTGAGATCCTCGTCCGACGCCTCGCTCATGGCCTTGATCGCGCGGTAATCCGGGTTGCAGGCAAAGGCGTCAGCCGTGCCGGTGTCGAGCTTGCGAATGGCCTTGACTTTCTTCGCAACGGCTTCGTCCTTGAACATGCCATCCTGTGCGGCGGCCTTCAGCGCCAGACGGCACAGCTCGCCGAGATACCGGCCGCCCGTCATCTTCTCATAAAGGCAGGTGCCGGGCGCGTCGCTCGCCGCGTCCACAGCCTTTTCAAACTCGCTCTGCGGCAAATCGGAAAACAGACCGGACTCCATGTTCACGATCATTCTCGTTCCGTCCGCCGGGAGACCGAGCTTTTCAATCCGCTCCACCGGCAGCGCGACGGCGGTGTTCACGCCGGTGCCGAGCACCATGCCCGCAATGTCAGAGCCGTAGCGCGGCGGAATGCCCGTGCGGCCGCGAATGAGCGCCGCGACGGTGTCGTTGATGGCGGTGTACTCGAGATCGGCGTGGCCGCGCTTTTCCATTTCCTTTTTCAGCGAGGCGCAGAGCAGCTTGCCCTTCGAGCCGCTGACTGTGACCTCTTTGGTCATTTCCAGCACCTTGAGATCGCCCTCCGGCGTGGCGAGCGCGGGGTAGCAGAAGCAGAGACCAACGCGCTTTGTGCCCTCGAGCCGAGGCTCCAGCAGATCCGCACACTGCTTAATGAACTTCGCCCAGGTCACAGGTTCGTCCATACCGGGCATGGGCAGCTCTTCGCGCTGCTCAATCATACCGCAGCCGTTTTCCCAAAAGACTCTCGCCGCGCGAAGATGAGAGCCGCCCGCGTCCAGCACGGCGACAGGCTCATTGTTCGGCACGGTGGTTGCCTCGTTGGTATAATAGGTGGGAACCATCTTCAGACCGTTTTTCTCTCCGCGCAGACCGGCTTCCATGGCGGCATGGAATTTCTCCGTGACTGCCATCATGTCGATCTGATCGGGCGAGGCGTCGTGGCGGCGCAGGAACTGCAGCACCTCGTCGCTGATCTCAATCTTCTGATATTCCTCCGGCACGCGCGTGCGCATGCGGGCCTGCTTGTAGATCTCCTCCTTGCTGCGCACCACACTGGACACGCCCTTGGGGATGATCTGCTGCTTGATCATGGGAACATTCTCGTTCTCGGTTTTCTTTTTCTTGAAAAATGGTAATTTCATGTAGTGATTCGATCCTCCTGAAAAGCCGGGGCGGCGCAGCGCCGTCCCGGCTTGCAATGGTCTTTTGAGTGTTACTCTTTGGCGTCCTTCAGCGTCTCCATGAGACCGGTCGCCAAGCCGGCGAGACCCTGAATCTCGGACGGGATGATGATCTTTGTGGCCTTGCCGTCCGCCGCGGCGGTAAACGCCTCCAGACTGCGCAGACGGATCAGCGCCTCGCTGGGCGCGGCCTCGTTGATCAGACGGATGCCCTCGGCGGTGGCGCGCTGCACGGCCAGAATGGCCTCGGCCTCGCCCTCGGCCTCGAGAATCTTCTGCTGCTTCTTCGCGTCGGCGCGGAGAATGGCAGATTCCTTCTCGCCCTCGGCCTCCAGAATGGCGGAGCGCTTTTCGCCCTCGGCGCGGAGAATGGCCTCGCGGCGTTCACGCTCGGCCTTCATCTGCTTCTCCATGGCCTGCTGAATCTCACGCGGCGGGAGAATGTTCTTCAGCTCCACGCGGTTGACCTTGATGCCCCAGGGGTCGGTGGCCTCGTCGAGGATCTGACGCATCTGGGAGTTGATGAGATCGCGGCTGGTGAGGCACTGGTCCAGCTCCAGATCGCCGATCAGGTTACGCAGCGTGGTCGCGCTGAGATTTTCGATGGCGAGGATGGGGCGCTCAATGCCATAGGTATAGAGCTTCGGGTCGGTGATCTGATAGTAGACCACAGTGTCGATCTGCATGGTCACGTTATCCTTCGTGATCACGGGCTGGGGCGGAAAATCCGCCACCTGCTCCTTGAGGGAGACGCGCTTTGCAATGGCCTCGATGAAGGGGACCTTCATGTGCAGACCCACGCCCCAGGTGGTCTTGTAAGCGCCGAGACGGGTCACGACATAGGCCTGCGCCTGCGGCACGATGCGGATGCAGCGCACGATGACAAACAGCGCCAGCACGATCAGAACGATGACTGCATAAGGCATAGTATTTCCTCCTTTTATCCTTCCACACTCAGATTTTCATGAATGGGTTTTACGATGAGCTTCACACCCTCGATGCGCAGGGCCTCAGCCTTGGCACCGGCGGGGAGGCTGCTGCCGTCCTCGCTGCGGGCGGTCCAGACCTTGCCGGCAACCTTTACCGCGCCGGTTCCGGCGACATTGTCAATGGCTTCGGTCACAACGCACTCCTTGCCAACGTACATGTCGGCGTTTGTGGCCTGCGTTTTGCTGTTGAGATACTTTCTCGCGAGCGGGCGCGTGAGAAACAGCGCTGCGATGCTGATCACAAAGAACCAGACCAGCTGCAGCCACAGCGGCGCGCCGAACACGGAAGCGAGCAGCGCAGCCAATGCGCCGAGCGCAAACCAGATGGTCACCAGTCCCGCGGTCATGCCCTCCAACACCAGAAACACCACGATGGCGGCCGCCCAGAACGTGCCCATGCCGAGGACCCAGTTTCCAATGACGATCTGCATCCGCAGCCCTCCTCTCATTTGATTAATTGACTCTTTGTGTATATATTAACGTATTACCTATGAAAAAGCAAGGGTATTCTTCGGTGAAATGACAAAAAACTCCGACCAAAAACAGGCAAATAGTATTTACATTTTCCAAACTGTCGTGTAAAATGAATTACACTGTTAAAGTGCAGAGTAGTGCACCACCAATCGAGCAGAGAATTAAGGAAAAGGAACGAAGGAAATGTATAAACGAAACAAGGACAACCGCTGCGAAGAGCTGTATGAAGCCCTCCTGACTGTTCAGACGGTGGAGGAGTGCAAGAAGTTCCTGGAGGATTTGTGCACGGTCAATGAGCTGCGCGCGATGGAGCAGCGCTATCAGGTGGCGTCGTTTCTCCACAGCGGCATGATCTACAGCGACATTCTCGAGCGCACCGGCGCATCTTCCGCCACGATCAGCCGGGTCAACCGCTCCCTTCAGTATGGCGCCGGAGGCTATGACGTGGTTTTTGAGCGTCTGGGAAAGACGGAGGGCGTCAAGGAGTGACGGCGTCCTATGGACCGCTGGCGGCATGGTACGACGCCCTTACACGGGACGTGGACTATGCCGCCTTCGCGGATTTTTATGAGAGACAATTTGCCGCAGCAGGGGGCGAGATGCGCACCCTGCTGGATCTCTGCTGCGGCACCGGCACGCTCACGGATCTGCTCGCGCGACGCGGGTATGAGATGATCGCGGCGGACGCCTCTGCCGATATGCTCATGCAGGCGCAGGAGAAAGCCATGCGTCTGCCGGAGGGCTGCGCTGCGCCGCTGCTGCTCTGCCAGAGCGCGGCGGAGCTGGATCTTTACGGCACTGTGGACGCCGCCGTCTGTTCGCTCGACGGGTTTGACTATTTCCCGCCGGAGGATCTGCCGGAGGTTCTGCACCGGCTGCACCTGTTCATTCGCCCCGGCGGCCTGCTCATCTTCGATATCCGCACACCGGAATCCTTCCGTGCCCTGGATGGGGAAACCTTTCTCGACGAGACGGAGGATGTGTTCTGCCTCTGGCGGGCTGACTTTGACGAGGGCAGCGGCGTCATGCGCTTTGGCATGGATCTCTTTGAGCGGGAAGGGGAGCTCTGGGCGCGCGAATCGGAGGAGCATGTGGAATATGCCCACACGCCGGAGCGGCTCACCGCGCTGCTCGAGCAGCAGGGCTTTGGTGAAATCCGCACCACCTTAAATGGACCGCAGGGTGATCAGGGAAGGCTGTTTTTTATTGCTGTAAGAATTTGATTGCAGGGGTCGGCGTCCTCGACGACCCAAAAAATGACCGCATATCATCGCATCGAAAGGAAGCATCAAGCATCATGGATGAAATCATTCGCGCCGTATCAAAAGACGGCTTTATCAAAATGCAGGTGATCACTGCCCGCGACACGGTTCAGCGCGCGCTGGAGATCCACCATCTCACGCCCACCACAGCGGCGGCGCTGGGGCGGACGCTGTGCGCTGCGTCTCTGCTGGGTGAGCAGATGAAGGAGGACGACGCATCTCTCACCGTTCGCGTGCAGGGCGGCGGCCCGATCGGCAGCGTGATCGCCGTGTCTGACTGCGAGGGCAATGTGCGCGGCGTGGTGGGCGATCCCTCTGTGGATCTGCCGCTCCGGCAGGACGGCAAGCTCGATGTGGGCGGCGCCGTCGGCAAAGACGGCATGTTTACCGTCAGCCGTGACATCGGTCTGCGCGAACCCTATATCGGCAGCACCGAGCTGGTCTCCGGTGAGATCGCGGAGGATCTCGCGGCCTATCTGGTTGAGAGCGAGCAGATCGCCGCGGCGAGCGGTCTCGGTGTGCTTGTGGACACGGACCGCAGCATCAAGGCGGCGGGCGGCTTCATCGTGCAGCTCATGCCCGGCGCGCCGGAGGAGCTGATCACAAAGCTGGAGGACAACATTTTCCTCATGGATCAGCTCACCACAATTCTGGATGAGGATGGCCCTGAGACCGTGATCAATCAGGTCATGAAGGGGCTTGAGCCGGAGATCGTGCTGCGTCACGGCGTGGAATACCGCTGCTACTGCAGCCATGAGCGCGTGCGCGGCGCACTCGGCACGGTCGGCGCGGACGCGCTGCGCGAAATGATCGCGGCGGGGCAGAGCATTGAGGTCTCCTGCCAGTTCTGCGACGCCGTCTATACGTTTGCGCCTGCGGAGCTTCAGTCGATCCTGGAAGAAACAGCGGGATGACCCACGTTTTTGACTCCGCGCTCTGTTTTTGAGCGCGGAGTCAAAAAAGTTCAAAAAAGGGGATTGACATTTTCAAAATCCTCTTGTATAATGACAAAGCTTTGAAACGGGAGCATAGCTCAGCTGGTTAGAGCACCTGCCTTACAAGCAGGGGGTCACTGGTTCGAGTCCAGTTGTTCCCACCATATATTTGCCTCTGTAGCTCAGATGGTAGAGCAGCGGACTGAAAATCCGCGTGTCGTTGGTTCGATTCCGACCGGAGGCACCATCATGCGGGCGTAGCTCATCCGGTAGAGCGCCACCTTGCCAAGGTGGAGGTAGCGAGTTCGAGCCTCGTCGCCCGCTCCATTTTTCTATCCGGTTCTTTTTCAAAGCCGAACCGCATAGAATTCATATAGCGAGACGTACCGCTTTATTCTTACAAAAACAAAATGCCTTTTGTTTTTGAGAGGAGGGAGGCGGAAACGGATGCGGAGCTTTTCCGCAAACGGCAAAGCCGATTGCGGGAAAACGAAGCGAAGTGAGCGTCTCCCGACGATGGCGCCATAGCCAAGTGGTAAGGCATGGGACTGCAAATCCTTGACCCCCGGTTCAAATCCGGGTGGCGCCTCCAAAAAAGAAAGACACGCACGAAAGTGCGTGTCTTTCTTTTTTAAATCATAGCTCTTGAGATTGCCTTCACAGCTGCAGAAATGCGCTCCAAATGCTTCTGCTTGTGCTGCGTCATGCGAGTTGTCGGTCCGGATACGCTTACAGCCGCAATGGCCCTGCCCGTGCGGTCGAGCAGCGGCATGGCATAGCAGGTGAGCCCGAGCTCGGCTTCTTCCTCATCGCTGGCGTAGCCCTCTACGCGAACCTGAAGCAGCTTCCTGCGCACCGCAGCTTCGTTCGGCAGCGCGTGCTCTGTGATTCTCGGATACGGCGCACGTCGGAGATACTGCTCTACATTTTGCTCTGGTAAAAATGCGAGGATTGCCTTGCCCGAGGCGGTGCAGTGCGCCACCTGGCTGTAGCCGAGAGCGGTGTCCATCTTCAGACTGCTCCCGCTCACTGCCCGATCGATAAACATGATATGCACCGCGTCGCTGAAGATGGCAAGATGACAGGTCTCTCCGCAGTCGACTGCCATTTTTTCCAAATGCGGGTGAACCAGATTCACCAGCTCCATCCGTTGATGTGCGACCATGCCGAGCGAGAATAGATTCAGTCCCAGACGGTATTTCCCGCCTGCTGTTTTTGCCAGATAGCCCCGCCGCTCCAGCGTTACCAGAAAGCGGAACGCTGTGGAGCGGCTCACATTTACCGCGCGGGCAATGTCTGTGGTACCGAGCTCCTCGTGATCGAAGTACAGATTCAGGATTGAAAGCGCGGTATCCACCGTGCTGAGTGTATACCGATCCTCTGATACCTCATTGTGCATTTTGCCGTCCTCCCGATCGGATTTGTTTTATTCGATTATACGAAAATAAAACACCTGTGTCAATATATGAAACACTACTCGTCGAAACATAGGAAATTAATAGATATATTGACTGAATTTTGTTTATTTTATATAATAATCGCGGAAACACCCATGAAAACAAGGAGGCGCATTTCATGAAAGAAATCCGTTTGCATGGCCGCGGCGGACAGGGCGTTGTCAAAGCGTCGCACATCGTGGTCAAGGCCGCTGTTGGCTCCGGCACGCACGGCCAGTTCATCCCGTTTTTCGGCGTGGAGCGCAAGGGCTCCCCGGTGTTCGGTTTCCTCCGCCTTTCGAACGAGCCGATCCGCCGCAAGACGCAGGTCTACGAGCCGGACATCCTCATCATCTTTGATGATACGCTCGTAAAGCTCCCTGCCACCTATGCGGGGCTGAAGGAGGGCGGCACCGTCATCATCAACTCCACCAAGACCATCGAAGAGCTCGGCATTCCCGCCGAGGCAGGAGAGATCGCCATCGTGGACGCCACGGGCATTTCCGAAAACCTCTTCGGGCGCAACATGCCGAATACCTCCATGCTCGGCGCGCTTGCGAAGGTCACGGACCTCGTGAGCAGGGACGCGCTCTTTGATGAGATCGCAGCGGCCTTTGGCGAGCAAAACCGCATTGCCGCCCAGACCGCCTATGACAGCGTGGTCATCACGAAAAAGGAGGCGTAACCGTGAACGATACCAGATTTGTCACGCCGCTGGGAAACGACGGCATGTATATCCTGGATACTGCCGCCTGGCGGGTGGTCCGGCCCGTCATGGACAAGGAAAAATGCATCAACTGCGGCGTCTGCATGGGCTACTGCCCGGTGAACTCCATTTACGCCGAGGGCAAGGAGATTTTGATCTCCTATGATTACTGCAAGGGCTGCGGCATCTGCGCCGTGGAATGTCCCAAGCAGGCCATCAACATGGAACAGGAGGTCAAGTGAGATGGGTAAGATCGCAGCAATGACCGGCAACACCGCCGCCTATAAGGGCGCCGCCCTCTGCCGCCCGGACCTCAAGGCCGGCTCGAG
>JAZQDI010000097.1:0-28645 GCA_045546715.1 Oscillospiraceae bacterium | reverse complement strand
AGTGCAGCGCCGAGACGGTGTATCGTCTCTCCTCTGCCCTGCACGTCAGCATGGAGGATCTGCTGAAGGAGTATCTGGAGCCCAGACCGAGCTTTGAGCTGTTCAAGAGCAACGTCTGTCATCGGCTCAAAAAGCTGGGCGACATCGACTTTCTGATCCGCACGATCGAGAGCGGCGAGGTCATGATGTATTACCGCAGGAAGTGGTATCCGGAGTGCCTGTATCTGCTGGCGATGGTGGACTATATCAGCCGGGAGAACGAGGTGCCGCTGTGCGAGGACTATCAGCCGCTGCGGAGCATGAAGCTGCGTGAGGTGCTCTATCCGGCCGGCGTTTTGGCGGCGTCCACTGTTGCCAAAAGCGAAGCACCAAAGCAGCAGGCGCTCAGAGACGCGATCCCCGAATTCATGCGATTCAACATCGTAGAAAGCGAGGTTCGAAATGTCAACTGAAAATACGACCGTATTCAAAAAAGAGAATCTGGATCAGTGCCTGAAGGAACTGGCGAAAGAGTATAAGCGCCTCGTCGGAAAGCAGATGCCCGCCGAGATCATTCTGGTCGGCGGCGCTGCCATTCTGGAAAACTACGGCTTTCGCGACATGACCACCGATGTGGACGCTGTGATCGAGGCAGCCTCCGCCATGAAGGACGCGATCCGCACCGTCGGAGATCGGCTCGGGCTTCCATACGGGTGGCTGAATGCCGACTTTCGGAACACCGGTTCCTATTCGCCCCGGCTGCGGCAGTATTCCACACACTACCGGACGTTCTCCGGCATTTTGGAGATCCGCACCGTGTCCGCCGAATATCTGATCGCCATGAAGCTGCGCTCCGGAAGAAAGTACAAAAACGATCTCTCGGACGTCATCGGCATTCTCGCCGAGCATAAAAAGCGCGGCGCGCCGCTCACATGGGAACAGATCGACCGCGCCGTGCAGGAACTGTACGACGGCTGGTCGGATTTCCCGGAGGATTCCGTTCGCTTCATCCAAGATGCGCTGAAGGATCAGAACTATGCGCAGGCGTATGCCGCAATTCGCGCCGGAGAGCGCAGCGCAAAGGAACTGCTCGTGGATTTCCAGGAGGAATACCCCGATACGCTGAAGCAGGAAAACGTGAACAGCGTCCTGCAGTCTCTGGAGCGTTTGAAAAAGAAAAAGAACGATCCGGAGCGATAATCACAAATCTATATCGTTGCAAAGACCGACAGTTTTCATGCTGCCGGTCTTTTGCTGTTTTAGGAGGAATCATGAAAAGCACACAAATCAATTTCACGGTCTCAGCTGCAGAAAAGCAGCGGATCGCAAAGCTCGCCAAGTCCTGCGGCTTGAAGCAGGGCGAGTATCTTCGGCAGCGCGCCCTCGGCTATGAGCCGAGGGCGTTTTCGCTTCCGGAGCAGTTTTGGTCGCTTCACGACGATCTGCTCCGCCTGCTGAAAAAGCCCATGTCCCCAGAACTGGAAGCAGAGGTGGAAAGCACACTGAATCGGTTTCGCGCAACCTTCTTCTCTCCCGGCGTTCAAACTCCGGAGGAGATCCGCGCAGAGCTCTCGGAGGTGTGAGCATGGCGACCACAGGCTTTTGGCCGGTGAAAGGCCGGCTCAAAGACGTGCTGGACTATGCGGAGAATCCGGACAAGACCATCGACCACCGGTATCTGGATGACGATCTGGCACAGGCGCTGCGCTATGTCGAAAACCCGGAGAAAACCGATCAGCAGATGTATGTCTCCGCCATCAACTGCCGTGTGGAGGATGCCTACTCCCAGATGCAGGAGACCAAGCGCCGATATGGCAAGGAGGGGCGAAATGTCGCCTACCACGGTTTCCAGAGCTTCCGCCCCGGAGAGGTCACACCGGAAGAATGCCATCAGATCGGACTTGAAACGGCGCGGGAGATGTGGGGAGATTATGAGGTGGTCGTCACGACCCACCTCAACACAGATTCTCTGCACAACCACTTTGTAGTCAATTCCGTCTCCTGCAAGACCGGGCTGAAATACCACAACCACAAAAAGGATCATTACCGTCTGCGGGAGATCTCCGACAACATCTGCGTGGAGCATGGCCTTTCCGTCCTTCAGAACGCACGCTTTTACGGCGGTGAGAAGGGCGCCTACTGGGTGCACAAGAGCGGCAGGCACACCCACCGGGACATTCTCAAGGAGGACATCGAATACTGCCTTTCGATTGCAGGCACATGGGATCAGTTCGCGGATCAGCTTCGCGGTCTCGGATACACCATCGATTGGCAGCGGTTCTCCGTGAAAGCAAAGGATTGGGAGCGCGCCGTCCGGCTGGATCGGATGGGCTATTCCAAGGAGAGCATTCGTCGGCGGCTGGTATCGAACATCAATTCCAACCGATTCTATGTCGTATGGAACAGCAATCTGCCGTATCGCCCGAAGGGCTTTCCATTATTGAGCATCGAACAGCGCCTTGGATTTGAAATCACGCACTGCAAGCGCGCGGACGTTGTGATTCTGGATGTGATCTTCTATGCCGTTCTGAAACTGCTCAATCTCGCGCAGGACCCGGAGGCACAGAAGCAGAAGGTTCGTCCGCTCTCGCCGTCCCTGCGCATGGAGCTGGCGAAGCTGGATCAGATCGACCGGGAAACGCGGCTGCTTGGAAAGTACAACATCCATACGGACGTGGATCTCCACCGTTTCATGGATGACACAAAGGAACAGATCGCCCTGCTGGAACACGACCGGCAGGGCTTTCGCAATCAGCTCCGCAGGCCAAAATCTCCTGAAATAGAACAGGAACTCAAGGCAAAGCGGGACGCCTGCACCGAGAAGCTCCAACCGCTGCGCGAGGAGCTCCGGTGCGCAGAAAACATTTTGAAGCGCAGCGAAAAGCTGTATGAAATCCTGCTCGCGGAACGGGAGGCTGAGAAGCAAGCCCTCCAGCGCGAGCGCAACAGAGAAAGGAATCGTTAAATCATGAATACACCCAAAACCATTCACATTGCAAATCTGCATCCGTTTGAGGGGCATCCGTATCAAGTGCGGGACGACGCGGAAATGGACGCCCTCGTGGAGAGCATCCGGGAGCACGGCATTCTCACCCCGCTGATCGTTCGACCGTTGGAGGTCGTACCAATGGAATATGAAGTGATCTCCGGACACCGGAGGCTCCACGCAGCGCAGAAGGCAGGATTCTTCGAGGTTCCTGCCTTTGTCCATGCCGTAAGCCGTGAGGAAGCTGCCATTCAGCTGGTGGACAGTAACCTCCACCGGGAGCACATTCTCCCGAGTGAGAAGGCCTTCGCCTACAAGATGAAATATGAAGCCATGCGTCATCAGGGCACTTCGTCCCAACTTGGGACGAAGCTGCGCTCGGACGAGGAGATGGCGGCGCAGGTCGGTGAGAGCCGGAACCAAATCCAGCGCTACATCCGGCTGACCAATCTGATTCCGCCGCTGCTCACGCTGATGGATGAAGGCCGCATCGCCTTCACCGTGGGCGTGGAACTGTCTTATCTCACACGAGAGGAGCAGCGAGCCATTCTGGAGGCGATTGAGCTCTACGACTGCACACCGTCCTATTCGCAGGCATGCCGGCTGCACCGTGACAGCGAAATGATGTACGCCTCAGACACGCGCAAACGTATTCTGTCAGTCATGTCGGAAGAAAAGCCCAATCAGCGGGAACAGATCCGATTGCGCCGGGAGGATTTCCGCTCCTTCTTCCCTGCCGACTATACGGACAAGCAAATCAGAGATGACATCATCGCCGGTCTCAATCTGCTGAAACGCCAGCGCTACCGAGACCGCGGCGCAAGATGAGGAGGTGACTGCATGAAGAAGATCGACATCCCGGTCTATGAAAAGTCGAATCTCACTTTGGACGAGGCCGCCTCCTACTTCAACATTGGTACCGGCAAGCTCCGGGAGATGACCAATGACGAAAGCTGTCCCTATGTTCTCTGGGTCGGTAGCAAGCGGCTGATCAAGCGAAAGGCTCTGGAAGCATTTCTGGAGCGAAGCTATTCTGTGTGATTCATTTCGCACAAATGTGTTTCTGCCTGATAACCGGTATAATCCGGTTATCAGGCGCTTTTCTTTGAAAGGAGGATTCAACTTGGCTGAAAAGCGCAAAGGAAAGCGAAAAGATAAGAAAGGCCGTGTGCTCCGCGCAGGTGAACGGCAGCGCAGCAACGGCGCTTATGAGTACCGATATCAGGATGAGAAAAATGTCACCCGGAGCATCTATGCCAAAACTTTGGACGAACTCCGGGAGAAAGAAGAACAGATTCAGAGGGATCTTTCAGACGGGATCGACATTGAGGGCAGCAACATCACGGTTTCCGAGCTTGTGGATCTGTATATGGGCTTGAAACGCAAGTTGGGTCCGAACTCAATCCGCGCCTACCAAACTGCAGTCAAGCGCATCAAAAATGACCCCTTCGGCTCCCGGAAAATCTGCTCTGTGAAAAAGCTGGACGCGAAGCGATTCTACGTGAAGCTGCACGACTCCGGTCTGAAGCAAAATACGATTGGCGTCTATCATGCGATCCTGCGTCCGGCATTCGAGATGGCAGTTGACGATGATCTGATTCGGAAAAACCCGTTCAAATTTACACTTGCTGATGTGCTGCCAAATGACGCCGTGCTTCGGAATGCGCTCACCAAAGAACAGCAGACCGCTTTTCTCACTTTTATTCGATCGCATGGCAGCGGGAACTACTATGACGATGATATAGTCATTCTTCTGGAATGCGGTCTGCGCGTCAGCGAGCTCTATGGGCTCACGAAGAAGGACATCGACTTTGAAAAGCGCTGCATCCATGTCAAGCGCCAACTTTGCAGAACTGCGGAACGTCCCTACTTCATCAAGGACCCGAAAACCTCCTGCGGGATTCGATGCATTCCCATGAGCGAGACCGCATATCAGACCTTCCGTCACATTGTTGAGAATCGAAAAACTCCAAAGATCGAATACATTGTGGACGGGTACAGCGGGTTTCTGTTTCTGGACAAAAACGGCAGACCGAAAACTGCCATGCATCTGCAGAACTACCTTCGCTGCATGGAAGCAAAGTATGTGAAGCTCCACGGGAAAAAGCCACCCCATGTCTCTCCGCATGTTCTTCGGCATACTTTCTGCACCAATATGCAGCAGGCCGGGATCGACGTGAAAAGTCTGCAGTATCTCATGGGGCACTCTCACGCCAGCGTCACGTTGGACGTCTATACACACACGGATTACAATGCCGTGGAGCGAGCCTTCCATAAAGCAGCCGCCAGCATGTAACGGAAAAAGTCGTACCCAAAACTTACCCATTTTTGCAGAGTTTTTATAAACAGTTGCAGAGACTTTTGAACAAGGAGTCTGAAATAGTCTTGAAATTGGTGCTCATATCTCTCCAAAAACGTTCATAACCGAACATCGCGCCGTCCTAGTCCAGAAGGGCGGTATGTACTAAGAGTACACAATCAAAAAACACATTGCAAGCCCCCGGCATAGCCGGGGGCTTGCTGTACGTTATGAAAGCAATTGCTTCAGGACCTCGCCGGTGTCTCCGTCGATGCAGAGACTCTGCGGCTCGATCGCTTTGGGGCAAAACGCCTCATTGTAATTCAGGCAGGCATAGACCGCGCGCGGATTGTCGCGCGTCATCTGCCAGAAGGGATACTTGATGATGACAGGCGTGTTGCTGCCGACGCCGAGCTCCAGAAACAGCACGCGTTTCCTCTCCGCGCGCCGGAGAAACGCACCGTAGGCAGCCGAGGCGGCGTGCCAGCCCGCGTCCTCAACGAAGGTATCGTCGACACGGAGATTCGGCATGACCTTGCTGCCGTCGTCCGGATTGCGCGGGATGAGCGCCGCGGGCACACGCATGGAGACGCGCTTCCCCGCCGGGACGGCAAAAACGCCGCTTTCATCCCGCTCGAAGCCCTGTGCCTCCATCGCCCGCAGAACCCACGCCTCGTTGTCATAGGTCTTCTGCTCAGTGGGGCGGCGGCTCTGGAACAGGCCGTAGTCGCCCTGCGTGTAAAACAGGCGCGATTTGTCAAACCCCGCCTTCTGGAAGCAGTGGTCCACATTCGTGGTGATGACGAAATAGTCCTTATCCTTCACGAGACGCAGGAGGTCATCATAGACCGGCTTCGGCGGATCAAGATAGCGGTTGCAGTAGATGTTTCGCGCCCACCAAGCCCAGTAGATCTCCTCGTCCGGGAAGGGATAAAAGCCGCCGGAATACATGTCCGTGATGCCGTAGGTCTCGGCGAAATCCGGGAAGTACCGAAGAAAGCGCTCGCCGCTGTAGGTAAAGCCCGCCGACGTGGAGAGCCCGGCGCCCGCGCCGATGACGACGGCGTCCGTCTGCTGCAGCACCTCGCGCAGCCGCTCGATCTGCTCTTCGCGTGTGCCGACGCCATGGGACGCGCCGCCCGACATGGTGCGCACGGCGGCAAGCCCGGCGCGGATCGTCTCCTGATAGCCGTTGACGCCGTTATCGCAATTCGCGTTCATAGTACTGTTTGTCCTCTTCCTTGAAAACATTGAAAATCACCCTTTCCATGGTGTTCGGGTGCTCTGCGAGCCAGTCGGTCACGGTTTTTACCGCGATCTCGGCGGCGCGCTCGCCCGGGAAGCGAAACACCCCGGTGGAGATACAGCAGAAGGCCACGCTGCGAAGACCATGCTCTGCGCACAGATCCAGCGTATTGCGGTAGCAGGCGGCGAGATCCGCCTCCAGCGCCGGCGTGAGCCGCCTCTCCACGATCGGGCCGACGATGTGAATCACCTTTTTCGCCGGGAGATTATACGCATCGGTCAGCATCGGGACGGCGGTGGGCTGCTCATAGTCCTCTCCATACTTCCGGCGCAGCTGACGCATCTGCCGGGCGCACTCGGCGCGCAGCTGCACGCCGGCAAAGGTGTGGATGCAGTTGTCAATGCAGGTGTGCATGGGGACAAAGCAGCCGAGCATCTGAGAATTCGCGGCGTTCACGATCGCGTCGCACGCAAGGCGGGTAATGTCGCCCTGCCAGACGGAGACGCCGGGTCTGCATTCCGGAATGTCGGCGAGCGTGACCACGCCCTTTTCCGCGGCGCGGCCGCGCAGATAATCGTCCTGCGCACGCAGCACGTCCTCCGGCAGCGGCTGCGGCAGGCGGACATTCATGAGCGAGCGCAGCAGGCGCTGCTTCCCGGCCGTGTCCCGGGGCGTCTCGAGACGGGAATACTCCCCGGATTCCGACTTGAACGCATCCACAAGCGCCGTCAGCCGCTGCTCCTGCAATTCTTTTTGATCCATAGTTCTTCCCCCCCTGAACAGGACTCCGGCGAAAATGTCGCCGGAGTCCTTCGCAATCAGGCTTCGCTTTTCAGCAGCTCCTGCAGCCCGGCGCCCAGCTCCGCAAGGGTATACCGGCGCATTTCCGCCTCCATCGCGTTCTGGATCGCCCTGAGCTTATCGTCCAGCAGCGCATGAATATTCCTTCCCACAGGACACTCCGGGTTCGGCGCTTCATGAAAATGGAACAAGTCGCCGTTTTCGAGCGGTTCAATCGCCTGATACACGTCATAAAACGTGATCTCGTCAAGCGGTCTGTTCACGGTGATGCCGCCGGTTCCTCTGGCGACACTGATGAGCCCTGCGGCTTTCAGCTGTGTGAGGATTTTGCGAATGATAACCGGGTTCGTATGGATGCTTCCGGCAAGAAAATCACTGGTCACCTTGTATTCATCCCGGAACACCTCCACACAGGTAAAAATGTGCAGCGCGACCGTGAATCTGCTGGATATCTGCATCTGGGTCACCTCCAATCGAACCGGTGTCATTCTATCGCACTTTTGATGTAATGTCAATAGTTACAACGAAAAATATGAAAATGGTTGAGATGCGATTTAACCAGCTTTATCTTATTTACCATAATTATATTATGTTAATGATTGATGCAAACAGACAAGGCGCTTCCGAAAAAGCGCCTTGTCTGGGGTTTTATTCGTATCGCAGAGCGTCAATGGGGTTGAGCTTGGAGGCCTTGACACTGGGGAGCAGACCGAAGATGACGCCCACGAGGGAGGAGAAGACGATCGCAACGAGGATCGCCGGGATGCTGATGGCGACGGGGATCTCTACCACGAGACTGATGACCCGGGCGAGGATGATGCCCGCGATGATGCCGAGGACGCCGCCCAGCAGGCTGAGCACGGCGGCCTCCGTGAGAAACTGGCCGAGAATCTGGCGGCGGCGGGCGCCGAGCGCCTTTTTCAGACCGATCTCCCGCGTGCGCTCCGTGACAGAGACGAGCATGATGTTCATGACGCCGATGCCGCCCACCAGAAGCGAGATGGACGCGATGGCGATGAGCATGATATTCGTGCTCGAGGCGAGCTGCTGCATCTGCGCCGCCTGATCCATGAGATCCATGCTCTTATACTGCAGGGCGGAGGAATCCTCCGCGGAGAGGCCGAGAGAGGCGTTGATCAGCTTGGCAGCGTCCCTGCCCACCTGCGTCATGGCGTCGGTACTGTCGGCGCGGAGGATGACCGTGAGCGGTTCGTCGAAGCCGTAAATCAGCGGCCATGCCGCATCGGGCACAAAGACCTTGCCGCGGCGGTCGGAGGTATACATGTACCACTCGTCCAGAGTGCTGATTGTGGGCTCAAACGTGCTGCTCTGCACCGCCACACCGATGACCGTAAAGGGCACGCCGTTGATGAGCAGCGTCTCCCCAAGCGGGTTGGAGCCGGAGAAGGCGTTGTTGTATGTGACCTTATCGAGGATACAGACATTTTTGCCCGCGCCGGAGAGATCCTGCGCCGCGAAGCCGCGGCCGCGGATGATCTGATAGCCGGCGGTGGCGAAATAGTTTTCGTCCACACCAACAAGACCGCAGTCGCTCAGATCGGTTTTGAGATAAACCATGTTGTTCACATAGTCGCGGCTGTGCGTGAAGGACAGGCTCTCCGCGTGGTCGATGCCTGCCAGCTCCTCGAGCAGCTCGTCATCAAAGGGCTGGACGTCGGGCTTGCCGTTCCAGTCAAACTCATAGGGATAGCCATCCTGATTGAGCGTGACGGTGACGGTGTTGGTGCCGGAGCCGACGAGGTTTTGCTTGATCTGCTCGTTCGTTCCCTCGATGGTGGACACAATGGCAATGATCGCGGCGATGCCGATGATGATGCCGAGCATGGTGAGGAACGAGCGCATTTTATGCGACCAGATGCCCCGGAAGGAAAGTCGAATATTTTCTAACATGTGATTCCCTCCTTAATAGCCGCCGTAAAGCGCATCAATCTCCGCGCTGTGGGTGCGGTTGCCCGGGCGGGCGCTGCGCCCATAGGGGAAGGCCAGCTCATCCTCGAGCGTGACGCCGCTGCGAATCTCCATGCTGCTGCCCCAGATCACCTTGCCGGTGGTGACTGCACGGCGCTCCAGACGGCCGTTTTCGTCCACAGCGAGGACATAGGAGCCCTGCTCGTCGTCCCGGATGAAGAACATGGGAATGTAAATTGCGTCGGACGGGGCGTCCTCCTGCATGGGCGTGACGGAGCACCACTCGCCCACATTGAGCTCCACGTCCGGGTCCTCGGAGACGCAGGTGACGGGATACATGGAGCTGTTGGAATCATAAGAGTAATCCGTGTCCGGCTCGGTACTCACCTTGTCCACCTTGGCAAGGAAGGACACACCGGTTTCATAGCTGGTGACAGAGACCTCGTCGCCGGGCTGGAGCGCATCGAGAGAGTACTCATCGACATACACGGTGACAAGCGCGTTTGCGCTGCCCTTGAGCGTGACGAGGGTCTCCCCCGCCGCGACGACATGGGGATCGCCCACATAGGTGACGACGCCGTCATCGGCAGCCTTGACCTCGCCGGAGCGGGACGTGAGCTGGTCGCGCTTATACTTCAGCTCCGCCTGCTGCAGCTCGCGCTGAAGGTCTTTGATCTCCGCATTTTTGTCGCGGATCATCTCGGCAATCTCCGCGCGGGAATAGCCGGAGGTGGGATCGACCCACGGCTCGGGCTCGGGATCGTCCGCACCGGGAAGACGGCTTTCAAACACGCCGTAGTGCGTGGCCTCCAGATCCATGGAGATGGTGCCGTCCCCGTTGAGCGTGAGCCCCTCGCCGAGCTTCCAGTCCGCCGGGGCCCAGTCATCCAGATAGTCCACGGCGAGATCCTTGCCGCTGACGAGCCAGAGACCCAGCAGCTCGCGCCCGCTGTAGAGCCGGAAGCCTGCGCTGCCGGAGGAGGCGCGAAGCGCCTTCAGCACCGAGGCGCGCACCACGGTGGCGGTGGTGCAGTTATAATACTTCACGCCGTCCGTCTGCTCGGCGGCAGGCGTGTTTTCCTCCACGACGGCAATGGTTTTCGGCGCGGGTCTGGGCGTGGGGTCCGGGGGCGGGGTCACGGCCTCAGTGGGCGTCATGCGGCGGTAGGACGCGATGTCCTGCTGCGCGGAGGTAATCTGACTTTTCAGCATGGCAATCTTCGCCTGATCGCTCGAGAGCGTGAGCTGATAGCTGGAGGTGTCATACACAAAGAGAACATCGCCCTTTTTGACCGTGTCTCCCTGCTTGACCTTGAACTCCTGCACCATGCCCTCGGCGAGCGGAATGTTTTCCACGCTGCCCTCCGTGACCATGCCGGAGAGCTCCTGGCTGTCGCCCCAATAGGTCTCCGCGACCTGATCGACGCGGAACACGTCCACGGTCTGGCTGCGCATGGTCCGGGCAATGAGATACACCGCGGCGGCGAGCGCGAGAAGGATCAGCGCCGTGATCACAATGCGTTTGGTGAGCTTTTTCTTCTCTGTGCTCATGCGTCGCCGCCTCCTTCCTCCGCGATTTTGCCGTCCAGAATGCGGATCATGCGTCTCGCCCGCTGCGCGATCTCGGGCGCATGCGTGATCATGACGACGGTCATCCCGTCGGCATTGAGCGACTCAAACAGCTCCATCACCTGCTTGCCGGAGGCGGTGTCCAGCGCGCCGGTTGGCTCGTCCGCGAGCAGGACGCGGGGACGGTTGATCATGGCGCGGGCGATGGCCACGCGCTGCTTCTGACCGCCGGAGAGCTGCGTGGGCAGAAAGTCCACGCGGTCTTCGAGCCCGACGGCACGAAGCGCCTCCCGGGCGCGCTCAAGCCGCTCGCGGCGGGACACGCCCGCATAGAGCAGCGGCAGCGCCACATTCTCCAGCGCGGTCTCACGCGGCAGGAGATTGAAGTTTTGAAACACGAAGCCGATCATGCGGTTGCGCAGATCCGCCACGCTGTTTTCATTCATTTTGAGCACATCCTCGCCGCCGAGGTGAAACTCCCCTTCCGTGGGCAGATCGAGGCAGCCGATGATGTTCATGAGGGTGGACTTGCCGGAGCCGGAGGGGCCCATGATGGCGAGATACTCGCCGTCCTCCACCCGGAGCGACACATCCGTCAGCACCGGGACGGGCATTTTGCCGCCCTCGTCATATGTCTTATAGATATGACGCAGGTCAATGAGTGTTTCCGCCATAGGCTCAGCCCTCCATGGAGCCGAAGACTTCACCGTCCATGGGCTCATCGAAGACTTCCTCCTCGAAGGAGCCCTCGAAGAACTCCTCGTCCGCGCCCTGCTCGTCCCAGACGAGCTCGGTCGTGGCGGCGGCGCCGGGGACGCAGCTCTCATCCGGCCAGGCAATGAGCGTGTCATTCTCCAGACCGTCCGTGATCTGATACATGTCGAGCTCCTCGTCATAGTCGCCGACCGTGACAGAGAGCTTCTGGAGCTTCATGCGGTCGTTCGCCGCCCAGACAAAGGCCTCGCCCTCGGGGTCCACCACGAAGCCCGATGGCAGCCAGACGCCCTGACGCACCTCGCCCTGACCGAAGTCGGGCTCGATGACCACATGCTGGCCCATGATGATGCCCGCATCGTCCTCGAGATTGACATAGAAGGAATAGAAGCTCGCGCGCTCGGAGCCGGATTCCGCCACCATGCCCTCCCCCTCGCTCTGCTGCGCGGAGCCGGTGTCGATGGATTCAATGGTGCCGCTCCAGGTCTGGGTCTGATCCACGCGGGAACGCACGATGACCGGGTCACCCACGCTGATGGACATGACATTCTGCTCGCTGATGCTGCCCTTAATGCGCAGATCGCCGCCGTTGCGCAAGGTGACCATGGTGTTTTCCGTATCCAGCGGCTGCTCAATCGTTCCGACCGCCTCCACCGTGCCGTCCACGGGGGCGAGGACGTCCGCATTTTCCAGACCCTTTTTCAGCCGCTCAAGCTCCGCCTGCTTGGTCTTCATCTGGTAGTTGGTGGAGTTGATATCCGCCTGAAGCTGCTGAATCTGCGCGTCATAGGCCAGCCGCTCAGAGCCGGAGGCGCTGGAGCGCTCGCGCTGATACTGCGCGATCTGGGAATTGTTCGTGGAGATGGTGCTCTGCATGGACTCAATCTCCAGCTGCGCCTGCTGCACATCGAGCTGCATGAGCTCGGTGTCATAGGAGAAGAGCTTATCGCCCTTCTTCACCGAGTCGCCCGCAGCGACGTGGATCTCCTTGACGGTCTTCTGCTCGTCGCAGGTGATCTTCTCGGTCTTCTGGCTCTCGGCCACGCCGGAGAAGCGGCTGACCGTGCCGATGCCGCCGGTGAGGTCCCGGACAGACTGCACATAGACGCCGCCTGAGGCGCTGCCGGCGCCGTGAAGAACGAAAAACAGAATCAGTCCCAGGACAATCACGCACGCGGCAATGATGACCGGGATCTTGTGCTGCTTTACAAACTGCATATGATGTTCATCCTTTCAGAAGAAATGATTATAGGAAAATTATACAGAAAAACGCAGCAAATTTCTACGTGGAAAAGCTGAATGTTTTATGAATTCCTGCATACAAAAAGGGTCTGCAGAAAACAGACCCTTTCTTTTTTGTTATTTCGCTTTGGTATAGACAAAGGCGTTCGGGAGCGGGCGTCCGGCCGTGAGGACCGGGTTGGAGCTCTTCATGATATAGTCGCCTTTGTACCAGAACATGGCGCTGGTGCCGCCGTCCAGATTCATGGCCTGCGCGCACTCATGGCGGTGCATGATGCGGGCGCACTCCGGCACGCCCAAGCCCAGAGACACGGTGGGCAGACGGCCCTCGATGAGGAGCATGATGATCTCGCCGTATTTGCTCTGGCCGATGCAGGCGCGGGGCTGCAGATCGGTGAAGCCGCTCGTGGCGTCCACGACAATCTCGCCGTCAATGATCATGGCGGGAGAGAACTCAACGCAGTCCGTCGTATCGGGGTGCACCTCGTCGCTCGCGTCCACGACGTAAACGCGGTTGTCCTGCCGCAGCTCGAGCCGCTTATAGCCCGGGAGCATGTGGGCGCCGTAGGAAATGCCGTTGCACATGGCATAGCCCACGATGGTGCCGCCGTTGCCGACGCCGCCGTCATCCTCAAAGCCGGAGCCGGTCATGCCGATGATGCCGTTATGCGACTGGGCAATTTCGCCCACGACCTCGCCGTAAGCGCCGATGGTATCGGCGGCCTGCAGGCTCAGACGGGAGGGATCCTTGCACACGGCCATGATGCCGCGGTAGCCCGCGCCGCTCTGGCGGACGATGATCACGCCGTTGTCCGCGTCGATGGCGAGCACCTGCTCATCCTGAACCGTGCGGATCGTGGTGCCGTTGTCCGAGAGAGACGTGTGGTTGATGTCAATGTGATCCCAGCCGTCGCTGAGCGCAGCGGGGTTTTTCTGCACATAGTCCACCATGGAGTCCACGTCGACTTCCCAGAAGGTATCAAAGAACTTGATCTCCGCCTCGGTCATGCCGGCGGTATCCGTGAGCGTGGGGTTGCGGTGGGTATCGCTGTCGGCCGAAGTGTCATCGTCGTCATCTGCCCACTGGGAGTTGACGCCGATCTGCGCCTCGCGGGAGGCGGCAACGTCAGCCATGACCTTGTCAATGACGCTGTGCGGAATGAACGCCGTGGCCAGCCACTGGTGGGTCATCGTGGCCATGGCGGTCTGAATATAAATCGTGCGCCACTTGGCAATGAAGGGAATGTTGGAGAACACCGCCGTGAGATACACGGCGAAGAGGACGGCCAGCGTGACAATCATCTTTCCCACGCGGCGGCCGAAGCTCTTTTTCTTTTTCCGGCGGCGCTTCGTTTTTACCGGCGCTGCACGGCGGCGCTGCGGCCGAACGGGAGACTCCTCCACGAAGCCGGCGCGGACGCGCGGCTCCGTCTCGCGGACAGTGCTCTGCGCGGCGGCAGCACTCTTCTGCGCGGCAGCGCGGCGGGCAGCCGCTGTCTGCGCCATGGTGCGGGTCGTCTGCTGCCCCTGACGCGGGCGGGAAGCCGAAGCCGTCGTCTTCGAGGCGGCAGGCTTTGCCGAAGCCGGGCGCGCAGCTGTCGTCTTCGAGGCGGCAGGCTTTGCCGAGGCCGGGCGCGCGGCAGTTGTCGTTCTCGCGGCGGCGGGCTTTGCCGAAGCCGGGCGCGCGGCTGTCGCCGTTCTCGCGGCGGCAGGCTTTGCCGAAGCCGGGCGCGCGGCTGTCGTCGTCTTCGCGGCGGCAGGCTTTGCGGCTGCGGGCTGCTGCGCGGGCTTCGCAGATTCTGCGGCAGCGTTTCTGCGCAGAACCGGATGGTCCAGAAACTCCTCCGCCTCTTCGTCCCACGCGGCCTGCTCGCGCTGCGCAGCGCGGCGGACGCGCTCTGCCTCGTCCTGATATATGGATTTTGAGCTGATGATTCTCAAGGGGTCATTTCGCTCCTTTGATCTGTTTTTCAGATGTTGCGTCTGTCACAGCACACCGAAAACGGGCAGTGTGCTCTGATAAGCCCAACGTTTCTATATTAACATAGATTGACGTGTCAGGAAATGAATTGTTTCTGAACTTTTCGTAAATCCGCCGTGATGGGAAGTCCTTTATCGGACTTCCCATCGCTGCACTGTTCAGTTTCAGTTGATTCTTGATCCGGCGGGAACGGCGTCGTCCACCAGCGTGAGCCAGACGTGGTCGGGATCGGCCTCGGCACACAGGAGCATGCCATTGGACTCCAGACCCGCCATCTTGCGCTTGGGCAGGTTCAGAATGGCGATGACTTTCTTGCCCACGAGCTTTTCCGGCTCGGGGTAGAACGCCTGCATGCCGGAGAGAATCTGGCGCGGCTTGCCGGTGCCGTCATTGAGGACGAACTTCAGAAGCTTCTCGGAGTTTTTGACCTTCTCGCAGGAGAGAATTTCGCACACGCGCATATCGCACTTGACGAAATCATCGAACTTCACGTCCGGGAGAATGGGCTCGGCCTTCACGCCGGACTCGGCAGCGGCCTTTTCCGCCTTCTGCGCGGCGCTGATCTCCTCGAGGGCTGCGAGCTCCTTATTCATATCAATGCGCGGGAAGAGCGCATCGCCCAGCGTGACCGTGACGGTCTGGGGCAGGAGACCGAAGACGCACAGATCGTCCCACGCGGCCTCGGGCGCGCCGACACGCTTTGCGATCTCGGCGGCGGTCTCAGGCATGATGGGCGTGAGCAGACCGGCGCAGATGCGGATGGTCTCAAGCAGGTTATACAGCACGCGGGCCAGACGCGGCTTCTTGCCCTCCTCCTTGATCAGGAGCCAGGGGGCGTTTTCATCGATATACTTATTGGCGCGGCCGAGAACCTTGAAGACCTCGCCGATGGCGTTCTGGGGCTGGAACTTGTCCATCTCCTCGCCGACCTTGCCGGCGAGCGCGGACGCCATGGAGATGAGATCGGCATCCTTCTCCTCGTCCGCCTCCTGCTCGGCAGGCAGCGTGCCGCCGAAGTATTTGTTTACCATGGGGGTGGTGCGGGAGACGAGGTTGCCGAGATCGTTGGCAAGATCCGCGTTGATGCAGGAGATGAGCAGCTCATTGGAGAAGTTGCCGTCAGAGCCGAAGGGGAACGTGCGCATGAGGAAGAAGCGCAGCGCGTCCACGCCGTAGCGCTCGGCCAGCAGATAGGGATCGGCCACATTGCCCTTGGACTTGGACATCTTGCCGCCGTCGATCAGCAGCCAGCCATGGCCGTAGACCTTCTTCGGCAGGGGCTCGCCCAGACTCATGAGCATGGCGGGCCAGATGATGGAGTGGAAGCGGACAATCTCCTTGCCGACGATGTGAACGCCGGGCCAGTACTTGTCGTAATCGTCGTACTTATCATTGAGATAGCCCATGGCGGTGATATAGTTTGAGAGCGCATCGACCCAGACATAGACCACATGGCCGGGGTCGAAGTCCACGGGGATGCCCCAGGAGAAGCTGGTACGGGAGACGCAGAGATCCTCCAGACCGGGATCGATGAAGTTGCGGATCATCTCATTGACGCGGCTCATGGGCTGCAGGAACTCACCGGTGAGCAGCAGCTCCTTCACAGGCTGCGCATACTTGGAAAGGCGGAAGAAATAGGCCTCCTCCTCGGCATACTTGACCTCGCGGCCGCAGTCAGGGCACTTGCCGTCCACGAGCTGGCTCTCGGTCCAGAAGCTCTCGCAGGGCGTGCAGTACATGCCGGAATACTTGCCCTTGTAAATGTCGCCGTTGTCATACATCTTGCGGAAGATGCGCTGCACAGACTGGACATGGTAATCGTCCGTGGTGCGGATGAAGCGGTCATTGGAGATGTTCATCAGCTTCCACAAATCGAGGATGCCGCCCTCGCCGGCCACGATGTGGTCCACGAACTGCTGCGGCGTCACGCCGGCGGCCTTCGCCTTCTCCTCAATCTTCTGGCCGTGCTCGTCCGTGCCGGTGAGGAACATGACGTCATAGCCGCGGAGGCGCTTATAGCGGGCAAAGGAGTCGGTGGCCACGGTGCAGTAGGTATGGCCGATGTGGAGCTTGTCGGAAGGATAGTAAATGGGAGTGGTAATAAAGAAGGGTTCTCTGCTCATGTCTGTTCGTCTCCTGTACTTGAAATCGCGTCCGGCGGGCAGCGCCCGCCGGAGTTACGGGCTTGATTCGCGGATCAGTCCACGATGGTATCGTCCAGCGTGTCGACGTCGGGCTGATCCGGTTCGGGTTCCGTCGTGGGCGCAGCGGGCGTTGGTGTGGGCGCAGCGGGCGTCGGCGTGGCAGGCGTCGGCGTCGTGACGGTGGGCGTCGCTGTGCGGACAGGCGCGGGCGCCGTGGTGGGTCTGACCGTCTCGTGCGCGTGATAGGTGCTCACGGCCTCCTGCGTGCGGCTGAGAAGCTGACCGTCCTTGTCATAGACATTGCGGAAGGTCGTGGTGGTCATGCCGCTGGTGGTGGAGTCCAGCTTGACGGTGGAGTGATCCACATCCGTGCCCCAGATCTCCACGTTGACGGAGTTGCCGGTGACGTTGGCCACGATCTTGATCGGGAAAGTGCGGTCATTCTCAAAGCGGAAGTCCGGCGCGCCCCAGCTGACGGTGGCGTCCATGCCGGGCTCAATGTAGCCCACGGCAAAGTAGTGCGCGGTGCGGGCCGTGATCTTCAGGTTGGACATCATGGCGGTGTAATACAGCGTGGAGGACACCTGGCAGATACCGCCGCCGACCTCCGAAACGACCTCGCCGTTGGCATAGGCGCCGGCCTCGCGGAAGCCCCGGGCTGTGGTGCGCTGGCCGACCGTATCGTTATAGGAGAAGGTCTGGCCGGGATCGAGAATGACGCCGTTGATCTTCTCCGCGGCAAGGGTGATATTGTTGATGCGCGCCGCGCTGCTGCCGGAGAGAGACGTGGTCTTGCTGGCGAGCTTATCATGGAACAGCTCGGTCACATCGCTCTTGTGGAAGGAGGGCTCGGTGACCTCGATGGGGATCTTCACGAGCTCGCCGGCCTTGGCCTTCGCCCAAATCTTGTGCGCTTCGTCCACATCGAACTCCACGCCGGGCTTGCCTTCCACGATCTCCTTCTTCTCGGGATCGTATCGGGCGTTTTCAGGCTCGCCGCAGACTTCGTCATGCAGGGCCTGCATATCCAGATCCTTCACCTCGGAATCCTCGCTGACCTTCTTGACACAGCTGATCGACTGCTCGTGGGTCTCAAGCGCCTCGAGGATGCGGGTGTAAACTTCTTCCGTCTCAACGGCGAAGAGATCGCCGCCCTTGACAAAGCGAATCAGCTTGGCATCGGTATCGATTTCCAGATTGCCGTCGCTCATGGCCTCGTTCGCCTCGTCAACGGCCTTCTTGACCTCCTTGCGGAGCTCGGAGGTGTTCGGCTCGGGCAGAAGATCGTCGGCGATCTCATGACCGGAAATCGCAGTGCGGACAAAGGTGACGAGGTTCGTCAGGAAATTGCCGTCGCGGCCATAGTCCCAGGCCGCCTGCGCGCCCTCATCCGCCGTGGCGCTCCAGCCGATGTCGCGGCCGTGAACGTCCAGCGTAGATTCGCCGGGCAGCTGCACCTTCAGGATGGTGCCCTCGGCGCCGTCCCAGCCGGCGCTCTTGACGGCGTTCGCCGCCTCCTGCACGGTCATGCCGGACAGGTCCTCGCCCTGCAGGGTCACCTTGGGGTAAACCGTCTGCCGCTGCGACACCACAAGGGCGCTGCCGGCAACGACGAGACAGAGCACTGCCGCAATGACAGCGGCAATCAGACCGCCCTTGCGGCCCTTTTTCCCGCCGGACTTGTCTTTCCCCTGCGGCTTTGCCTTCTTGGCTTTCGGCTCGGGAGCCGTCTTCGGCTTGGCAGCGGCCTTCGCCGGTTTCTGCTCTTTGGGCTTGGCCGTCTGGGCAGGCGCGGCTTTCTCCGACTTGGCAGGCTGCTTGGGCTGCTTTTGCTGCTTCGGCTGTTTCTGCTGCTTTGCCTGCTGCTTCGGCTTCTTCTGCTGCTTCGGCTGGTCTGCCTGCCTGGCAGTCTTCTGCTGCGCGGGCTTCTTTGTCTCCGCAGGCTTTGCGGCGGGCGCAGTCTTTTCCGTCTGCTCATCCAGCCGCTCAAACAGCGCAGTCTCCTGCGCGGGCGCACTCGGCGTCTCCTCGCTGCCCATCAGCGCGGCGCGCAGCGCGTCCATCGTGGAATCCTCGCCGGAGGCAGCTGCCTTCTCCCGGCTCGCGGCGTCGGCGCCCAAAGTGACGGCGCCCGCCATCAGCGCAGCTTCCAGATCGGACAGATCATCCGTTTTGGAGCGACGGCGGTTGTCAGCGCGGAAGCTGGCGCGGAAATCCTGCTCCGGATTGAGGACCGGCTCCTGCTTTGCTTTCGCCGGCTTTTTCGGCTGCGGCGCGGGCTTGGCAGCGGCAGCCTGCTCTTTGAGAATCTCATCGACTTCCGGCGTGGGGATCTTCATCAGATCCGCCTCCAGGTCAGGCAGCTCTTCCGCTTCCGGTACCTGCTCGGGTTCGGGCATTTCCTCCGGTTCCGGCGCCTGCTCAGGTTCGGGCATTTCCTCCGGTTCCGGTGCCTGCTCAGGTTCGGGAATTTCCTCGACCTGCACGGCGGCTTCCGACTCGGGGATTTCCTCTTCGGAAACCGGCTCCGGCTCCTTGCCCTCATCGGGCACGGCGCGTCTTTCGCGGCGGTCTTTTTTGCCCTGCACTTTGGCCGGACCGTAGCTGCGCGTTCCCTCCGCGCGGTTTTCCAGCTCCTCGGTCTCCTCTCCGCCGTGGACGCGGCGCGCCTCCTTGCCGGCAGAAAAGAAATCCATGAATTCGTTTTCAAATTTTTGATCGCTCATGATATCATCATCCCTGTATCGTTATGATCTGGGGTTTTCCGCCCCACCCAATAGCTCTTCCACTGTTTTCCGCTTGGCCGGCAGTTCCTGGCGGGGCTGCTGCTCCACCTGCGGCCGGATCCAGGGCGTCTGCTCCGCGCGGCGGTCAGTCTGCGCCTCGAGAAGCTTGCCGATGAGTTGATTGGAGAGAAGAAATCCCTCCGGCGTAAAGTGCCATCTTCCGTCCGTCCGGGCAGCCCAGCCGTTGGCGCGAAACTCCTCCAGCGTGGCCTCCAGCAGACCGAAGCGGTTGTTGTAGATGGCCTGATATTCTTCCTTCGTGATGCCCCAGGCTGTGCGCATGCCGAGCATGAGGTATTCCGAGCCGCGCTCAAAATCGCCGATCTGTTCATATTCGTCGATCATGTCGCCGCTCTGGAGCACGCCTGTGATGTAGCTGTCCAGATCGCGGACATAGCTGTAGCGCGTGCGGCCCACACAGGAGTGGGCGCCGGGGCCGAAGCCCAGATAGTCCCCCAGCCGCCAGTATTTGAAGTTGTGGCGGGACTCATAGCCGGGGACGCAGAAGTTGGAGATTTCATACTGCTGATAATTGTATCGCGCGAGCGTTTCCACCATGGCGAGATACATGTCCGCCTGCAGATCGTCGTCCGGAATCAGGGGCGAGTCCTTGAGCTCATACATGGGAGTGCCCGGCTCGAGCTTCAGCCCGTAGCCGGAGATGTGCTCCGGATGGAGCTCCAGCGCGCGGGCCATGCTCTCGGCCCAGTCCCCGGCGCTCTGGCTGGGCAGACCGTAGATCAGGTCCAGACTCACATTGTCAAACCCCTCCATGCGGGCATGGCGCACGGCCATCTCCACCTGCTTGAAGTTGTGGCGCCGGCCGATCATCTTGAGAATGTCGTTATTCGCCGACTGCATGCCGATGCTCAGCCGGTTGACGCCTGCACGGCGCAGAATCCGGAGATCGCCGCGCGTCAGGCTGTCAGGATTGGCCTCCACAGTGATCTCCGCCGAGCGCATGAGAAGACCCGAAGCCTTGATTTCGTCAAGAATCTGGGCGAGACGGCGCGCGCCGTAGAAGCTGGGCGTGCCGCCGCCGAAATAGACGGTGTCAATATAAGCCGGCGCAATGCGCGGAACGCACTCCCGGATATGGGTCAGCAGCGCCTGCTGATAGCGGGGCATATCGCCCTCGCATCCGGCGCGGGAATAGAAATCGCAATAGCCGCATTTGCTGGCGCAAAACGGGATATGGACATAAATGCCCATACGAGGATCCACGAAATATCACCCCTTGCTTCCTGGTAATTCACTGCTCTCTGCCGGGAGGGGCAGACCCCTCCCCTGCAGATTCCGTTTTTTCAACGGCAGCCTCTGATAGAGTTTAGTCGATAAAATCGCAGACAAGTTCCGTGTACTCGGTCGGATCATCCAGCGGCTCGCCGGCGATGAGCAGCGCCTGCGCGTGCAGCACGCGGGCAATCTTGGCCGCGCGGTCCTTATCGCCAGCATTGAAGGCCTCCTGCATGGCCTTGAAGGCGCGGTGATTGCCGTTAAACTCCAGAACGCGGATCGCCTTGAGATGATCCGGCGCACCGGGCATGTTGCGGAAATAGCGCTCCATCTCGAGCGTGATACCGCCCTCCGCCGTGAGGCAGACGGCGCCGGAAACCAGCTTATGGCTCAGCACGGCGCGGTCAATCTGATCGCCCAGCGTCTCCTTGACGAAGCCCAGCAGGTCCTTGGACTCGGCCTCCAGCTTTTCGGTCTCCTGCTTCTGCTCCTCGCTCTCGAGACCGAGGTCCTCGACGGCGATGTTGCAGAACGGCTTATCATTATATTTCTTGAGCGTGTCAATGATGAATTCATCGAACTGGTTGGTCATGCAAAGGATCTCATAGCCCTTCTGGTGCAGCTGCTCTGCCTGCGGCAGGCTCAGCGCGCGGCGAATGCTCTCGCCGCAGGCATAGTAGATCTTTTCCTGCTCGGCGGGCATGCTGTCCACATACTCCTTAAAGGAAACCATGCGCTCTTCACTGACGTTGTAGAGCAGAAGGTCCTTGATGTCATCCACCTTCTCGCCATACTCACTGATGGCGCCGCTGCGGAGAACCATGCCGAAATTCTCATAGAACTTCTCGTACTTGGGGCGGTCGCTCTTCATCATCTTGGTCAGCTCGTTTTTCATCTTCTTGCCGAGGTTCGAGGCAATGAGCTTGAGCTGGCGGTCATGCTGCAGCGTCTCGCGGGAGATGTTCAGACTCAGGTCGGGAGAGTCCACCACGCCGCGGGCAAAGGCGAAGCAGTCGGGCAGCAGATCGGTGCACTTGTCCATAATCATGACGCCGGAGCTGTAGAGCTCGAGGCCCGGCTCGCTCTCGCGGGTGTAGAACTGGCGGGGCGTCTTGGACGGGACGAACAGCAGCGCGCGATAGCTGATGAGACCCTCGGCGTTGACACGGATGACAGCCAGCGGCTCATCGGTGTCGTGGTACTTGTCCTGATAAAAGGCGATGCACTCCTCGTCCGTCGCTTCCTGACGACTGCGCTGCCAGATGGGAACCATGGAGTTGATGGTCTCCTCGCGGTAGCCCTGATCCATCTTCGTCACGGGCTTGCCTTCCGCATCGACCTCGCCGGTCTCGACCATCTCGTTGTGCTCCACCTCCATGACGATGGGCCAGCGGACATAGTCGGAATATTTCTTGACCAGCATCATGATCTTCCAGTTTTCGAGATAGGTGCTGTATTTCTCGCCGTCTCCGTCAGGCTTGATGTGCATGATCACCTGCGTGCCGACGGAGTCCTTCTCGGCCTCAGTGATGGTATAGCCGTCCGTGCCGGTGGAAACCCACTGATAGGCCTCGTCAGAACCGTAGGCTCTGGAGATGACGGTGACCTTGTCGGAAACCATGAAGGAGGAATAGAAGCCGACGCCGAACTGACCGATGATGTCGATGGCGGCGTTTTCCTGCTCGTCCTCCTCGAGCGCGTCCTTGAAGCGGAGAGAGCCGCTGCGCGCGATGACGCCGAGGTTCTGCTCGAGCTCTTCCTTCGTCATGCCGATGCCGTTATCGCTGACGGTGATGGTGCGCGCTTCCTTGTCCACATCGATGCGGATCTTGAAATCGCCGCGCTCCATGCCGACATTCTCATCCGTGAGAGAACGGTAGCAGAGCTTGTCAATCGCGTCAGACGCGTTGGAGATGATCTCACGCAGGAAAATTTCCTTGTGCGTGTAGATCGAGTTGATCATCATGTCCAAGAGTTTCTTGGACTCCGCTTTGAACTGTTTCTTTGCCATGTATATGCCTCCATAAAATTATTAACGGATATAAAGAGGGTATCATAACGGCATAGGAATCAAAATCATAACTTTATCCTCATCACAGCGTTCGCTGTGCAACACAGGGCGTAGCCCTGTGTTGGGAAATGCGCATTGTACTGCGCATTTCAGAGGATGACGTTGCAGTGAAGGTATCTGAAACGCGGTTCATAAACCGTGTTTCTGCGGGCTTTGCCCGCTTATCTCCGCTTTCGCGGAGATGATACCGAAACTATGGTCATGCACCATGATTTTGCAGGCTTTGCCTGCTTTGCTCCGCTAACGCGGAGCAGATTCCGTCGCTATAAAAATACAGTATATTATACCGCATTCCATCCCCGATTTCAACACCTGCGCCTGTCATATTTTTTATAATAATGTATCCATTTTCCGGCAAAACGGCAAATCCTGCCGCAGGGCAGGATTTGCCGTTTGAAACTGTCGATTACGACAGCTTCAAACTCCAACGCCCAAAGGCGTCGGAGAATGATTAAAAATGCGAGGGGAAACCCATCCCCTCGCGCTCCCCATGCAGATTTTTCTTTGTTTTTGCGGATTTGTCTGCAATCTGAAACTGTAACCCCGCCGCAGGTCAGCATTTCTGCATTATTTTTTCGCCTTGGCGCGAAACAGGATCGCGCAGAGCATACCGAAGAGCACCGCCGCCGTGACGCCCGCAGCGGAGGCCGTGAGTCCGCCGGTCAGGACGCCGAGCGCCCCGTCCTCCGCCACGGCTTTTCGCACGCCCTTTGCCAGCAGGTGACCGAAGCCCGTGAGCGGGACGGAGGCGCCCGCCCCGGCAAAGTCTGCCAACGGCTGATAGAGTCCGAGCGCGCTGAGAATCACGCCCAGCACCACATAGCCCGAGAGGATGCGCGCCGGGGTGATCCCGGTGCGGTCAATGATGATCTGACCGAGCGCGCAGAGCGCGCCGCCGACCAGAAACGCCTTGAGAAACATCATGAAATTCCCTCCCCTTCTATGGCTACCGCGTGGCAGATGGCGGGAAGACTCTCGCCCTGCATGGCGGAGACGGGACTCATGAGCGCGCCCGTGGCCGCGAGGAGCACCCGCCGCAGCTTTCCGGAGCGCAGAAGCTTCATCACGTGGCTCGCCGTGACGAGCGCACTGCAGCCCGCGCCGGAGCCGCCGGCATGGACGTCCTGTGTCTCCCGGTCGAAAATCAGGCGGCCGCAGTCGTCATACCGGTCCGAGAGCTCCACGCCCTCGCGCCGGAACAGATCGGAGACGATCGCGTGACCGACATGGCCGAGGTCGCCGGTGAGGATGAGATCATAGTCCTCCGGACGGCGGCCGGTATCAGCAAAGTGCGCCTTGAGCGTGGAAAATGCCGCCGGCGCCATGGCCGCGCCCATATTGCTCAGATCCGTGACGCCCATATCCGCCACGATCCCGGCAGTAAAATGCGTCACACGCACGCCTTCTCCCTCGCCGGAGAGCAGCAGCGCGCCCGCCCCCGTGACCGTCCACTGCGCGGTGGGTGTGCGCACGCCGCCGTATTCCAGCGGGAAGCGGTACTGCCGCTCCGCCGTGCAGAAATGGGAGCCCGTGAGCGCGGCGCAGCGGCGCGCATAACCGCCGTCAATGAGCATGCACGCGAGCCCCACCGCCTCGCAGAAGGTGGCGCAGGCAGCGTAAAGCCCGAAATACGGCGCGGGCACGCCGCGCATGGCATAGGCTGCGCCGGCACACTGGTTCTGCAGATCTCCGGCGAGCACATAGTCCAGCGCGCGGGAATCGAGCTGCGCTTTTGCCAGAAGCCCGGACAGACAGCGGCGCAGCATGGCGCTCTCCGCCGCCTCCCATGTGGGCTGACCGAAATAGGCGTCCGGCTCCACAAGATCGAAGCGGTCGCCAAGCGGCCCCTCCCCTTCCTTCCGCCCGGCCACGCCGGACTCGGCGAGAATGACCGGCGGACGGGAGAAGGCAACTGTCTGCCGCCCGAGATGTTTTTCATTCATATTCAAATCACCGGGAATAGGATGCGCGAAAACAATGATGATTATGCAAAAAACAAGCCCGCCGTGCGGGCTTGTTTTTGCAAAACATCAGAGCTTGGCAAAACGCATGAGGATGGTCGCAAGCTGACCGCGGGTGGCGGTACCGACAGGCAGGAGCGTATGCTCCGACACGCCCGCGATCAGTCCCTGCTCAACCGCCCAGGCCATAGCAGTCTGCGCCCAGGAGGCGACGGCAAAGCGATCATAGAAATGCGCCAGATCCGCCGCAGCGTCAGGGCTTCCGGCATAGCGCCAGAGCATGGTGACGAGCTGCTGCCGCGTGACAAACGCGCCGGGCAGGAAGGTATGCGCCGTGACGCCGGTGATCACGCCAGTCTGGTACGCCCAGACAATGGCGTCATGCGCCCAGTGGCTGTCCGCAACATCAATAAACGGCTCGGCCTGGCCGGAGACGTCCGGCGAGCCGGCAAGGCGATAGAGAATGGCGGCGACCTGATCGCGCGTTGTGAGCGCGGCGGGCGCAAAGAACTGATCTCCGATGCCGTTCATGAGTCCGTGGTTGAACGCATAGCGGACGCCCTCGGCATACCAGGCATCGGGCACAACATCCCGGAACGGGATCTGCAGCGCGTTGAGCACGCGGTCGGCGATGAAGCGCTGGCCGCGCTCGTTCGGGTGGACGGCAATGCCGTAATTGCCGGTGATGGCGGGGATGAAGTCCTCATCGAGCAGATTCCCGGGCAGACCGAAAATCTCCGTGCCCATGACGTCCACGAAGGTATAATCCTTCGCGTGGGGGCAGAGCGCCTTCATGTGGAGATTTACAAGCTGCATGAAGCCCTTGACAATGGCGCCGATGTTGATCATGTCATTCGTGAGATGCACGCCCTCGAGCATGTTATAAAGACCCACGACCACGACATCCGCATCGGGGTTCAGCTTATAGATGCAGTCCATGGAGGCATCAAAGTGAGTTTTGAAGCCGACATAAGTGTAACGCAGGGAGCGGATGAGCAGATCGATGAGTCCGACCGCCGTGCCGGCATCGCCGAGCTTTGCGAGCGCGTCCGCCTCAAAGGCCTCCCACTCCGGCGTGCGCAGCAGCGCGGAAAGGCTGTTCGGAATCGTGACGTCCATGGGCTCCTTGCCGTCCTGATAACGGCTGATCTGCATCTGCATGAAGGTGCCGAAGTTGTTCGCGCCGATGTTCAGCGTGATGATGTCCGCCTCGGAAATGTATTCGGCGAATTCTGCGCGCATCCGATCGATGCCCCCGCCGCAGCGCTCCAGAAGCGGGTCTTCATAGAAATAGAGGCGCGTATAATCGTCGCCGGGATAGCTCGCGTCCAGCACATGGTGCAGCTCCTCCGGGCGGAAGCCGGAAAAGGCCAGCTGCTGGAAGTTTTCCGACGCGACGTCGATGCCCAGATCCCGCGCCACCATGGTCGGGAAGGCGTAGGGCAGCTTGGTCTTGTAGCCGCGGACGGTGTTGTTTCCGTTTTCAAAATACCCCTCGGTGCCGTAGCCGTTGGCGACACTGTCGCCGAGAGAGACATAGCGCAGGTCAGACGCTTCCGCATCCGCAGCAAAGCAGACGCCAAAGCCTGCCAACAGCACAAGCGTGAGCAGGACGGCAACGCCCCGGCGAAACATGATTTTCATAGAGTTACTCCTCCCTCAATAATGTAATTACAGTATATAAAAATGAAAGAAAAATTACAATTCGGTATACGCACCAAAATACAGTGGAAAAACTGGTTAGTATGACAGTTTTCTGCACTTCTGCGCGATCGGCAGATGCAGCGGAACTGTCCGTTTTTCAACAGCAAACCGAAACAAGTGTCGCGTCCGAATCTGAAAAGCGTGACAAAGTTTTAATTAGCTCGTTTTCTCTTGTGGAAATGCCGGATTTCCGCTATAATGTGGAGAGAGGTGATTTTTTATGCCGTTTAAAATCGTGAAAAAAGAACAACTATCCGATAACATGTTCCGCGTGACCTTCCACGCGCCGCTGGTGGCACGCCGCGCACAGCCCGGACAGTTCCTCATGTTCCGTGTGGACGAGTTCGGCGAGCGCATGCCCATCACGATCTCCTACTTCGACCGCGAGGCCGGCGATGTGACCGTGATCATGCAGCGCGTCGGCAGCACCACTGCCCTGCTCGCGAGCAAGAACGAGGGCGACTATGTGGCCGACGTCGTGGGTCCGCTCGGCAACCCCGCGGAGTTCGACAACATGCACAAGGTCGTTGTCGTGGGCGGCGGCTCCGGCTGCGCCATTGCATGGCCGCAGGCCAAGGGCGCGTTTGACAAGGGATGTCATGTGGACATCATCGCGGGCTTCCGCACGAAGGGCATCGTCGTTCTGGAGGACGAGATGCGCGCCTGCTGCAAGAACCTGTATATGATGACGGACGACGGCTCCTACGGCGAGAAGGGCTTCACCACCGTGAAGCTCAAAGAGCTGCTGGAGAAGGCCAAGGCCGAGGGCGAGCAGTATGACACCTGCATCTGCATCGGTCCTCTGCCGATGATGAAGTTCGTCTGCCAGATCACGAAGGAATACGGCGTGCACACCATGGTCGACATGAACTGCATCATGATCGACGGCTCCGGTATGTGCGGCGGCTGCCGTCTGACCGTGGACGGAAAGATGAAGTTCACCTGCGTTGACGGTCCCGAGTTCGACGGACATCTGGTCGACTTTGACGAGGCCATTGCCCGCTCCAAGATCTATGAGAAGCAGGAACAGCGCGTGTTCCAGCGCCGCCACAACTGCACGCTGCAGGAGCTGGCGGACCGCGAGGAAGCCGCTCGCGCAAAGATGAAGGAGGGCAAATAAGATGGCGACCAATCTTTCTCCCAAGAAAAATCCCATTCCCGAGCAGGAACCCAACGTCAGAAACAAAAACTTTGACGAGGTCGCTCTGGGCTATACCGTAGAGCTGGCGCTGGACGAGGCCAACCGCTGTCTGCAGTGCCGCCGCCCCCAGTGCGTCACGGGCTGCCCCGTGAACGTGAAGATTCCTGATTTCATCAAGCTCATTACGCAGGAAGACTTCAAGGGCGCTTACCACAAGATTCTCGAGGACAGCTCCCTGCCCGCCATCTGCGGCCGTGTCTGCCCGCAGGAGAACCAGTGCGAATCCAAGTGCGTGCGCGGCATCAAGGGCGAGCCCGTCGGCATCGGCCGTCTGGAGCGCTTCGTGGCCGACTGGGTCATGCAGAACGCCGACGAGATGCCCGAGGCCCCGGAGAAGAACGGCCACCGCGTCGCGGTCGTCGGCTCCGGCCCTGCGGGTCTGGCCTGCGCGAGCGATCTGGCAAAGCTCGGCTACAGCGTGACCGTCTTCGGGCATCTGCACAAGGCCGGCGGCGTGCTGGCCTACGGCATCCCGGAGTTTCGTCTGCCGAAGGCCCTCGTGCAGAAGGAGATCGACAAGCTCACCGCGCTGGGCGTCACGATCCAGTGCGACGCGACCGTCGGCAAGGCGCTGATGATCGATGAGCTGCTGTCGAACGACCCCGACGTCGGCGGCTTTGAGGCCGTGTTCATCGGCTCCGGCGCGGGCCTGCCCGTGTTCCAGAACATCCCGGGCCTGAACTACTGCGGCGTGTTCTCGGCAAACGAGTTCCTCACCCGCATCAACCTCATGAAGGCCTACGACGAGCGCTATGACACGCCGCTGATGCCGATCAGCAAGGTGTGCGTCGTCGGC
>JAZQDI010000096.1:0-32778 GCA_045546715.1 Oscillospiraceae bacterium | reverse complement strand
GACCATCCTTCTGATGGGCGTTGACTCGAGAAGCAAGGACGAATCTACCGGTGAGTTCGGCCGCTCCAACCAGAGCGACGTGAATGTTCTCGCTGTGCTGGACCCGAGTTCCAAGGAAATCACACTGATCAATGTTTCCCGTGACTCCATGGTGGAGCTGGAGGTCCTGGACAACTACGGGAACTCCAAAGGCACCGCAACTGCGCAGCTCGCGCTGGCTTATGCCTATGGTGACGGCGCGGATGTGAGCTGTGAACTCACACGTAACGCGGTTTCCGGTCTGTTTTTTGATCTGCCGATCCACGCCTATGCTTCGATCTACATGAACGGCATTGCGGATTTGGTGGGCGAGGTTGGCGGCGTCACGGTTCAGGCTCGGGAGACCTTCGGCGACTTTGTCGAGGGACAGACGGTCCAGCTCACGCGCAGCAATACCGAGAGCTATATTCGCTACCGCACGTACGACATCGAAGGCAACAATCAGCGCATGGAGCGCCAGAAGCAGGTGCTCATGGCGCTGGTCAAGGAGGCGCTGGCCAAGATTCGGAAGCAGCCGATCAGCGTTCTCACGATTTATGACGCTGCCAAGCGAAACGTGACCACCGATCTCAACACCGCGTCCATCCTGTATCTTGGACGTACGGCAGCCGGCATGCATCTGAATGAGGAGATGCTGAAGGTCGCCGGTGAGTCTGTGCTCGGCGCGGAGGATCACGCGGAGTATCAGGTGGACGAAACCGCGCTGTATGAACTGATCCTTTCCGTTTTCTACGATCCCATTGACGGCTGAGCTGCCGCAGTATGTATGCAGAAGAGGTGATATGCACGGAACCAATTTCCTATCCGGTCGCAGTGTTTGACTCCGGTCTCGGCGGCATCAGCGTTCTGCGCCAGCTCCGCCGGCTGATGCCGGAGGAGAATTACCTCTACTTCGGCGATTCAGCCAACGCGCCTTACGGCACACGCACCGTGCAGGAGGTTCGAGAGCTTACGCTGCGCAACATCGGCGCGCTCTACGAGCGCGGCATCAAAGCCGCGGTGATCGCCTGCAATACCGCCACCAGTGCGGCGGTGGAGCTGCTGCGCTCCCGCTTTCAGGACATTCCGATCATCGGCATGGAGCCCGCGCTCAAGCCCGCCGTTCTGGCCAATCCCGGCGGGACGGTGCTTGTTCTTGCCACACCGCTGACGCTGCGGGAGGAAAAGTTTACGCAGCTGCTGGAGCACTATCAGTCCAGCGCGGAGGTCATCTGCCTGCCGTGCCCGGAGCTGGTGGAGTTTGTCGAGTCCGGCGATCTGGAGAGCGACGAGCTGCTTTGCTATCTGCATGAGCGGCTGGACCCGTTCCGGGACCGTGCCTCGGCGGCCGTGCTGGGCTGCACACACTTTCCGTTTCTGCGCAGTGCGATCTCCTCGGTGCTCGGTGAGCGTGTGACGCTCTTCGACGGCGGCGCCGGCACCGCCCGCGAAACCCGGCGGCAGCTTGCCCTGCGCGGCATGCTCCGTTTGGAACCGGGCGGGGAGGTTTGGCTGGAAAACAGCAGAAACTGTCCCAATGAGGCAAAATTGAGCAGAAAACTTTTGCTTTTGCCGGAATAATCTCTGTTTTTGCCCTTGATTTTTTTGTTTTTTTCCTTTACAATAACGTGCGTATAAGAAGTATTCATCAGTTAGGAGGATCCCGATATGAAGAAAATCATTGCCATCGCTCTGGTTGTGGTTCTCGTTTTTGCCATGGCGAGCGTTGCTTTCGCGGTGACCAGCCCTGAGAAGGACAACACCAATCCCACCGTGAAGCCCACCGGCAAGACCTCTCCGCAGACCGGTGAGCCCGTCTCTGTGCTGTGGGTTATCCTGTCTGCTCTGATCCTGATGGCGGTTGCCGTGTTCTGCGGTGCCAAGCTCGTCAAGGTGAAGTAAGACACAAATCAACAAATCGGATCAGCTCCATGACGCGCCAAGCCGCTGCCGTGGAGCTTTTCCATTGGGAGAAGCATAGCAATGGAACAATCTGAAAAGAAAAAACAGACGCTGCTGCGGGTGATTTTGGTCATCATCGGCATTCTGGCGCTGCTTGCCATCGCCTGGTGCGTGTGGTATCTGGTGCAGTATTATCAGGGCGCTCGCCATGGTGAGGAAATTCAGGAGATTGGCGTCACCGAGATTCCTGTCATTGATTTGGATGATGCGCCTGAGGTTGTGGATCTTCCCGTTAACTTCGGCGCACTGCGCGAGGTCAACACTGATGTATATGCCTGGGTTGTCATCCCCGGCACCGCCATTAACTATCCGGTGCTTCACCGGGCAGGGGATGACGCCTTCTACTCTCATCACAGCTCTGACGGCGCGTATTACAGCGGCGGCAGTATCTACAGCGAAGATTATAACAAAGAGGACTTCTCCGATCCGGTCACGGTGCTGTATGGCCACAATCTCCGCAACGGCACCATGTTTGCCCAGCTGAATGATTTTGCCGATGAGACTGTGTTCAATGCGCACCCGCAGATTTATGTCTATACGCCGGATAAACTTCGGATCTATGAGATCTTCTCTGCCGGTCCGCATTCCAATGAGCATCTTCTGGCAAACCATGATTTTTCCGTGCAGGAGCAGTTTGAGACATTCTTTACGGAGATCAAAAATGCGAAGAGCCTTTCTGCTCAGCAGCATCCGGATCTTTTCCCGGAGTACGGGAAGGACCGCGTTCTTGTGCTCTCCACGTGCTTCCGCGCCAACAATCGACAGCGCTTTCTCGTCATGGGTCGGCTGCTGGCCGAGCTGCCTGTCCAGTATAACGGATAAAACGAAAATTTCCCGCTTGTAATAAAGTGGGAAATTTTTTGTATTTTTTTAAATTAATCTTGTAATTTGACGCGATCTTCTTTATAATGTAGGGGAAAAACTGTTTATTAGTTTAGAACCAAAAAGGAGGAAAACCATGAGCAAGAAAATTCTGAGCCTGCTGCTCGCGGTCGTTATGGTGTTCAGCCTTGGCGCCACGGCGTTCGCGGCAGACGTCCAGTACCAGACCATCAAGGGCGAGTACACCCACTGCCCGTCCCTGGGCTTCCTGGACTTCGTAGGCAACGTCACGCTGGACTTCACCTACAGCGACGCGTACTTCACCCACACCGGTTATCAGTATGACCACGATCTGGCCAAGCTGTCCATGGTTCTGACGCAGGCGTCCTTCGCCAGCGCGACCAGCACCAGCGAGGGCTGGAACACCGCCAACTCCAACTTCAACGCTCTGATGAAGAAGTGCGGTTTCACCAACATGGCTGCCAATGAAGACGCCGTGACCCATCCCGGTCTCGAGACGCTCGGCGCTTACGCTGCGAGCAAGACCCTCGTGGACAACGGCGGCAACTACACCCTCATCGCCCTTGGCCTGCGCGGCCATAACTACGGCGGCGAGTGGTACGGCAACTTCGACGTGGGCAAGTCCGGAGGACATGCCGGCTTCATCAAGGCTGCTGACAAGGCCATGGACTTCCTCAAGCAGTACATTGCCGACCAGAAGATCACCGGCCGCGTGAAGCTTTGGGTTTCCGGCTTCAGCCGCGCTGCTGCCACGGCGAACCTGCTGGGCGCCCGCATTGACCAGGGCGAGAACCTCGGCGCGAAGGTCTCTATCACCCCGCACGATCTCTACTGCTATACCTTTGAGACCCCGCAGGGCGCGCAGGATTCCCACGCGAAGGACCCCATCTACGACAACATTTACAACATCATGAACCCCAACGACTTTGTCCCCCTGGTGAGCTTTGACGCCTGGGATCAGGTTCGTTACGGACAGGACCTCTACACCCCCGCCTATCAGATCGACGAGAACTACGCCGAGATGAAGCCTGCCATGACTGCCGAGCTGCGCAAGATGGGCTGGATGAACATCCTTGGCATCGACATTGACCTCATTGACCAGTTCAACTATGTGGATCTGAACCTGCTCTCTGCGGGCAACGTCACGCAGACCGAGTACTATCAGAAGGTCATCGACGCGCTGCTCAAAGACATGATTGTTGACCGCGCCTACATGGTAGACAACATTCAGGCTGACATTCAGGAGCTGAGCGCCACGCTCCTCGGCGTTGACACCAGCCGCCTCGTGCAGGCGCTCGTGAAGTTCGCCGGCAAGCTCGCCAATCCCACCACCTTTGCCAAGCTTCTCAACTCCCTGACCATCACCGGCGTGCTCGCGCAGGGCACCGGTCTGGATCTGTTTGTTGACCTGTTCATGGAGTCCATGCAGGAGGCCGGCGCCGCGAACTATAACGGCGATCAGGTCCGTGCCATGCTCCTGAATCTGGCTCCGAGACTTCTCTACTTCGTGGCGAAGAACCCCGTTGACTCCTTCAACCTCGTGATCAACCTCGTTGCGATTGTCAACGCGCACTTCTCCGAGGTCACCAATGCCTGGCTGCGCAGCGTCCCCGCTGAGTACTTTGCCAGCCAGTGCCGTCAGCTCGCTTACACCGGCGGCTTCACCGATGTGCTCTCCAGCCAGTGGTTCTCTGACGAGGTCGAGTACTGCACCCGCGGCAACCTGATGTATGGTATGGGCGACGGCATGTTCGCGCCTGACCGCGACACCACCCGTGCCGAGTTTGCCATGGTGCTCTATCGTCTCGAGGGCAGCCCCGACACCAACCTCTATGATCCCTTCACTGACGTGGTCAAGGGCAGCTGGTATCAGCAGGCGGTCGCCTGGGCCTACCAGAGCGGCGTCGTCAAGGGCATGACTCCGACCACCTTTGAGCCGGACAGCACCATCACCCGTGAGCAGCTTGTCACGATGCTCTGCCGCTATGCCAACCGTGTGGTTCCGACCAAGACCTCTGCGTCTCTGGCCGCTTTCACGGATGCTGCCAGCGTCTCTGACTGGGCGCTGCCCAGCATGCAGTGGGCTGTCGGCGTCGGCGTGATCGGCGGCATGGGCGACGGCACGATCAACCCGCAGGGCAACACCACCCGCGCGCAGATCGCCCGCATCCTGCAGCAGTTCTGCGAGATCAAGCCCGACATGGTTTAAAACCAATCAAAAGCAAAAGCGCTGACTCATTCGAGTCAGCGCTTTTTCAGACTGTCGAAAAAGATTACGACTGACTGATTTAAAAAGGGAGGCAGCACGCTGCTGCCTCCCTTTTAGATAATCAGTCCGCCGTCAATACCGATAATCTGCCCGGTGAGGAACCGGGAGCCTTCTTCTGCCAGCAGGGCGATCACATCCGCCACATCCTGCGGCGTGCCGATCCGGCACATGGCCGTCGCCTCGGCGAGATCGTCCCGGTCGCTTCCGGTAATCGCAGCGGTCATGTCAGTATCGATCATGCCTGGGGCGACGGCATTAACGCGGATGCCGGAGGGGCCGAGCTCCTTTGCCAGCGATTTGGTGAAGGCGATGATCGCGCCCTTCGTGGCGGCGTAAGGCGCCTCGCAGGAGCCGCCCAGCGTGCCGAGAATGGAGGCAAGATTGATGATCTGCCCGCGCTTGTGATGCACCATATCGGGGATATACGCCCTGCAGCAGTGAAACACGCCGCTGATGTTCACGTCAAAGAGCCGCTGCCAGTCTGCGTCCGCTACGTCGGTGAGCAGTCCGCCTCTGAGTGCGACGCCGGCGTTGTTCACCAGCAGCTCTACCGGACCTGTGGCATCGAGCATCCGCTGCACCTGTGCGCTGTCAGCCACGTCCGCCTGCACGGCGAGACCGCCGGTCTGCGCAGCGATCGCCTTGGCTGCTTCTTCGGATTTTAAATAGTTCACATGCACAGTCCAGCCGCGCGCGGAGAGCGCGAGCGCCGTCGCAGCGCCGATGCCGCGGGAGGCGCCGGTGACCAGAGCAATTTTTTTCATATATGCCTCGCTTTCGGAACGATTGTCAAATCAGTTCGTCTGTGGTAATATAATAGCACTGACATTATAAACCCGATCATCGGAAAACACCATCCCTATCTTGAGGTAATTGTCCATGAACCAGGAACGATATCAGGCCCGCCGTCTGCGCAAGCGGATGTGGATCACGCTGATTGCTGCAGTACTCGCGCTCATTACCGTGGCACTCAGCGCGCTCACAGGGGCGTTTAATTTCCATAAAGGGCTCAACACCATCCCGGATCTCACCGGCATGACGGAGGAGGACGCGGTTGCTGCGGTGGAGAAGCTGCATGGCAATCCCAGCGTCTCCTATAAACCCAGCGATACGCGCGAGGGCATCGTCATCAGTCAGGGCATTCCTGCGGGCAGCTCCGTCACGCCGAACTCCACCGTCAGCATTGTCGTCTCCTCCGGAAAGGAAGAGGAGACCCCGTCCTTTGAGCTGAAGGATCGTCTTCCGAATTTCGTCGGCCTGTCGATGGATCTGGCCAAGGTCACAGCCGAGGAGCTCGGCGTCCACCTCGTGGAGGACGGATATGTCTATGACGATACCATCCCCTATGGCTCCATTGTGGAGCAGGACCCGGAGGGCGGCACCGAGATTGTGGAGGGCTCTGCCATCCGCGTGAAGATTTCCGCCGGACCCGAGATTGTGCGCTATACCATCACGGTCAATGCCGGTCAGGGCGGCAGCATCTCTCCGGATACCATCACCGTGGAGGAGGGGGAGGACGTCTCCTTTACCATCACGCCGGACGAAGGCTATGTGATCGAATCGCTGCAGGTGGACGGAGAAGCGGTTCAGGTCCAGAATCGCTATACCTTCCTCACGGTGGACGCGGATCATACCATTTCTGCCACCTTCGTCGAGGAGCACAAGAGCGGTCTGGAGGATCTCTTCGAGACCATCTTCGGCGGACATTAATCTGAGAAAATTGAAAACCGTGTGATCAAACGATCACACGGTTTTTTCTTCTTTTGGAATTTCCCGAATCTCGCAGCTTTGTACCTTGCCGTCCGCAAGCTCGATCACGGCGTAGGTCGGCGTCTCACCGAGACCGGAGGTTCCGGGGTTCACGACCCACATGTCTGCAATCTCCCGGCAGAGCGGCCGGTGGCTGTGCCCGAAGAGCACGAGCCCAGCTCCGGCGAAGTGACCGGCGTTCAAAATCGGATCGAGATCATATTTCACGCGGTGGCGGTGTCCGTGCGCGGCGAAGACCTTCACGCCCTCGAGCGTGACCTCGCGCGTCTCCGGTTGGGTGGGCGTGTGGTCGCAGTTGCCGCAGACGACCAGCAGCGCCTGCACGGGATCCTGCCGCTCGACGGCCTTTGCGTCCTTCTCGTTGTCGCCCAGATGAAACACCAGATCGGGCGTCTCCTGCCGGATCGCCCGGAGCATTCCCCTTGTGCGCCCGTGTGTGTCGGAAAAAACCGTAATCTTCATCGCCGTGATTCAGCACCTTTCGCAGTGAGTCGGAATATAGATATAACATAAGGAAAAACGAAACGAATGTCAAGAGAATCATAGGGGGAATCATCATGCAGGATCTGGAGCAGATGCAGCGGGAGCTTGAGCGGCAGGGCAGAATGGACGCGGTGCGCGCGCTGGCAGCTACGCCTGAGGCGGCAGCGCTGCAGGGGAGAGTGGATCCGTCGGATTTGAAGGACCCGGAGCGGCTGCGGCAGTCACTCGAGCAGCTGCTCCGCAGCCGGGAGGGGCAGGCGCTTGCGCGCCGCATTCAGGACGCGATGCGTCATGGATGAGCTGCAGGAGAGTCTCAGCCGTCTGCTCGAAAACCCGGAGGAGCTCGAGCGCATGAGCAAGCTCGCGTCGGATCTTCTCGGCGGGGGAGAGGCACCGGCAGCGACAGATGCTCCTGCGCTGCCGGATCTGAAGTCTCTGTTCGGCGGCGCGGACGCTCCCGGCGGATCGGATACGCAGAAGCTGCTGCGCGCCATGCGGCCGTTTTTAGCGCCGAAACGGCAGGAGAAGCTCAGCCGCGCCCTGCGCGCGGCGCGGCTGGCGGGTGTTGCGCAGCAGGTGCTTGGACAGCTGAAGGAGGACGATGCGGATGAATCGATATTACGGCAACACGGGCAGACATGAGCATGTTCCGGAGGCGGCGCAGCCGCCTGTGCCGCCTCCGATGCCTGAAAAACCGCCGCAGCCCCATCCGGGCCGCGGCGGCAGATCATCAATGGATTTGTCAAAGCTCCTGCAGCGCTTTTCCCTCTCCAATCTGGAGCAGGAGGATTTGCTGCTGTTGCTGGTGGTGTATCTTCTCTATCGCGAGAGCGGCGACACGGAGCTTCTCATCACGCTCGGCGCCTTACTCTTTCTTTGATCCCGGAGCGAACGGCGCAGGCGCCTCGCCCAGACCAAAGTGATGCAGAATCGCCTGCGCGATTCGGGGACATGCGTTTCCGTCGCCGTAGGGATTCACAGCTTTTGCCATGGCGTCATAGGCCTCCGGGTCGGTGAGCAGCTCCTCCGCCATGGAGCGGATGGCGTCATATTCCGTCCCCGCGAGCTTCACGGTTCCGGCCTCCACGGCCTCGGGGCGCTCTGTCTCCCGGCGCAGAACCAGCACAGGCTTGCCCAGCGCGGGGGCCTCCTCCTGCAGTCCGCCGGAGTCGGTCATCACGAAATAGCTCTTTGCCATGAGACGATGCATGTCAAAGGCGTCGAGCGGCTCGATGAGATGAATGTTCTCAATTCCGGACAGATGCTTCTGCGCAGCCTCGCGCACCACCGGGCTCAGATGTACCGGATAGACGATCAGAATGTCGGAATGCGCCTTTGCAAGATCCGCCACAGCGGAGAAAATCTGCTCCATCGGCGCGCCGTAGTTCTCGCGCCGGTGGCAGGTGAGTGTTATGAGTCGTTTGCCCGTGAAGTCCATGGCGCACAGCTCCGGGGAGGAGAAGCCCTCGCCCCGCACGGTGTAGGCCATGGCGTCGATCACGGTGTTTCCCGTGATGTAGAGATCGCCCGTGACGTTCTCGCGCCGGAGATTCCGGTCATTGTTCGCCGTGGGCGCAAAGTGGAGCGTCGCAATCCGGCCGACGAGCGTGCGGTTCATCTCCTCCGGGAAGGGACTCCAGCGGTCATAAGTGCGAAGCCCGGCCTCCACGTGACCGACGGGGATTTTTTCATAAAACGCGGCGAGCGCCCCGGCAAAGGTTGTGGTCGTGTCGCCGTGGACAAGCACGATGTCCGGCTTTGCCTCGCGCAGAACGGCGCGCATCTTGTCGAGCACGCGCATGGTGATGTCGGTCAGATCCTGTCCTCTGGACATGATGTCCAGATCGTAGTCGGCCGTGAGACCAAACTGCTCCATCACGCTGTCGAGCATCTCGCGGTGCTGCGCTGTGATGCACACCAGACTCTGAATTTCCTCGTGCTTCTGCAGTTCCAGCACCAGCGGCGCCATTTTGATGGCCTCCGGCCGTGTGCCGAAAACGGAGAGCACTTTGATTTTGTCACGCATCTTTCTTTTCCTCCTGCGCTGCAGTTTCCGCAGGGTGCGGGTGGTGCTTGACCGTGTTGCCCACATACGCCCAGACCGCGAGCGCGATCACGAGCGCGATCACCAGCAGCAGAATGCGCATGGCGCCGCTCGTCGTGAGCGTTACCGCCGCGAGACCGAGCACCGCGCTGATCGCATAGAGAATGGCCACGGCCTGCTTCTGACTCAGACCCAGATCCATCAGCTTGTGGTGGAAGTGGCCGCGGTCGGCCTTGAAGGGGCTCTGCCCGTGGCAGATGCGGCGCGTAAAGGCGAAAAGCGTGTCCGACAGGGGCACGGCCAGCGCCAGCACCGGCACGACGAAGGTCACCACGGTGTAGAACTTAAACAGTCCCAGTACCGAGACCGTGCTCAGTACATAGCCGAGCAGAAGCGATCCCGTGTCGCCCATGAAAATCTTGGCGGGGTTGAGGTTGTAGGGCATGAAGCCGATGCACGCGCCGGCGAGCGCCGCCACAATGATGGCGACATTCGGCTCTGCCACACGCAGCGCCACGACGAGAATCGTCATGCAGCTGATCGTGCTCACACCCACGGCGAGCCCGTCCAGTCCGTCGATGAGGTTGACGGAGTTCGTGATGCCCACGATCCAGAGAATCGTGATCGGGACGGCGAGCCAGCCCAGCAGCACGCTCTCCGATTTGCTGAACACGTTGGGGTTCATCATCACGCGGATGACGACGCCATGCGCCACGGCGATAACCGCCGCGATGATCTGCACGAGGAACTTTGTCCAGGCTTTGAGACTGATCACGTCATCCAGTGCGCCGGTGGCGACGATGATGATCGCCCCGAGCAGAATGCCGCGAACTTCAATTGTGATGTCCGCAAACAGCAGCACGCTCAGCAGGAAGCCGAAAAAGATGGCCAGTCCGCCCATCCGGGGGATGGGATGCGAGTGAATGTGCCGTTTGTGGTCCGGAACATCGATGGCGCCCACCTTGGTGGCAAAGGCCTTCACGGCCGGCGTCACAGCGATGCTGATGCCGAAAGCGACCAGGATTGCAAGGATGACCTTGACCCAGGGCGCTGCGTTGATGACCATATCCAGATCTCCAATCCTGTCTGTTTCTTACCGGGCGACGAAGCCCACTTTTTTATAGACCTTGCGGAGCGTCTTCTCCGCGATATAGCTGGCTTTCTCCGCGCCTGCGCGGTACACGCTCTCGAGATAGGCCTTGTCCTTCATCAGGCGCTGGGCCTCCTCGCGGATGGGGCGGAGCGTCTCCACCACGGCGTCGCCCACAGCGGGTTTGAACGCGCCGTAGCCCAGACCGTCAAACTCTTTCTCAATTTCCTCAAAGGACTTGCCTGTGCAGGCGGAATAGATGCTCATCAGATTGGTCACGCCCGGCTTTTCCTCCGGCGCGTAGCGCACGCAGCGCTCAGTATCGGAGTCGGTCACGGCCTTTTTGAACTTGCGGGCGATATCCTCAGGCCGCTCCATGAGATAGACGCAGCCGTTCTGATCGTGGTCGGATTTGGACATTTTGTTCGTCGGCGTCGTGAGACTCATGATTCGCGCGCCCACCTTGGGGATGTAGGGCTCCGGAATCTTAAACACATCGCCGTATACGCCGTTGAAGCGCTCCGCCACGTCGCGGCAGAGCTCCACATGCTGCTTCTGGTCGCCGCCGACGGGCACATAGTCCGGCTGATAGAGCAGAATGTCCGCCGCCATGAGTGCGGGATAGGTGAACAGACCTGCGTTGATGTTTTCGGCGTTTTTCTGGCTCTTGTCCTTAAACTGCGTCATGCGGCTCAGCTCGCCGAACATGGTGTAGCAGTCGAGCACCCAGCCGAGCTGCGTGTGCGCCGGCACATGGCTCTGAATGAAGAGCGTGTTCTTCTCCGGGTCGAGTCCGCAGGCAATGTACTGTGCCAGCTGCTCCATGGTGCGGCGGCGCAGATCCGCCGGAACCTGCCGCACGGTGATGGAGTGCAGATCGGCCATGAAATAGTAGCAGTCAAATTCCTCTGCCCGATCCTTCCAGTTCTTGATCGCGCCGAGATAAGAACCCAGCGTCAGGTCACCGGAGGGCTGGATGCCGGACAGCATCACTTTTTTCTTCACGTTTTCTTCCATTGTGAAAGCTCCTTGCTTGCTGTTAATCAGACTACAGTTTACCACAATCGTGCGCTTAATACAAATTAAAATCGATATCAAGAATTTACAAGCAGTGTTAAAAGCGCGGCGAGCACGCCCTGCAGCAGCTTTCCCGGCAGATACCGCCGTCCGGTCAGATCGCTCTCGCCCAGCACAGCCATGGTCTGTGCCGCCACGGCGAGCCCGCCGAAGCTGAGCAAAAACGCGGCGAGCGCCGTGTTTCCCGCTGTGGGCGCGAGCCCCCGCATGGCGCCGAGCCCGCTGCCGATTTCGAGAAGCCCTGTAAACAGCGCCTTTGCGGCCGAAAGCTCCATCCCGGTCAGAGCGCTGAGCTGAAGCGCGAGCGCGCCGAGATATCCGATGTGATCCATCAGCCCTGCCGCCACGGAAAACAGCACCACAAACGCGCAGACTGAGAGAAGAGCATCGGCTGCCTGATGTACCGATTCCGTGATTGCGTCGGAAAAGGAAGCGAGCGCAATGCTGCTCTGCTGTGCTGCCTCCTGCCTGCGCACCTTCGGCGCGAACAGCATACCCACCAGCGCGGCAGAGACAATGTGCGTCCCATAGAGCACAAAGCCGATCCGTCTGCTGTGAAACACGCCCATGCCTGCTGCGCCCAGCAGAAAGGCCGGACCCGTGTTGCTGCAGAAGGCGAGCGCGCGCTCGCCCTCGTCCCGGGAGATGGCCCCGTCGGCGCGCAGCTGACCGATGGCGGCGGCGCCGAGCGGATAGCCGCCGAGAATCCCGAGCAGAAACGCGCTCGCGCAGCCGCCGCTCACGCCCCAGATTCGATTTGTCACCGGCGCGATCAGCCGCCCCAGCAGCTCCGGCAGTCCCCAGACACGCAGCAGACCCGACACAACGAAAAACGGCAGCAGCGAGGGAATCAGCACCTGCGCGCACAGCTGCAGCCCGTCCCTCGCCGCCTCCGCTGCCGCATCCGGACAGAGCACCAAAACGACAGCCGCAGCACATGCGGCTATCAGAGAAATCCAACGTTTTATAGTTTCCACTCTCCAATCTCCACTCTCATTCTATCTTTCAACCCTCCGGCATATGCTTTCCCGGAGGTGATGTCATGCGCGGTGTGACGGATGTGATCGATCTTGCGGCAGAGCGGCTGGAGATTCCGGCCTTCGGTCTTCACGGCCTGCCCCGGGTCACGCTCACGGGCAGACGCCAGCTGCTGCTGGAGCAGCACCGCGGCCTCACGCGCTGCAGTCCCGACTGCATGGAGATCGCCGTCTCCGGCGGCCGCGTCCGCCTCGTCGGCACGGAGCTGCGCCTCGTCGCCATGGACCGGGGGGCGGTGCTGATCGCCGGACTTATCACCGGTGTCGAATTTCTGTCGTAGGGCGACCTTTGGTCGCCCGCAGTTTTGGAGGCTCCATGAAAAACTGGTTTCGCTCCGTCTCCGGCACGGTGCGGCTGCGTGTCGTCTGCCCGTCGCCGGAGCGGTTTTTCAATCTCTGCGCCAGAGAGGGCGTGCCCATGTGGGACATGGTGCGCGCCGATGCGTGCACGATTTCCCTTGCGATTCCGCTGCATCGGCTCGAGGAGGCGCGCGCTCTCGCTGCGCGCTGCGGCGGGGAAGCGGCGGTGCAGTCCGTCCGGGGGCTGCCGCGCGTCAGGCGCCTTGCGCGCCGCCGCCGATTTGTTCTGGTTCTGCTTTTTCTCGCGGCGGCGATCGCGCTCATTTCCTCGGCCTTTCTCTGGGAAATTCGCATTACCGGCAATGAGACCGTGCCCACCGGCGTCATTCTCCGCGCGCTGGATGAGTGCGGCTTTTCGGTCGGGCAGTGCTGGCTCCGAATGGAGAGTCAGGCGCTGCAGAGCGAGCTTATCTCCCGCATTCCGGAGATTGAGTGGGTCTCGTTTCAGATTCGCGGCAGCCGTGCGGACGTGCGTGTGTATGAGGCGGCGCCCGCCCCGGAGGTCATTGATAACGATGCGCCGGTGGATCTCGTCGCGTCCCGTGCCGGCGTGGTCACGAAGCTCACCGTCCTGCAGGGGATGCCCATGATTGAGCGAGGCGCCGTGGCCGAGCCGGGGGAGGTTCTCGTCTCCGGCGCGGTGACAGACCGGCAGGGCGAGCAGCGATTTGTTCATTCTCTCGGCAGCGTTCGCGCCCGGACGTATTATGAGATGACGGCCTGTCTGCCGCGCGCCGCGGCGGAGCGTGCGCAGAATGGGAGAGGGCGCCGCCGCTGGGCCCTGATTCTCGGCAAAAAACGCATCAATTTTTATCAAAACAGTGGAATTCCGGATGCGGAATGTGTTACAATCTATCATGAATACGTCTGCGCCATTCCCGGGCTGTTTCATCTGCCGGTGATGCTTGTGCGCGAGGAAGCGCTGCCCGCGCAGAATCGGAGCAGGGAGCGAACCGAGGCGGAAGCGCGCGCCCTTCTGGAGTCTGCGCTTCGCGATGCGCTCACGCAGTCGCTGGGGGAGGACGGAGAGATTCTGGATCTGTCGCTCACACCCGGCGCGTCGGAGGATGCCTTTTATCTGACGCTGCGGGCGGAATGCGAGCAGGAGATCGCGCAGCCGCGTTCAAAATAATTGCCTTCTTGGAAAGGGATCACCACACATGATAGAACAGACCATTCAAGTGGATCGGATCGAAGACGTCATCAGCGTGTTCGGCTCCTTTGATCAAAACCTCCGCCTCATCGAGACGGAATACGGCGTCCACATCACGGATCGGGACGCGAAGATTCACATCACCGGCGAGCCGGAGGCCGTCATGGAAGCGCAGAAGGCGCTCACCGGACTGCTGCAGCTGGCCGCCAAGGGCGAGGAGATCACCGAGCAGAACGTTCGCTATATCTTCCAGCTCGTGCGCGACGGCCGCGAGCATAAAATCGAGGAGCTCGCCGGAGACGTGGTTTGCATTACTGCGAAGGGCAAGCCCATCAAGGCCAAAACCATCGGTCAGCGCCTGTATCTGGATGCCATCGAGCAGAATACCATCACCCTCGGCATCGGCCCCGCCGGCACGGGCAAGACCTATCTCGCCGTGGCGGAGGCCGTGGCGGCCTTCCGCGCGGAGAAGGTCAACCGCATCATCCTCACGCGCCCCGCCGTGGAGGCGGGCGTGCGGCTGGGCTTCCTCCCGGGTGACCTGCAGAGCAAGGTCGACCCCTATCTCCGCCCGCTGTATGACGCGCTCTTTGAGATGCTCGGCGCCGAGACCTATCAGAAATATCTCGAGCGCGGAAACATTGAGGTTGCGCCGCTTGCTTATATGCGCGGCCGCACGCTGGACGACAGCTTCATCATTCTCGACGAGGCGCAGAACACGTCCCGCGAGCAGATGAAAATGTTTCTCACGCGCATTGGCTTCGGCTCCCACGTCGTCATCACCGGCGACGTGACACAGATTGACCTCCCGCCGGACAAGACCTCCGGCCTGAAGGAGGCCATGCGCGTGCTCAACGGTATTGATGATATCGCCATCTGCCGCCTGAGTCCCGCGGACGTGGTGCGCCACGCCCTTGTGCAGAAAATCATCGAGGCATATGACCGCGCCTCCGAAAAGCCGGAGGAGAAAAAGCCCGCCGCGAAAAAAGCCCCCGCCAAAAAGCCTGCCGGGAGGAAAAAAGCATGAGTCATTTTCTGGAGTTTACGCGCAGCCGCACCGGGCTCGGCTATCCGCAGACGAAGCGCGTTGTGCGCCGCGCCATTGAGACCGCGCTCGCCGCGGAAGGCGTCGAGGATCCCGCCGCCATTGACATTCTGCTCACGGATGACGAGACCATCCACGAGATTAACCGCGAGCACCGCGGGGTGGACAGGCCGACGGATGTGCTGAGCTTTCCCATGAACGAGCTGACTCCCGGGGACTTTGACCCCGATGCCTGCGAATGGGACTATGAGCGCGAGTGCCTGCTTCTGGGCGACATGGTCATCAGCATGGAGCGCTGCGCCGCGCAGGCGGCGGAGTTCGGCCACAGCTTCGAGCACGAGGTCGGCTATCTCGCAGTGCACTCTGCGCTCCACCTGCTGGGCTATGACCATGTGGACGAAGGCCCCATGAAGCGCCAGATGCGCGCGAGGGAAAAAGAGATTATGAAACGGATGGAGAATACGAAATGATTACGAAAACCGCCATGATTACGATTTGCGGCCGCCCCAACGTCGGCAAGAGCACGCTCACGAACGCCCTTGTGGGAGAGAAAATTGCCATCGTGTCGAATAAGCCGCAGACTACCCGCAACCGCATCAGCGCCGTGGTGAATCGGGGCGACACGCAGTTTGTCCTGATGGACACGCCCGGCTTTCACAAGCCGCGCACCCGTCTCGGCGACTACATGGTGAAGGTGGTGCGCGAGAGCGTTGCGGACGTGGACGCGGTCGTCCTCGTCGTGGAGCCGATTGCGAATATCGGCCCGCAGGAGGCGGCGCTCATCGAGCGCATCGGGCAGTCCGGCGCGCCGGCCGTGCTGTGCATCAATAAGATCGATACCGTGGAAAAGCAGGAGCTTCTCGCCGTCATCGCGGCCTACAGCGCCGCGTGTGAGTTTGCCGCCATTGTGCCCATCTCCGCCCGCACGGGCGACGGGCTCGACCAGCTCATGAACGAGCTGCAGAAGTTTGCCGAGCCGGGCCCGCAGCTGTTCCCGGACGATATGATTTCCGACATGCCGGAAAAACAGATCTGCGCCGAGCTCGTGCGCGAAAAGCTGCTTCTGTGTCTCGACAAGGAGATCCCCCACGGCACCGCTGTGGAGGTCACGAAGTTCTCCGAGCGCGACAATGGCATCATCGATATGGACGTCACCATTTACTGCGAAAAGGACAGCCACAAGGGCATCATCATCGGTAAGCGCGGCGCCATGCTCAAGAAAATCGGCGAGCTCGCCCGCACGGACATCGAGGCCTTTATGGGCACGAAGGTCTTTTTACAGACATGGGTCAAGGTCAAGGAAAACTGGCGCGATTCCAACGCGCAGCTTCGCAACTTCGGCTTTACCGAGCAGTGAATGTATAAATATTTTCCAATCATAACGCGTTTTGCCGCTGCACAAACTAATCACCGTGAGGTGATCGTTATGGACAGCGAAACCTGCTGGCGTCTTTTCTGCGATACAGGAGAGCCCATGGCGTACCTGCTGTACGCCGCAGCACTGGAACTGGAGACGGAGGATGAGATCCTCCCGTCCGCGTAAACGAAGGTACTTAACTGTCTATGTATGAAACCACGAAAGCCCTGATCCTGCGCGAGGTGCGCTATAAGGAGTCCGACCGGATTCTCACGGCGCTCACTGCAGGGGAGGGCAAACGTACGCTCAAAGCGCGCGGCGCGCTGCGCAAGGGCAGCAAATCCGCCGCCGCCACCCAGCAGCTTACATTTTCGGAGCTCACGGTCTTTGAAAACCGCGGCCGCGCCACCGTGTCTGAGGGCGTGGTGCTCGAGGCGTTCGAGGGGCTGCGCGCCGACTTTTCCGCCTTCTCCCTCGGCTGCTACTTCGCCGAGGTGCTCGAAGCGGTCAGCGAGGAGGGTGTGCCGGACGAAGAGGTGCTGCAGCTGGCTTTGAACAGTCTCTATGCCCTCAGCCGCCGACTCGCTGAGCCGGAGCTGATCAAGGCGGTGTTTGAGCTGCGGCTCATGACGATCACGGGCTATGAGCCGGATCTCTCGGCTTGCCCGGTCTGCGGCGAGGAGCAAATTGAGAGCCCCTGGTTCTATCTCCCGGAGGGCACGGTCTTCTGCGGCCATTGCCGGAGCTATGCGCCCGGCGGGGTCACGCCCCTGCATCCCGATACGCTCACCGCCATGCGCCATATTGTCTACAGTGAGCCGAAGCGCATTTTCTCCTTCTCGCTCACGGGCGAGCCTATGGAGCAGCTCAAAACCCTGTGCGAGCGGTATCTTTTAACTCAACTTGATCGAGGCTTTGCCTCTCTGGACTATTGGAAGAAAGTGAAAGACGTATGAAAGAACAAACGATGAAATCTCTCCGCACGCTGGAGCTCCCGGCGGTGCTGGAGCTGCTCGCGGCGGAGGCCGTGAGCGAGGCGGCCCGCGAGCGGGCACGCGCCCTTGCCCCCTCCGGCGACCGCGCCGAGGTTGCCCGTCGGCTGGACGAGACCTCTGCCGCCGCGAAAATGATGGTTGTCTCCGGCAGCCCTTCGTTTTCCGGCGTGAAGGACGTGCGCGCGTCTCTGCAGCGCGCGGACATGGGAGGAGTCCTCAATACGCGCGAGCTGCTGGACATTGCGGGTGTTCTCTCCGCCGCCCGCGCCGTGCGGTCCTACGGCACGAGCGACAAGCAGGAGAAAACCTGCATCTCTTACATGTTTTCCGCCCTTCAGGCAAATAAGTTCCTGGAGGACAAGATCACCGGCTCCATCGTGGGCGAGGACGAGATTGCAGACTCCGCGAGCGCGGAGCTTGCCTCCATCCGCCGTTTGATCCGCGCGGCGAGCGCGAGAGTGCACGACGCGCTGCAAAAGATCATTTCCTCACCAAGCTATTCCAAAGCGCTGCAGGAGCCGATCATCACCATGCGCTCCGAGCGCTATGTCGTTCCGGTCAAAGCCGAGCACAAGGGCGCCGTGCCCGGTCTGGTGCACGATGTCTCCGGCTCCGGCGCCACGCTCTTCATCGAGCCGATGGCCGCCGTGAAGGCGAATAACGAGCTGCGGGAGCTGCGCGCGAAGGAAAAAACGGAGATCGAGCGCATCCTCATGGAGCTTTCTGCCGACTGCGCCGCCCACCGGGAAGACATTTCCCTTGACTTTGACATGCTGGTGCGGCTCGATCTGGTCTTTGCCAAGGCGAAGCTTGCCTACCGGCTTGACTGCACGGCTCCCGCCCTCACTGACCGGGGCGTCACGCTGCGCCGCGCCCGCCATCCGCTCATCTCCAAGGACACTGTCGTTCCCATCGATGTGTCCCTCGGCGGGGACTATGACACCCTCGTGATCACCGGCCCGAACACCGGCGGCAAAACCGTCACGCTCAAGACCATCGGTCTGCTGTCCGTTATGGCGCAGTGCGGTCTGCATATTCCGGCGGCGGACGGCTCGGCCGTGCCCGTCTTTGAGGAGATCATGGCCGACATCGGCGATGAACAGTCGATTGAGCAGAGCCTGTCCACCTTCTCGGCGCATATGACGAATATCGTGCGCATTTTGGATGAGTGCGACGACCGCTCGCTCATCCTCTTTGACGAGCTCGGCGCCGGCACGGACCCGACCGAGGGCGCGGCGCCTGCCATCTCTGTTATTGAGCACGCGAGAAAGTGCGGCGCGACCATCGCCGCGACGACGCACTATACCGAGCTGAAGATTTATGCCACCACGCAGTCCGGCGTCATGAACGCCTCCTGCGAGTTTGACGTCGAGACCCTTCGGCCGACATATCATCTGCTCATCGGCATCCCCGGCAAATCCAATGCCTTTGCCATCGCGCAGCGTCTGGGTCTGTCCCAGTCCGTGATTGAAGACGCAAAGACCCGCGTCGGCACCGAGAGCGCCACATTTGAGGCCACGATCGAAAAGCTCGAGCAGGTGCGCCAGCTCCTGGAGCGCGACCGGGCAGACGCAGCCGAAAAGCTCCGCACCGCCGAGGCCGAGCGCAAGAAGGCCGCCATGCTCCGCGCAGAGCTCTCCGTCCGGCTCGAAAAGGCGGACGAAAAGGCGCACCGTGACGCCGAGCGCATCCTCACGGACGCCCGCCGCACCGCCGAGGAGGTTTTCCGTGATCTGGACAACATCCGCAAGATGGAGAAGGAAAACGACTCCCACCACGCGGCAAACGAAGCCCGCGCCGCACTGCGCCGCAAGCTGAACCTCGCCGAGGAGGAGGCGCACGCCGCCTCGCAGCTGCCCGAGGAGCCGAAGGTCTCCGCCCGTCCAGCCGAAGTGGGCGACACCGTGGAGATCATCTCCATGGGCGTGAAGGCCACGGTCACGGCCATTTCGCCCAGCCGTGTGCTCACGCTCCGCGCCGGCATCATGAATGTCACGGCCAAGGAATCCGAGGTCTATGTCCTGCCCGACCAGCAGAAGGTCAAGGTTGTTGCATCCTCCACCTCGCAGCGCTCCACGCTCCGCGCCGCCAGCGCGCCGAGTGAAATCGACCTGCGCGGCATGGAGCGGTTCGAGGCGGTGGACGCCGCCGTGCGCTTCATCGACGCTGCCGTCATGGCCAAGCTTGAGGAGGTTCGCATCATCCACGGCAAGGGCACCGGCGCTCTGCGCGCCGCCATTCAGGAAATGCTGAAAAAGAACAAGGCCGTGCGCCGCTTCCGTCTGGGAAAATACGGAGAAGGGGAGAGCGGTGTGACCGTCGTCACGCTCAAATAGTTGAATTCTCAACGCTTTCTTTTCTATTAGCGCAAACATTTAGACAATCGTATAAATTTATTTTTCCCACCTAGGGAAAACGCTGTGCAATCATACGAAAAAGCGAAAACGGATTGACGATAGGGCGTGAATTTGATAAAATCATGGCGTGTAAAGCCTTAGTAATTTTTCTTTGGCATGGATAGAAGGAGCGATAAAAACATGATTACGAAAGAAGCTGTCATTAACAATCAGGTGGGTCTGCACGCGCGTCCCGCGACCTTCTTCATCCAGAAGGCCAACGAGTTCAAAAGCAGCATCTGGATTGAGAAGGACGAGCGTCGTGTAAACGCCAAGAGCCTGCTGGGCGTTCTGTCCCTGGGCATCGTCAAGGGCACTGCCGTGACCCTCGTGGCCGACGGCGCGGATGAGCAGGAAGCCATCGACACGCTCGTGGCGCTCATCAACTCTGACTTCTCCGAGTAATAGAGATTCAAAAAAGCGAAATCAGGGACGTGCAGTGCACGTCCCTGTTTCGTATGTCACCCAGAGGCGACATGCGAAACAGGGCGCTTCGCGCGAAGCCGGAAAGGAGGCAACCCCATGGAACAACTGCATCTGGAGCAGCTGCGCGAAAAGGCGAACATGCTGCCGCTCAAGCCGGGGGTTTACCTCATGCTGGACAAGACCGGTGCCGTCATCTATGTCGGCAAGGCCAAGGCGCTGAAAAATCGCGTCACCAGCTATTTTCGCGGCGAGCATCTGCCCAAGGTCGCGGCTATGGTCGACCATGTGGCGGACTTCAATGTCATCGTCGTGGCGTCCGAGTTTGAGGCGCTGGTGCTGGAAAACTCCCTCATCAAGCTTCACAAGCCGCACTATAACATTCTCCTCAAGGACGACAAGGGCTATCCCTTTGTCCGGCTCGACCGCCGGGAGGAGTATCCCCGCTTTTCTCTGGTTAACCAGACGGCGAAGGACGGCGCGAGCTATTTCGGCCCCTTCGGCGGACGCAGCGTCACGCATGAAATTCTCGACACGATCTCGAAAGCGCTGAAGCTGCCCACCTGCTCCCGCCGGTTTCCGCGCGACGTGGGCAAGGCGCGCCCCTGTCTCAACTATCACATGGGCACCTGCGCGGGCTATTGCCTCAAGGACGTCTCCTCCGAGGAATACCGCCGCAGCATGGACGAGGCGGTGCTCATTCTGGAGGGCAAGACCGATCAGCTCACAGCCGACCTGCAGCAGCGCATGGAGCAGGCAGCAGAAGATCTGCGCTTTGAATATGCCGCCGAGCTGCGGGACCGGCTGCGCGCGGTGAAGGAGCTGCAGAACCATCAGCGCGTCATCGCCACCGTCTATTCCGACACGGACGCGCTCGCCTTCCAGCGCGGCGCGAAGTGCTGCTTCACGGTTCTGCACTTCACGAACGGCAATCTCACCGGCAAGGACGTGCAGATGATGCCTGAGCCGCTGGAGGAGGACGCTGAGGCGCTCTCCGCCCTCGTGCAGCAGTATTATACACAGCGCGGCTCGTGGCCGCGGCAGATCCTCCTTCCGTGGGAGATCGAGGGCATGGAGGCGCTCGAGCAGCTCTTCACCGAGCAGGCCGGGCGGCGTGTCCGCCTTGAGGTGCCGCAGCGCGGCGAGCGCCGCCGGCTCACGGAGAGCGCGGCGATGAACGCCCGCGAGGAAATCCTCCGCTCCACGACCGCCGTACAGCGCACGGCGAAGACGCTTGAGTGGCTGCAGAAGGCGCTGGAGCTGCCCGCGTATCCCGAGCGGATTGAGGCATTTGATATCTCCAACCTCGGCGATACCGGCATCGTCGCCGGTATGACCGTGTTCGTAAACGGGAAGCCTCTCAAGCGGGACTATCGCAAGTTCCGTATGAAGGAGACCGTCACGCAGAACGACTATGCCTCCATGCACGAGGCGGTGTCCCGCCGCGTCCAGCGCTATCTGGACGGGGACGAGAAGTTTTCGCCTCTGCCGGATCTGCTGCTCATCGACGGCGGCGCCGAGCACGCGACAGTCGCTCTCGAGGTGCTGCAGGAAAAGGGCGTGGATCTCCCGGTCTACGGCATGGTCAAGGACGACCGCCACCGCACCCGCGCGCTCATCACGCCGCAGGGACAGGAGATCGGCATCTCCGGCAATCAGGCGGTATTTGCCCTCATCGGCACGATTCAGGAGGAGACCCACCGCTATTCCATCGAGTATCAGCGCTCGCTGCGCAGCGCGTCGCTTACCTCTGCGCTCGACCGGATCCCCGGCGTCGGCGCCAAGCGGAGAAACGATCTGCTCAAGGCATTTCGCAGCGTCAAGGCGGTGCGCGAGGCCACGCTGGAGCAGCTCAAGGAGGTTGTTCCCTCCAACACGGCGCTCGCCGTCTTTGAATACTTCCATCCGAAAGGAGATTCCCCATGCGCGTCATCACCGGAACCGCCCGCGGCCGAAAGCTGAAAGAGCCTGTGGGCATGGACATTCGCCCCACCACGGACAGCGTGAAGGAGGCCGTTTTCAATACCATTCAGTTTGACATCGAGGGCCGCCGCGCGCTCGATCTGTTTGCCGGCACGGGCCAGCTCGGCATCGAGTGCCTGAGCCGCGGCGCGAGCAGCTGCACGTTTGTCGATGAGAGCACCGCCGCAGTGAAGCTGGTCCGGGAGAATCTTGCCGCTTGCAAGCTCGCGGGCACGGTCGTGCAGACCGAGTCGATCGGCTTTCTGCGCAGCGCGGAGAAGTATGATCTCATCTTTTTGGACCCGCCTTATGATACGACATTACTTGACAAAGCCCTCCTGACTGTAATAGAATATGATAAATTGGCGGCAGGTGGGATCATTGTCTGCGAAAGCCGCCGGGATAAGGTTCTGCCGGAAGTTTCGGCGCCTTATCGCCTCAAGCGCCAGCGCGCATATGGAAAAATTATGCTGACGCTGTACGAAAGGGAAGCCGACTGATATGAAAACCGCCATCTACCCCGGCAGCTTCGACCCCATCACGCTGGGTCATCTGAACGTAATCCGCCGCGCTTCCGGCATTTTTGAGCGCGTTGTGGTCTGCATCATGAAAAACGCCGGAAAGCACAACCCCATGTTCACGAGAGAAGAGCGTGTGGAAATGGCGCGCCTCGTCACGCAGCGCTATCCCAACGTGGAGGTCACCACCTTCGACGGACTCATTGCCGACTATGCCCGCACCTTTCCGGACGGGGCCGTGATCGTCAAGGGGCTGCGCGCCAACACGGACTTTGAAAACGAGTTTCAGATGGCGCTCATCAACAAAAAGCTGAACCCCGATCTCGACACCATGTTCCTCACGGCCACGGAGAAATACACGTTTCTCAGTTCGTCGGTCGTCAAGGAGCTTGCAAGCTACGGCGCAGATTTGAGCAGTTTCGTCCCCTGCGAGATCATCGAGGATGTACTCGCCCGGGCAAAAGGATAAAATATCATTTGGGAGGACTAATCATGGATCAGGCACAGGAAGTCATGGAGATCATTGATGATCTCTACAGTATGGTATCAGAAGCCTGGGGCGTCCCTCTGGGCAACGAAAAGTGCATTGTGGAGCGGGACAAGCTCCTGAACCTCCTGGATGAGATTAAGGATAAGCTGCCCAGCGAGCTGGCCGAGGCCCGCCGTCTGGTGCAGACGCGCAACGAGTTTATCACCAACGCCAAGCACGAGGCTGAGAGCATCCGCCATCAGGCGGAGGAGCGCGCCCGCACGCTCGTCTCCGAGCAGGAGGTCGTGCGCGTGGCCGAGGCCCGCAGCAGTGAGATGATGGCTTCCACCGAGCAGAAGGTCGCGCAGCTGCGTCAGGCCGCGTCCCAGTTCTGCGCGCAGGCGCTGGCCGATACGGAAAACGCCATCGCCGCCGCCCGCCAGAGCTCTGAGCAGGCCATCGGCGCCGCCATGCAGTCCGTGCAGCAGGCGGCCGCCGCCGCCATGCAGCAGACGGACGGCGCCATGCGCTCCGCGCTGCAGAATGTGCAGTCCACCCGCGCCGGTGTGTCCAATGCGCTCGGCACGGATCTGCGCCGCGCCCAGCCGCAGGCTCCCGCGCAGGAGATGCCCGAGGCCGAGTATGCCGACGAGGTCGAGGCGTAACAAACAGAACGCATAGAAAAATCCCGCTCAAACGAGCGGGATTTTTCTTTGTCATCCTGAGCGACCGAAGAATCTTGGCAGCGCGGACGGATTAGATTTCGATATTTGTCGCGCCAGTCACATGGCTCTTGGTGTACATGAGAACCGTGTCGCCCTCGCGCAGAACCATGCTGCCCTTGGGAATGAGCATCGTGCCGCGCCGCTTGATCATCACGATGACGGTCTGACGAGAAATGTCCAGATCGCGGATGGTCTGTCCGTTCCACGGGCTCTGCCGCCGCAGCTCGACTTCCTTGAGCTGAATGTGCCAGTCGTCCTTGAAGTATTCCGCGCCGATCACGAGCATGTCCCCGTCCTGCAGTGTCACGTCGCCGCGCGGGATGACCATTTCCTTCCCGCGCTGGATCGCCGCGATGATCACGCCGCCGGGCAGACCGAGATTTTTGATCGGCTGACCGACCCATTCGTCATTTTTGTGCAGCTGCACCTTGATGAAGTGCAGATCATACTCGTTTGCCTGCTCGCTCAGCCGCTTGAGCCGTCCGTCCTGCTCGACGAAGCCGGCGCTGATGATACCGGTCGGGATCGCAACCATGCCCACGCCGAGGAAGGTAATCACGATACCGAGAATCCGACCCATTGTCGTCACGGGGTAGATATCGCCATAGCCCACGGTCAGCAGGGTGGAGGCGGCCCACCAGATGCCGGAAAACGCGTTGGAAAACACCTCCGGCTGCGCCTCATTCTCGAGCGAATACATGCACAGGCTGCTCGCGAGCATCAGCACCAGAATGATGGCCACGGAGGAAACCAGCTGGTTTTTCTTGCTCGAGAGAACGGAGGTAATCACGTTCAGCGAGTCATAATAGGCATTGATGCGAAACAGGCGGAAAATGCGGATCACGCGCACGAGGCGGAAGGCTGCCGCGCCTGACGGGAAGAAAAACGGCAGATATACCGGCAGAAACGAAATGAGGTCCACGAGACCGCCGAAGCTCGCAGCATATTTCAGCGACGCCCTTCCGCGGGAGACGCCCCGGTATTTGAAGTCCGCCGTGTAAAGCCGCAGAATGTAGTCCACCGCGAAGGCGGCCACCGTCACGAACTCCACAACGTCAAACAGCAGCTCATATTTTGCGTGCAGATTGTTGTAGGTATCCAGAATCGTGACCACCAGATTCAGAATGATGGTCAGGGTGTAAAACAGATCGTATGCCCGGCTGACCCGGTCCCCGGCCGCGCCGATTTCCACGATCTCATAGATTCTGCGCCGCCGCTCCAGCAGCGGCAGTTTCTTTTTGCTCATGCCGCACCCTCTCTTTTTAGAAAAGATGGATTTCAGCAGAATGATACCATATTTGCCGCAAAAAGGGAAGTGGGGCGGAGTTTTCTCCGTCCCGTTATTTCCAGCTTCCGCTCACGCCGTCCGGCGCCTTCGGCGCGTTGGGGAAGACGTCCTCATCCTTTGCGCGCTCCCGGCTGCGCCGGTCATGCGTGTTTTCCACCGGCGGCGTCTCGCGCTGCTTGCTCTTCTTTTGCTTCATCTGCTTCCTCCTTGCTGTAGGGGCCGACGACCCCGGTGGCCCGTGGGTTCATCCGATGATCCACAATACAATCCCATATACCACGCTTGCCGCCGTGCCGAATACGAGCACCGGCCCCGCGATCGTGAAGATCTTCACCGCCATGCCGGTCACCCAGCCCTCGGTCTTGAATTCCAGCGCCGGCGAGGCCACGGCGTTGGCAAACCCCGTGATCGGCACGAGTGAGCCCGCGCCGGCAAACCGCGCCAGATCGTCATACCAGCCGAGCCCGGTCAGCAGCGCGCTGAGCGCAATGAGCGTGATGCTGCACCACGTCGCGGCGTCTGTCCTTCCGGCGCCGAGCGATTCATAGAGCGTCACCAGCGCCTGCCCCAGCGCGCAGATTCCGCCGCCGACCCAGAAGGCGCGCAGCACGTTCCGCCCGGTTTTCGATTTCGGCGCGAGCTTCTTGATATACCGTCCGTATTCCTCCGCGCTCATATCCATAAAAAATCATCTCCCGGATCAGTTTGCCCGATCCGGAAGATGATTATTCGCCGTCGATCACGAGATTGTCGATTCCATTTTTCTCAAACTCGTCAAAATATTTGTTGATCTGCTCGATCAGTCCGGGATCGGTCTCCGGCAGACTCTCGCCGTCCTCCAGATCCCGCCGCGCCATTTCCTCGGCCAGAATGTCGAAGAACACGGCGTCCTCATAGTCGGCAATCGCCTCGTGAATGCCGCCGCGCTCGTAGGCGGCGGAGGGGAAGACGTGACCGTACCACTTGGTCGCCAGCGCGCGCAGCCCGTTTTCCGGCGCGAGAGCGAACATCTTTTCCTGCAGATTGTCGTAGTCCTCAATCCGGTCGTCGCCTCTGGCGGAGTTCATGATCCAGTTTCCGGTGTAGACCAGATCCAGCAGCAGCCGAAATTCCTTTTCCGAAAGCTCAATTTGCATTTTTCATCCCTCCCAAGGGTGCGTTTGTGTAATATGCGGGTATTATATCAAACATTACAGGGAAAATCCACCTAAATTTCTGTTGTAAAATCGGGCGAAATAAGGTATGATATTATTTCGTAATTCAAGGAAAAACAGGTGTTTTATGAAAGATGTCATGATCCGGATCTTTGCCACCCAGTCGGGCGACGATCCCAGAGAGCAGACTGATCTGGCTGAGTTCTCCACCGAGGGACAGATGGAATGCGCCGACGGCGCCGGTATGCTCACCTATCCCGAGAGCGAGCTGACCGGCATGGAGGGCACGACCACGACCATCACCTTCAATGCCGAGGGCGCCGTGCTCACGCGCCGGGGCACGCTCACCAACCGCATGGTCTTCACGCCCGGTGAGCGCAATACCTTCCTCTACGAGACGCCTTACGGCACCTCCACGGTCGGGCTCGAGACCCAGCGCTATTCCTCCACGCTCACGGAGCACGGCGGGGAGCTTTCGATCGACTATGTCATCGACTTTGACCATGCCTTTGTGGGCATCAACCATATGCGCATTACCGTCACGGAAAAGAAAGAATATTCAGATAGAGAGGTTTCATCGAATGGCTAACTGCATTGAACAGGCAAAGCAGGCGCTCGACGCGCTGCTGCATCAGGCCTTTGACCGGGCTGTGGCCGCCGGGGCGTTCCCGGCGGAGGGAGAGCTGCGCGGCAGCGTGGAGCAGCCCAAGGACGCTTCAAACGGCGACTTTGCCGCGAACCACGCCATGGCGTCTGCCAAGGCGCTGCACAATGCGCCCCGCAAGATTGCCGAGACGCTTGTCGAGCATCTCGAACTCGAGGGCAGCTGGTTTCGCTCCGCGGAGGTTGCGGGTCCCGGCTTTCTGAACTTCTGCCTGTCCCCCAAGTGGTATGCGGACATGCTGCAGAATATCGAGGCAGAGGGCGCGGACTTCGGCCGCGTGGACGACGGCCACGGCGAAAAGGTCATGGTTGAATTCGTCTCCGCGAACCCCACCGGACCCATGACCATCGGCAATGCGCGCGGCGGCGTTCTGGGCGACGCGATGGCCGCTGTGCTTGACCGCGCGGGCTATGACGTCTGGCGTGAGTTCTATGTGAACGACGCCGGCAATCAGGTGGATCTCTTCGGCCGCAGCATCGAGGCGCGTTATCTCCAGCTCATTCAGGGCGAGGACGCCGTGGAGTTTCCTGATAACGGCTATCACGGCGATGACATTAAGGAGCTGGCGAAGCTCCTCTATGAGCGCGACGGTGAGAAATACGTCACCATGGATTCCGAGGAGCGCCGCGCGGCCTTCACGGCCTTCGGTCTGCCGTATAACATCGAGCGCATGAAGCGCGATCTTGAGCGCTACCGCATCCACTTTGACCAGTGGTTCCTCGAGAGCAGCCTGCATCAATCCGGCTATGTGGCCGAGACCGTGGAGCTTCTCACCGAGGCGGGACTGACCTATGAAAAGGACGGCGCCCTCTGGCTGAAAAATACCGACCTCGGTGCCGACAAGGACGAGGTTCTCCGCCGCTCTAACGGGTTTTATACCTATTACGCCGTGGACGTCGCCTACCACCGCAACAAGTTCATTGAGCGCAAGTTCGACCGCGTCATCGACGTCTGGGGTGCGGATCACCACGGCCACGCCGTGCGCTTCGCCGCCACGATGAAGGCGCCCGCGCTGGGGCTCGAGGGCCGCAAGCTCGACTTCCTCATTATGCAGATGGTGCGTCTCGTGCGTGGGGATGAGGTTGTCAAGGTCTCCAAGCGCACCGGCAAGGCGCTCACCCTCGCGGACCTGATGGACGAGATCGGCGTCGACGCCTGCCGCTTTTTCTTCAATGCCAAGCCTGACACGCACCTCGAGTTTGACCTCGACCTCGCCGTGCGCGAGGACAGCGAAAACCCGGTCTATTATGTCCAGTATGCCCATGCCCGCATCTGCACGCTCATCGCCGCCCTTAGCGATTCCGGCCACGCCGTGCCCAAGGCTGCGGATCTGGATGTGACCCTGCTCGAGACTGAGCAGGAGCGCGCGCTCATGAAGAAGCTCTCCGAGCTGCCGGAGGAAATTCATCTCGCCGCCCGGGATTATGATCCCAGCCGCATCAACCGCTATGTGATCGATCTCGCCGGCTGCTTCCACCGGTTCTATAACGCCTGCCGCATCAAGGACGCGGAGGAGAATGTGCTCCTCGCCCGGCTCAAGCTCGCGGACACGACCCGCCTTGTGCTGGAAAACGCGCTCGCCGTCATCGGCGTCACGGCTCCGGAAAAAATGTAATAAAAACCAAAAGCCCGCTCTCTGGAGCGGGCTTTTGGTTTGGGAGCAGAGCGACTCAAAATCCCTTTGCGGTAAATGCCTCCCAGCTGCGGTGCATATAGGTTTCGAGCGCCACCGGCTCGCCGATGTATTTGGGGTCTCTCCCGTCGGCGAGAAACTGTTCCAGATACTCGCGCCGTCCCGTCGTATAGACGATCGGCAGACCGCTCTGGATGCTGGTCTCGCGCAGCACGTCATAGCCCCTGCGCAGATCGTCCGCGCTCGCATAGCTGAGCAGATTGGCGTTATTCACAAAGCCGGTTACCTTCAGCCGCGCGAAGCCTTCCATCTCTTCCTTGAGCTTGAGAATCTTGTCCGGCGCGTCCGACATGGGGCGAAACACGTTCACAATGTCATACACCTCGAGCTGACCGGGCTGCAGCGCCATAAAGTCCGGGTGATAGCGCCCGAGCGAGAGCGCGCCTGCGGCGTCACCGCCCACGTCGAACACGACGAAATCCCAGTCCCCGTCAAACGCGGAGGCCACGGCGGAGGACATGTTGGTGGGCGTCACGCCCTGTCCGGCGAAGGTGGGGGAGACGACGTTGATCTTCCGGTCCGTGAGCAGCTGCACCTTGTCCGACATGCGGAAATAGTCGTTCACCTTGTCGAGATCGATGACCAGTGTGTTCTGCCCCTTTTCCGAGGCGTGCACCGCCAGATTCAGCGCGATCTCCGTCTTGCCGGAGCCGTAGTTTCCGATCAGTACGACGATTTTTTTCATCGATACACAGCCTCCTCTGTCACCGTGCCGTCCATGGCGCGGTCATATTGTTCCGTGAAGACCTGCTCCAGCTTCTGCGCCTCGTACGCTGCGGCGAAAACGGCAGCGTTCACGCATTTGGGCAGATACCGGTCGTAGTATCCCGCGCCCATGCCCACGCGGCGGCATCCCTCGTCAAAGCCCGCGCACGGCGCGAGTACGAGATCAATTTCCTCCGGCGGCACGGTCTCGCTCTGCTCCGGGTCCGGCTCGCGGATGCCGAAGGCGCCGGCGCGCCACGCGCCCGGAACCATGGCCGCCATCTCCGTTTTCGTCAGGCAGCAGGGGAAGCAGAAGCGCTTTCCGTCCGCGAGCAGGGAAGCGAGATCGACCTCCGCGCCGACGGCGCTGTAGAGCATCACGGTCTTCGCCTTCCGATATTCCGGCAGGGTGCGGATTCTGTCTGTGATGGCGGCGCTTTTTTCCGCCCGCTCGGCAGGGGAGAGCGCCTCGCGCCCGGCAATCGCCGTCCTGCGCTGAAAACGCTTGACCTCCCTCGGAAACGCCGTGCGGATTGCGCCCGCGAGATACAGCGAGCCGAAGGCGACCACCGGTCCGCCTGCCTCGAGCGCGAGCCGAATGCCTTCGGAAATGCTCGCCGCGGCAGCTGCCTCGCCGCCCTTTTGGCGAATGTCCGCCGCGAGCGCCTCGCCCGTGAGGGCGCGGGGGTTGTCCGGCGTGAGACAGATAAACTGCTTCCCGAGGCGGAACACCGTCTCGATCATCGCGTCATAATCCTTGTCCGCGAGCACGCCCATGAGAAACACCGGCTTCTCCCCGGGGAGATAGCGCGCCACGCAGGCGGCCAGTGCCTCGGCGCATTGGGGGTTGTGCCCGCCGTCGAGCAGAAAGAGCGGCGCCGTGTGCAGCGCCTCAAACCGCGCGGGCCACCGGGTCTGTGCGAGCCCCTCTCTCACAGCCTCGTCCGGAATGCGCCAGCTGCGTCTGCGCAGCGCCGCAATTACCGTAAGCGCCACGGCCGCGTTTTTCAGCTGATGCGCGCCGAGAAGCGGCAGAAAGAGCCTTTCTTGGTTTACATAATCAAAAACCTGTCCGTCCAGACCGTCGCGGACAGGATGAATCCCGCCAAAGTCCGCCCAGGTGAGCGGGACGTTTTTCTCCCGACAGATGCGCTCAATCGTCTCCGTGACCTCGGCCTCGTTCGGGTAGGCCACGACCTCGCAGCCGGGCTTGATGATGCCGCCCTTCGTCTCGGCGATTGCGGTGAGCGTGTCGCCCAGATACTCCGTGTGCTCCAGCGCGAGATTGCAGATCACGGCGACCTCCGGCGCGTCAATGGCGTTGGTGGAGTCAAGCGCGCCGCCCATGCCCACCTCGAGCACGACAATGTCACATTCCGCCTCGAGAAAATACTGCATGGCGATGGCCGTCACGAGCTCAAACTGGCTCGGGTGATCGTCCATCCCGTCGGCAATGGTGCGAACGCGCTCCGTGAGCGCTGCGAGCGTCTCGCCCGGGATGTTCTCGCCGTTTACCTGCATGCGCTCGCAGAAATCCTGAATGTACGGCGAGGTGTAGAGCCCCACGCGGTATCCGGCGGCGCGCAGAATGCTTGAGAGCATGGCGCAGGTGCTGCCCTTGCCGTTGCTCCCGGCGACATGGACAAATTTCAGCCGCTTCTGCGGATCGCCCAGCTGTCTGAGCAGCTCCTGTGTGCGCTCCAGACCGAGCCGCGTGGTGCTCCAGGTGTAGTTTTCGATGTATGCGATGGCTTCCTGTGCCGTCATGCGGCAGACCTCTTTTCTACAGTGTGAATGGTTTTGGCGATCAGCGGGATCAGCACGATCTGCAGCGCCGTCACCACAGCGGCCTGCACCAGCCGCGCCGCCATGGTCGGCAGATAGGGCAGACCGTAGAGCACCTGCAGCCAGAAGGTATTCACAAGCAGACTGCAGACGCCCTGCTGCAGCGCCACGGCGAAAATCACGCGCGGCATGCTCTGGCTCCGGTGCAGAATCAGACCGTAGATCAGCCCGGTAATCGCGGCCGTCACCGTGAAGCCCGGGAAAAACGGGCCGACAGGGAAGAGAAACGCGCCGAGAATGTCCGCCAGAATGCTCATGATCACGGCTGGCACCGGCCCGTAGAGAATGGCGGCGACCACAATGGGGATGAAATCAAGACTGATCTTGATGCTCTCGGTCGGTCGGATCGTGCCGAATCGCGCGATCACGACCTCGAGTGCGACGAGAATGCTCAAAACGGCGAGCATTCTGGTGGAGAATCGGTTGGTGCTGTTCATGAAAAATCGCTCCTTTCGTGACATTGCCACGAAAGGAGCGTCGGATCTCTTTTGGTGGCAGCGGATGCGAGCCGACACCGCGCACCGATGGTGCTTCGTCCGCGGGCAACTTCCCATCCCGCGGCACTTGACGCGTCGACCCTACTCTGTCCAGGTGGGGTTCTGAGTGCATTTTATCCCAAGCGGGGAGGAAATGCAAGAAATTATTTTCCCTGTTTCTGTAATTGATTGCAAAACAGATGGGGAAATGCTAAAATAAATTGTTCAATGAATAAAAAGGAGACGGCATATGAAAAAACGACTGTTCAGCCTGCTGCTGGTGCTGTGTATGGTGATGACGCTGCCCCTCGGCGCCTTTGCCGCCAGAACGGCCAACAGTGACGCCTGCTTTCAGCATCTCCGGGACTATGCCCGGTCGAAGGGAACCCTGACGCTCAGCGGCTATACCTGCGAAAAGGCCGTGGAGAACGGAACCATTGCGCTGACCTATTCCTCCGTGAGCGATGAGCTTCGCCTGAAATACACCACGGAGCAGGACGGCGCGACTTATGTCGTGGAGCTCACCATTCCGTCGTCCGTGCAGATGCCGTATGACGCGACACAGACGATGACGAAGGGTCTGATCGTCCGCAACAATGCAAAAATACCCGACGGCTTCACCACGCAGACGCAGCTGGATATGGACGGCATCGTTGTAGAAAACTCCAACCAGCTCTTTACCTATGGCCTTTCCTATCTGCTCATGACCGTGCAGCAGGAGTTTATGACCGGTACGGATTATACCATTGCGGATCTCGGATTCGGCGCCCTGCTGAAAGAGTGGAATGCGCTGTCCCCGCCGGACCCCCCCCCAGAGCCGCCGCCACCGCCTCCCCCCGCCCCGACCCCGAAGCCGACGGCAACTCCTGCGCCGACGCCAAAGCCGACGGCAACGCCTGCGCCGACGCCGACCCCGACGGCTACCCCCACGCCGACGCCGAAACCGACGGCAACGCC
>JAZQDI010000095.1:0-15532 GCA_045546715.1 Oscillospiraceae bacterium | reverse complement strand
TGTCCTTCGCCCCGACGCTCACACCACCGGTTGTAATGATGACATCGGCGGTTTCCGCCGCTTCATAAATGGCGTCTGCCAGCGCATCAGCGCTGTCGGAAAAATTCGGCAGCAGTGTCGTGACCTCCACGCCGAGATCATGCAGGCGCGAGGAAATGACGGTCGCATTCGAGGAATAGATCTTTCCCGGCGGGAGCGGGCGGGTATCATTGGAAATGAGCTCATCCCCGGTGCAGATCAGAGCGCAGCGCACCGGGCGGTACACCGGGAGCATGATTTCCTCCCGATAGAGTCCGGCAGCGGCCAGCACGCCGAGGGCGTTGCCGTTCAGTCTCGTACCAGCGGGCAGGAGCAGGTCTCCGGCACGGAAATCGCCGCCGGCCGGGACATAGTTATCAAACGGTTTTACTTCTTGACGGATGCAGACGGTCTCCGTGCCGCAGTCGGTATCCTCCTGACGAATCACGCAGTCGCATCCCTGCGGGATGGGCGCGCCGGTCATGAGGCGCACGGCCTCGCCGGGCTGAATGACGCGCTCCGTCCAGGAGCCGGCATAGAGCGTCTCCACCACTGTGAGCGAGACCGGAGTCTGCTCGGATGCGCCCGCGCTGTCAGCAGCGCGAAAGGCATAGCCATCCAGCGGGGAGCGCGGCCAGGGCGGCTGGTTCATGGGAGAATGGATATCCTGAGACAGAACCCGTCCCTGCGCCTTTGTCGCGCGGAGAAGGCAGGTTTCCACCGGAGCGGTGTATTGTTCAATGAGCGCAATGGCTCTTTCGACAGAAATACCGGTTTCCATGGTTCAGTCTCCTTTCCCGAAGCCGCAGTTCGGCCAGGTGCACACCGGGCAGCTCAGACAGAGTCCGCCGTGACCCAGCCGGACCAGGTCCCGTTTCGTGACGGGCACGCCTGCGGCAATGCGGGGCAGCATCAGATCAAAAATGGTCGTTTTCGCATACATGACACAGCCGGGCAGCCCCATAACAGGAACACCGTCCGGGAAATAGCCAAGCAGGAACATGGCTCCCGGCAGAACCGGCGCGCCATAGGTGACGATATCGCAGCCGGTGGCCTTGATCGCGCCGGGGGTGCGGTCGTCCGGATCGACGCTCATGCCGCCGGTGCAGAGAATCATATCCACGCCTGCGGCGTGGTAATCCAGCACCGCCTGCGTGATGGCGGCCATATCGTCGCCGGGCGTACAGTGATGCGTGACGGTGATGCCGAAGCGCTCCAGCTTTTTGACGATCACAGGGGTGAAGGCATCTTCGATGCGGCCCTTCGCCACCTCGTTGCCGGTCGTGATGAGCCCGGCAGTTTTGAGCTGATACGGCAGAATCTCAAGCAGCGGCTGATCACCGCAGAGCTTCTCCGCCTCGTCGAGCTTCTCTTCCGCAATGACGAGCGGAATGACGCGGGTGCCGGCGAGCTTGTCACCGGCTTTGACGGGCGTGTTGCCGTGGCGCGTGGCAATCATGATCTCGTCCAGCGAATTCATGGCCTCCAGCCGCTCCACATCTAAACGGAACAGACCATCGCAGTCGGCAATGATCTCAATCTTGCCCTCCTTGGGCTGTGTCGCGCGCATGTTCGCGCCCTGGCACAGCGCGCGCAGCCGATCGGCAGCCTCGTCCTCATGGAGCATGCCGGGAACCTTTTCCCAGACGAAGAGCGTCTCCTTGCCCATGCTGAGAAGCACCGGAATGTCCTCCGGCTGCACGATATGACCCTTGCGGAATCGGGCGTCTTTGGTGACGCCGGGGATGATCTGCGTCATGTCATGGCAGAGAACATGCCCCACGGCGTCCTGTGTTCTTACTTCTTTCATACGATACCTCGAAAACAGAAAAGGAGTGGTCTGTCCGGAAAACAGACCACTCCCCTATGGATAAACTTTGCCCTTGGGAATGTAAACGTCCGTTTCCTTTTCAAGCAGGGAAGGCGCTGCCGTTTCCGGCGGCACCCCGTCCGCAGGGCCATGGGCATCGCCTTTAGGCCATACGGATCGGAAACTTTATTCTTAGATTAACACAGATCACATGATAATGCAATCACAATGTGTGCCCGGTTCGACGTTAGCCCATGACACGGATCACGTCGTATTTCTTCGGATCGGCGAGCACCTTCGAGACCTGAGAGAGGTTGTGGCACACCGCGGCCTTGTAGGTCTTGCGGCCAACCTTGAAGAAAATCTCCTCCGCCTCGCCGGTAAGACGCCAGCCGTCGCAGTTGAGAAGGTCGGCATAACGCTCTTCCTTGGCGTAGTCCGCAATATTCTCCACCTCGGTCTCCTCGCGGCGGTAAGGCGCGCCGCCGGTGCGCTCGATGATGCGGTAGAGCTCGCGGGTATTCACAAAGTAATCCACGAGACCGGTGTCCGCCGCCTCGCCCGCAAAACCGTTGTGGCGGGAGATATTCACGAGCTTCCAGTCAGGATGCGCCTCGCGCATGGCGCGGCCGAAGAGCGTCTGCATGGAGTCATAGAACTTAAAGGAATCCTTCAGGTTGGGGAACTTCTCATTCAGGAAGGTCTTGGCGGCATAGTTGTCCGTCATGATAACGAGACCCTTGCCGAGGTTCTCATCGAGAATGTCGGCGGCCTGCTTCAGGCTCTCGGCCTTGGCCCAGCCGGGGCTGAAAACGTGGTCGACGCCAAACTTTTTAACGGAAGCCGCGAGCTGTTCATAGGTGAACTCCTTGCCATAGAGCGCCTGCAGCTCACGCAGGACACAGCCGCAGAGCATAGCGGCGGTCGTGGTGCCGCGCTCGTGACCGTGGTAGACGATCTCATCCTTGTGCTCCTTCATGAAGAGCGCGCCCGTCGGGCAGACGTCCACGCAGCGGCCGCAGCGGAGACATCCGTCCGCCTTGAGACCGTTCTTTGCGCCGACGGTGGTACCCTTCTCGGTCTTGACCATGCCGAGAATGCCCATGCCCTGCGCCTTGCAGACGTCCACGCAGCGGCGGCACTTGACGCACTTGTTGCCGTCGCGGATGAGCACCTCGGTGCTGTCGTCCACGGGGAAATCATTCTGCTGCGGCTCAAAGGGCAGCTGACTGATGCCGAACTCACGGGCAAGCGCCTGCAGCTCGCAGAAGCCTTCGCGCTCGCAGTCGCAGTAGAAGCAGTTCTGGCAGAACCAGGGGTCCAGATCCTCAATGCGGGAGCCGCCCACACGGGCACAGTGGTGGCAGTCCACCTTGTGCTGGCGGAACATCTCGGTGAGTGTGGCCTTGCGGAGTTCAAAAAGCGCGGGGCTGTCGGTCGTGACATTCATGCCCTCGGCGACCTTGACGGCGCAGGCGAGCTTTTCTTTCTGCTCCCCTTCCACCTGCACAACGCAGAGCTTGCAGGCGGCGTGCGGGCCCATACCCTCATAGGCGCAGAGCGTGGGGATGCGGATATCGGCGGACTTCGCCGCATCCAGAATCGTCGTCCCGGCGGGGACGAAAACGGCCTTGCCGTTGATAGTCAGTTTCACATTCGCCATGATCAGCACCTCCTTCAGACTGCCTCAACCCGGCAGGGCACAAAGCGAACGCACGGGTTGCCGGTGATTTCATCCATGTTGTCCCAGTTGAAGACATGGCCGCCGCTGACGCCCTCAGTCTCGCCCTCGAAGGTGAGGCCGTAGTGATGCGGGAACATCATATAGCCGCGGTTGGTCTGGTAGCTCGCCTCCACGGGAATCTCAGCCGTGCCGCCCTTGGTAGTGACGCGGACGGTCTGCCCGTCTTCAAAGCCGAGTTCCGCCATGTCCTCGGGGTTCATGAGCAGCGTGTAGTAGCTTCTGTGGTAGCGGTTCATGTTCTTCATATAGCGCGTCATGGAGTTCAGGCCGTCCTCGGTATGGCGGCCGGAAGACATGACAAACGGGAACTCCTCAGTCGGCGCGATGGCGGCTTCTTCGCTCTCAGGCGTCAGATTCGTAACTGCCTCGAAAATCTCGTCGCAGTAGAGACGGATTTTATGATCCGGATAGTGAACATGCTGCTTGAGATACTCTTCCGGCTTGTCACTGTCCGCAATGCCGACGATGGCGCCCTCGGGGTGCTTGAGCACCTGCTCGAACGCAGCGTCCAGCGCGCAGAAGTTATCGAGGCCTGGCATCTTTTCCATAATCGGATGGAAGCCGAGCTTCGGATGATTCGCCTTGGCAGACAGGCCCGCCGCCATAGGCGTGGAAATCAGGGCGCCCCAGGCTGCAGCCTTGGTAGCAGAGCCCATGGCCTTGCCGAGCGTCTCACCAAGGATGCCGACACGGACAGGATAATATTTCATTCCCGTACCGCCGAGATAGGCAAGCAGCGCAAAGAGATAGGGCATGCGGTCGCCGGTCTTGACAGCCTTTTCCGCCGCGTCATACATAAACTTCGGAATCTTGGGAAGCGCGCCGGCAACCTTTGCAATCTCAACAAAGACGTCACACATATCGCGGCGCTCGGCAATCGTGTCCACCACGGGCGGGCGCAGCGTCATGACGCACTCGGGGAAGTTCATCTGGAAGGCATTGAACTCATAGCGCTCAAATGCGCTCTTGGCAGGCAGAATGTAGTCCGCGTACTCACAGTCCTCCGTCCAGGCAATCTCGCAGACGACGAGCAGATCCAGATTCTTGAACGCCTCTTCGACGAGCTTGGAGTCCGGATAGGAGCGCATGGGAGAACCCAGCGTGCGAATCGCGGCGCGGATGCGGTCAGACCGCGGGGAGAGCATCTCGACCGGCATGACGCAGGACGGGAACGTCTCGAGCACAGGGAAACGCTTGGTGACGGGCGTGCGCCAGACCTTGGGGTCGGTATCCTCATGAATGTTCTCGCCGCGGGCAGCCCAAGGCTCATGCACGATGGTTGCGCCCGGAACAAGCGCCACGCCGCAGATAACCTCCAGCATGATGATCAGATAGCTGGAGAGCGTGCTGTGACGACCGCAGAAAATACCGAGGTCCTGATGGCAGCCCCACTTGGTAGTGGTGAGAATCTTCGCAAGGTTCTCCATCTCCTCCATGGTGACATCAGCCAGCCGGAAGCAGTCTTCAATATTCGTCGTATAGAACCAGGGACGGATCTTGTCGAGATCCTTTACATGCTTTTTGCAGTATTCCTTGTTCTCCCAGCCGCGGCGCAAAATGAGCGCGATGAGACCCTTGAGCATAATCGCGTCCGTGCCGGGACGGGGTTTGATATGGATATCCGCCATGCGGGCAGACTCGGACATGCGCGGATCAATGACAATGAGTTTTTTATTCGGATCTTCGGAAGTCTCGCGGATGTTCTTTCGAGCGTCACACATCTGGTGTGTCACATAGGAGTTGGAGCCCCAGAGCACGAGCGTCTCCACACCGACGTCATCCGGTTCCGTGAAGCAGATCTGATCGCCGAAGATTCTGCCGTGGCTCCACCAGTTGCCGAGAAACTCAAAGCCGATGGGGTTGAAGAGATACTGTCCGCCAAGACCCTGAATGAGAGACTTGAGGAAAACATACTCGCTCTGGCCGCCGCCGGAAGCGCCGCCGATGCCGCACACGGCGCGGGGACCGTATTTGTCCACGATGGAGCGCAGCTTATTGCCAATCTCCAGAATGGCCTGATCCCAGCTGATGCGCTGAAGCTCGCCGTTCACACGCTTCATCGGGTAGTCGAGCCGGTCGCCGTGATGCATAAAATGCTTCACGTTGCGGCCCTTGCGGCAGGCATAGCCGTGGGAACGGGGGCTGTCCTTATCCGGACGGGAGGAGATAATTTTGCCATCCTCCACTTCAACCTCCAGACCGCAGCTCACGCCGCAGATGGTACATTGTGTTTTCTTCCACTCGCCCATAGAAAATCCTCCTTCAAACAGATTTGTTGGCAGATCTCTTTTCCGTGGGAAGGCGCGGCCGTTTCCCGCCGCACCCCGGTGTGCACCAGCACACGGCCTGCCGCCATATCCGAAGACGTAGGCAGTGCAGGCTCGAGGTCCAAAAAGGCGTTGAAAAACAAATTGTAAGATTATTTTATCAGACAGATCGTTTGAATACAATTCATTATCAGACGATTTCTGGCACAATATTCAAAAAATGTGTCACGCATATTTCGCCCGGTTTTGACAATCGCACTCCTGCGCGATACAATAAAGAAAAAGCTGAAAAGCAAGGGGGCGTTCAACATGACAGAGTCCGAGAAAAACAAGCTGGCCATTGCCGACGCAATGAAGCAGTTGATGCGCTCCATGCCCATCGAAAAGATCACCACAGACAGAATCCTGAAAAACGCAGGCGTCAGCCGCCGGAGCTTTTATCGCTATTTCAAGGATAAATATGATCTGGTGGAATGGATCTATAATTACGATTTCTGCCGCTTCGTGGACGTTCGGCCGGAGAAATCCATCTGGGAATACTATCCCGAAATCCTGCGCTCGCTGCGCGCCGATCCGGAGTTTTACTGCAGCGCATTTTCCTTCACCGGGCAGAATTCTTTCCGAGCATTCTGCTTTGAAAAGCTCTTCCCGCTGATTATGACAGATTTCGGAGACATCTTCCCCGACACGAAGACCGCCCGATTTGTCATCCGCCGCTACGTCTATGCGTTCTTTGACGGGTATATCTGGTGGCTCCGGGAAAAGGATCCGATGCCATGGGAGGAATTTGAAGCACTGAGCAAATCCATTGCCATGACCACGGCAGACGGGATTCTCCGCTCCTTTAAGAAATCCCAGGCGTTTCAAAAAGAACAGTAAAGAAACCGGAAGCAGACAAGCGTCAGTCGCTTGTCTGTTTTTTCGTGAAGTGTTCAGGAACAGTTTAGCATATCTGTGACATTTACGCAAGAAAAAAAGACAAATCCCGGAACCGGAATTTGTCTTGACTTGAAGGGATTAAATAATCGCGGTCTCGCCCTCGAGCGGAAGGCGCATGGCGTCGATCAAACACTGACGGACAGCGGGAATGTTGCGCGCCTTGAGCAGTCGATAAACCTCCTCGGCATTTTCCGTAACATGACTCATGCCGTTTTTCTCCATGAAAGTTTTATACATGATCTTCTGATGCGGGATGGTGGAATAGTAAATCAGGGCGAGAAAGCTGTTTCCGGAGAGCTGATAAAACGCGTGGAAAAAGCGCGTGATTGCGTCGCATGCCTCGTCAATCGATTTGGAATGGCGAAATATCTCAAGCAGCTCGCCCAGCGTGTCAAGCTCGTCGTCAGACGCGCGGGAGATCACCCACTCAGCAATGTTGGGGTCAATGGCCATGCGCGCCTCGCAGAAATTGCGGACCTCGGTCTCACCGAGCTGTCCGCCGTTGAACTGGATGAGAGACACCAGCGCGTCCGGCGTGCCGTGGCGCAGATAATCCGCAACAAAAACGCCCTGACGCGGTACGATCTCCACAAAGCCCTTGGCAGCGAGCTCGCGCAGACCGGTATTCACCGTCGTGAGGCTGACGGACATCTGCTCGCAGAGCTCCCGCGCCGTCGGAAGACGGGTGCCCACCTTCCATGCGCCGGAGAGAATCCGGTCTTCCAAATCGCGCACAAACCGCGCCCGCACAGAGGCGGTGGATGAATTCAGCATGAGAGAATACTCCTTGTCTGTAATGCAGTCATCTTAGCACAAAGGGCAAAAAACTGCAACGAAAAAAGGATCCGTCAGACGGATCCTTTTTCGTTTAATCCAGCAGACCCTTGACGATATCGCCGTGGCGGGTCTCATCGTGCATGACGCTCTCCACATCCGTGAAGATGCCGACGATCTCCTTGTATTTCTCGGCGGCGGCATATTCCTCCTTCGCAATGACAGGATAGAGAATCTTGCGGCCGACGATGGAATACAGCAGCGGCACGGCAATCGCCTTGGTCTTCTTCGGCTTGAGCACCTTCTGGGTGTAGTTATGAAACACGCTTGCGTGTCTCCCCTCCTCGGCGGCAAGCTGCTTGAACGCAGCCTTGTCCTTGGGGTCCTTCACCTTTTCGGCGAGCTTGTTGTACATCAGGACGGCGTCCAGCTCGCCCTGCTGGGCATAAAGCAATTCATCCATGTACTGGTCGATGGTTTTCTGGTCCATTTTTGAATCAATCCTTTCGGAATAAGATGCGTTATTCCTCCATCTGCATGGCCAGCTTCACGATGCGGCTGGTTCCGAGACGATCCGCGCCGAGGACAATAAAGTCCTCCGCATCCTGAATGGAGGCAATGCCGCCGGCTGCCTTGACCTTGAGATGATCGGCAGAATGCTCGCGCAGAAGCGCCACGTCCTCACGGGTGGCGCCGCCGGTGGAAAAGCCGGTGGAGGTTTTGATGTAATCCGCGCCGGAGTCAGACACGATCTGGCAGAGCTTGATTTTCTCCTCCTGCGTGAGCAGGCAGGTCTCGATGATAACCTTGAGGATCTTTCCGCGGCAGGCCTCGCGCACGGCGTGGATATCCTCAGCCACATCCGCCCACGCGCCGTCCTTCACCATGGCAAGGTTCACAACCATATCGATTTCATCCGCGCCGTTTCTCACGGCCTCCGCCGTCTCAAATGCTTTGACAGCGGTAGTATTGTATCCGTTCGGAAAGCCGATGACCGTGCAGATTTTCAGACGGTCAGCCACATAGGCCTTGGCGCCCGCCACATGACAGGGCGGAATGCACACGCTGGCACAGCCATAGCGGATGCCCTGATCGCAGATGGTGCGAATCTCGGCGGCAGTGGCGTCCACACGGAGAAGCGTGTGATCACAGCGGGAAAGAATCTCTTGAAGTTCCATATTTTTCAAATTCTCCTTTTCGCATATTGTGTACATTATAACCCGCAGACGCAAGTATGACAAGACAGGAAATGAATATCCCGGCAGTATCAGGAATACAATGAGGCAAACGCAAGAGAGGGGCCTGAACGTATGGAAACGCTGGGACGCAACAACTATGCTCTGCTGCGCGGAACGCTTGCGGGACCGCCGGTCTTTTCGCACGAGAGCCGGCAGGAGCGCTTTTTTCGCTTTCCGCTGCGCACACAGCGCCTGTCCGGCGCGCACGACACAATCAACGTGCTCTCGCGGGAGCGGCTGCTGGCTGAGACGGATCTCACCGCCGCGCCGAGACTGGAGATCACGGGAGAGGTGCGAACCTTCAACAACACGAGCGGCAAGGGCGCAAAGCTCGTGATCAGCCTGTTTGCGCGGCGTATTCTCTTTTCCCGCGAGGCAGCGGACGAGAATCTTATATTGCTCACAGGAACGCTTTGCAAGCCGCCGGTGCTGCGGCGCACGCCGCTGGGCAGGGAGATCTGTGATCTCCTGATTGCGGTAAACCGGCATTACGGAAGAAGCGACTATCTCCCCTGTCTCGTCTGGGGCGAGCGGGCGCACAGTGCTGCGCGCTGGCAGGTGGGCGACGTGGTGAGTCTCACCGGGCGGCTGCAGAGCCGGGATTACCGAAAAATGCTGCCGAATGGGAGCATAGAGGACAGGCGCGCATTCGAGGTAAGCGTGATGGAAATTGAACGGACATAATGAAAATGGAGCTGCAGAAGCAGCTCCATTTGCTGTTATTTCTTTTCCGGGACAATCTCAATCCAGTAGCCGTCCGGATCGGTGATAAAGTAAATGCCCATGGACGGGTTTTCAAACTCGATGCAGCCCATGGCCTCGTGCTTTGCGTGGGCGGCGGCCATGTCCGGCGTCGCCATGGCGAGATGATATTCCAGCTCGCCCAGATCATAGGGCTCGGTGCGGTCGCGCAGCCAGGTCAGCTCCAGCTGGAAGTCCGTCCTGCCGTCGCCCAGATAGACAAGCTTGAAGGAATCATCAGACGCAATTTTTTCCCGCACGGGCTCGAGCCCCAGCGCTTCCTTATAAAACGCAAGGCTTTTTTCCAGATCCAGAACATTAAAATTGAAATGATTGAACGAGAACATGGGAATCCTCCTTTATCCAGTTTTGCACAGTATATCGTTTCTGGCTCAAAAAGTCAAAAAAGTTATTGGAATTGACGACAAACCCATGTATAATAGATATGGATTATTATATTCAACCCCAACACTGATGAAAGAGAAGGTTGATGGATTATGGATAAAGTCAAGCGCACATTGACTGCCGAGGAACTGGCCGCCTTTCACGAAGGCTGGTGCATGGACGCATGGAGATATTTCGGCTGCCATGAGACCGAAGACGGCGCGCAGCGTTTCGCCGTTTGGGCGCCTAACGCCTCGTATGTCTCCCTTGTAGGAGACTTCAACAACTGGGATCGGGGCAAGGACCCCATGGAGCGCCTTTCCGACGGCACATGGGTCATCGTGAAGGAAGGGCTGCCGCACAGCGCACTCTATAAATACTGTGTTCGCGGGGCGGACGGAAGAGAGCGGCTGAAGACCGATCCCTTTGCCACACACTGTGAGACCGGTCCTGCCACGGCAAGCCGCGTCTGGCCGATCGATGGTTTTGAGTGGCACGACAAGGAGTATCTGCACAAGCGGGATAAAAAGAATATCTTCCGCTCGGCGATGAGCGTCTATGAGCTGCATCTCGGCTCCTGGAAGCGCAGCGAAGAGGGCTATGTGCTCAATTACAGGCAGATTGCCGACGAGCTTGCTGTCTACTGCATGGACATGGGCTACACGCACGTGGAGCTGCTGCCCGTGACAGAATATCCCTTTGAGGGCAGCTGGGGTTATCAGGTGAGCGGTTATTTCGCGCCGACCAGCCGCTATGGCACGCCGCAGGACTTCATGTATCTCGTGGACAGTCTGCACCGGGCGGGCGTGGGCGTGATCATCGACTGGGTGCCCGCACACTTCCCCCGGGACGAGCACGGTCTCGCGCGGTTTGACGGAACGCTGCTCTATGAGTGCAAGGAAGAGCGCATGGCAAGCCACCCGGAGTGGGGCACGCTGATTTTCGACTACGAGATGCCGGAGGTGCAGAGCTTCCTCGTGTCGAGCGCGGCGCTGTTTTTTGACAAATACCACATCGACGGTATCCGCGTGGACGCGGTGAGCTCCATGCTCTATCTGGACTACGGCCGCAAAAACGGAGAGTGGACGCCCAACAAGGAGGGGCACAACATCAATCTCGGCGCGGTGGATTTCCTGCGCCGGCTCAACAGTACGATCCTCTCCCACTTCCCCGGCGCGATGACGATTGCAGAGGAATCCTCCGCCTATCCGGCTGTGACCAAGCCGCCCTATGACGGCGGACTCGGCTTCAGCTTCAAGTGGGACATGGGCTATATGCACGACACGCTCGACTATTTCTCCATGGACCCCTATTTCCGCAAATTCAACCACAACAAGCTGACCTTCTCCATGATGTATGCCTTCTCGGAGAACTTCATCCTCGCCTACTCCCATGATGAGGTGGTGCACGGCAAGAAGAGCATGGTGGACAAGATGTTCGGCACCTACGAAGAGAAGTTTGCCACGCTGCGTGCGCTCTACGGCTATCAGTTCGCCCATCCGGGCAAAAAGCTGACCTTTATGGGCTCAGAGTTTGGCCAGTTTATTGAGTGGAACTATAAGCAGGGGCTCGACTGGCTGCTGCTGCTCTACCCGATGCACAAGGCCATGCAGGACTGGTGCCGCGCGCTCAACGAATTTTACACCGGGCACCGCGCGCTCTGGGACGTGGATGACAGCTGGGACGGCTTCCAGTGGCTGAACGTGGACGACGCCGACCGCAGCTCCATTGCCTTCCTTCGCACAAGCCGCAACGGCCACCGCGTGGTCTGCGTGTGCAACTTCACGCCGATTTGCTATGATGACTTCGTCATCGGTCTTCCGAAGGCAGGCGTGCTGAGAGAAGTTCTAAACAGTGACGACACTCGCTTCGGCGGCTCCGGCATCCACAACGCGCCGGAGCTCAAGGCGGAGAAGGAGCCCTTCAATGATCTGCCCTTCCGGGCACACGTGAAGCTCCCGCCGCTGAGCGCCGTTTACTTTACTCTGACATCGAAATAATGATTTCGGGCCGCCGAGGTCGTCGGCCCCTACGATTGAATAGTTTTCGGGCCGCCGGGATCGTCGGCCCATACGATCCACCCAAGGATTTATGGAGGGAATTAAATGAAGGAGTTTCTGAAAAACAAGCTGAATGACAAACGGCGCTGGGAGCTGCCCCGTGTACTTCTTGCGGCGGCGGAATGCGCGCCGCTGGCCAAGACCGGCGGTCTGGCCGACGTGGTGGGCACGCTGCCGAAGTATCTCGCAGATCTGGGCATGGATGCGCGCGTCATCACCCCCTACCACCGCATCATCAAGGAGAAATTCGGCTGGCGCGTGCGCCATATGACCGACTTTTACATCGATCTCGGCTGGCGCCATCAGTATGTAGGCATCGAAAAGCTCGTGATCGACGGTGTGACCGTCTATCTCGTGGATAACGAGAGCTATTTCGGCGACAAGATTTACCGCGGCGGACAGCCCGAGGGCGAGCAGTATGCCTTCTTCGCCCGCGCCGTGGCCGAGGCGATTCCGCGGCTGGACTTCAAGCCCGAAGTGCTCCACTGCAACGACTGGCACACGGCGATGCTGCCGATGCTGCTCAAAACGCAGTATTCCACCGCGCCGCAGGGACAGCTGCGCACACTGCTGACGATCCACAACATCGCCTATCAGGGCAAATTCGGCTATGACTACGTCTACGATCTTCTGGGCATTGACGCACGGTATTACACGAGCGAGTTTATGGAGCTCGACGGCTGCGCCAACTTCCTCAAGGCCGGCTGCGTGTTCTCTGACCGGATCAACACCGTGAGCCCCACCTACGCCGAGGAAATCCGCACGCCGTGGTACGGCGAGCGTCTGGAGGGCATTCTCTCTGCGCGCAGCCATGAGCTGAGCGGCATTCTCAACGGCATCGACTACACCACCTTTGATCCAGAAACCGACCCGCGTATTCCGGCGCACTATTCTGTCAGTGATATGAGCGGCAAGCTCGAATGCAAAAAAGCGCTCATCGAGCAGCTGGGACTGAACATCGGCACGGATGTGCCCATCGTGGCGATGGTCACGCGCATGACGGCACAGAAGGGCTTCGATCTGGTGCAGTGCGTGCTCGACGAGCTGATGGACACGCAGAACATGGCCTTCGTCCTGCTCGGCTCCGGCGACTCGGACTATGAAAACTTCATGCGCGGCGCCGAGGAGCGCCACAAGGGCCGCGTCTGCGCCTACATCGGATACAACGAAAATCTTGCAAACCAGATTTACGCGGGCGCAGACTTCCTGCTCATGCCCTCCGGCTTTGAGCCGTGCGGTCTGAGTCAGATGATTGCCATGCGCTACGGTACGCTCCCGATCGTGCGCGAGACGGGCGGTCAGAAGGACAGCGTCGCTCCCTACAACCACTATACCGGCGAGGGCACGGGCTTTTCCTTCGCCAACTTCAACGCGCACGAAATGGCCGACACCATTCGGGCAGCGGTGGGTCTCTTCCACGACTACAAGGGTGAGATGGAAAAGCTGGTGCACAACGCCATGACCGCCGACTACAGCTTCCGCCGCTCGGCAGAGGCCTATGCCGCGCTGTATCTTGATCTTTTGCCTGCGGACTTTTCCGCCCGGCATAACGCGGGCGACGAGGCTTATCGCTCTCCGCTCGGCGCAGTGGAGGCGGGCGACACCGTTCGCCTGATGGTAATGGATCTGGCTGGGTTTGTCACCGGCGCCGTGGTGGAGATCTACGGCGACGACTATGAAAAGTCCTTCCCCATGGAGCGGACAGACTGCGGCTTTACCTCCGAATTTGAGACGCCGGAACAGGCGCAGGCGCTGTGGTACCGATTCCTGCTCTACTATGCCGACGGCGGCACCCAGTGGCTCTGCCCCGGTCCGGACGGACGGCACAGCGCGCTCTTTGGCGACCGAAAGGACGGCTTCCGTCTGACGGTCTATGAAAAGGGCTTCCGCACCCCCGGCTGGATGAAAAACGGTGTGATGTACCAGATCTTCCCGGACCGCTTCGCCAAAGACGAAAGCGACACCGCCGAGAAGGGCTGCGCGGCCCACGAGGCAAAGGGGCAGACCGTTCACATGCACAAGAGCTGGGACGAACCTGTGGAATGGCAGAACAACATGGCTGACGGCAGCTATGCCCCCGTGGATTTCTACGGCGGCACGCTCAAGGGCATCGAAGAGAAGCTGACGGAGCTGAAGGATCTCGGCGTGACCGTGCTTTATCTCAACCCGATCAACGAATCCGCCTCCAACCACCGGTATGACACCGGAAGCTATGAAAATGTCGACCCCATTCTGGGCACGAACGAAGACTTTGAAGCGCTTTGCAAGGCAGCGGAGAAGCTCGGAATGCGCATCGTGCTCGACGGCGTGTTTGCCCACACCGGTGCGGACAGTAAATATTTCAACCGCGACAAGCACTACCCCGGCTCCGGCGCTTACAACAGCAGCCGCTCTCCCTTCCGCAAATGGTACACCTTTGACGAAACGCTCACCTACGGCTACCGCTGCTGGTGGAACTTCCCGGAGCTGCCCACCGTGAACACCGACAGCCCCGACTGGCGCAAAAAGGTCGTATCCGGCAAGAACAGCGTCGTCAAGAGCTGGCTCGAGCGCGGCGCTTCCGGCTGGCGGCTGGACGTGGCCGATGAGCTGAGCGACGATGCGCTGCGCGCCATCCGCGAGAGCGTGAAAGAGCAGGACGCTGATGCCGCCGTGCTCGGCGAGGTCTGGGAAGACGCAGTGATTAAAGAGAGCTATCACAAGCGGCGCACCTACGCGCTCGGCAGCGCGCTTGACAGCGTGATGAACTATCCCCTGCGTCTGGCACTGATGACGTTCCTGCGCGGACAGGGCGACGCAAAGGATCTGCAGGCTGTTTTGCTCGACCAGCGGCTCAACTATCCGAAGCCGATGTACTACGCGCTGATGAATCTCACCGGCAGCCACGACATCGAGCGCACGCGCACGGCGCTTGCCATTGACTTTGAGGCCAGAGAGACCACCCGAGAATTCCAGGCGGGCTATGTGATTCCCGAGGAGATGGCCGCGCTCGCAGCCAAGCGGCAGCGTCTGATTGCGGCGCTGCAGTTCAGCCTTCCCGGTCTGCCGAGCATCTACTACGGCGACGAGGTGGGCATGATGGGCTTCTGTGATCCGTTCAACCGCGCGCCCTACCACGTGGAGGACGCTGAGATGCGCGACTGGTATCAGGCGCTCGCTGCTCTGCGCGGTGAGCACCCTGCGCTGCAGACCGGCACGATCGGCGTGTTCGCGCCGGCGCTGGATGTGATCTGTGTGCTGCGCACCACAGCCGACGGCGCCGACGCCTTTGACGACGGACAGCCGAAGGAGACCTTCCTCACGGTGGTAAACCGCGCTGACAAGGCAGTTTCCACAGAATTGGAGTTTACCGCGCCCGGCTCCGGTCTGGAAGAGGGCGTTCGTCTGGCGCTGGTTCGCGCCGGATTCACCGCTGCGCGCAACGTCTTCACGAAGGACGAGGCTGCAGTGGAAGACGGCACAATATCGCTGGAGCTGCCGCCCAGAACGGCTTGCGTTTTCAAGCTGAGCTGACCGTGTTGAAATCGAAACAGAAATCCCGGTCCGATCGGACCGGG
>JAZQDI010000094.1:0-24268 GCA_045546715.1 Oscillospiraceae bacterium | reverse complement strand
GACATTTGTCATCGAATGGAGTGATTTTGTATGCGATCCAAGAGTCCGGAAACCATGAAACAGATCGAGGCGTTTGTAAATGCCTTTTTTGATGAACACCTGCGTACGCCAACGATGCGCGAGATTGAGCGTGGGACGGGGTTATCACGGCAAACGGCGTCCAGCTATCTGCGCGCCATGGCGGAACAGGGAATGCTGGAATATGACGGCCGCGGCGGAATTGTCACAGAACATATCCGCGCGTGTGCGTCTTCTCAGGTGGTATCTCTGCCCATCATCGGTCATGTAGCCGCCGGTGTTCTGACCGCTGCTGAGGAGGTCCGTGAGGGCTTCGTAGAGGTGCCGCACTCCCTTTTGGGTGGGAGCGATTACTTTGCGCTGCGCGTGTATGGAGAATCCATGGTTGCCGCCGGCATTCAGGACGGTGATCTGGTCGTGATCCGTAAGTCCGCGCATGCTATTGTCGGTCAAATCGTTGTCGCCATTGACGACGAGGGGCAAACCACGCTCAAACGGCTCGCCCACGATGGCGAGCGGTACTACCTCCATCCGGAGAATCCGGAGTTTGCGGACATTTACCCGGAGGAGCTGCGCATTCAGGGCGTCGCAGAGCTCATGCTGCGGGATCTGAAGCAGTGAAATACCAATCTGTCCAAGGTGGTGGTTTCATGTTCAATTGGAAGGCTGAAATTGAGGGCGACCGCATTCGGTTTCTCGGAGAGGAATACCCGCTGGGGCATTTCTGTCTCGAACTGCTGCAGCACGCACGCGTACACGACGCGGTGGCTCGTGTCAGCGTCCTGTGGGACTATCTGGATCAGCATTTGAGGGAACTGCAGAACGGTCTGATCCTGCAGAATCAAATAAAAGAGATCCACGATATGATTGCGCGTGTTCTGCCGGATCTGGAGACGCTGCCGCCCTTTCACCTAACTGGTGTAGAGGAGCTGCGCCAATCGGTCGAAACGCTTTTCACGGAGGCGGCGGCCGAGCAGATCGCGGACTATGCGAAGCAATTTCACACGCGTGCCCTCGATCAGGCAGAGCTCTGGGTGCAGGTTCATTACGATCTGTCGAACAACCCGATCCGTCATCCGGGAAAACAGCTTCTGGAGCAGGAAAAGGCTTTTTTGTTGGAGTTTATCCAGCTCTGTTACGACCTCGGAGACGTGGATTCCTGGCTGCACCGGTTCGTGATGCGTCTCAATGAGCTCGAATCGACGAAGCCGGAGGATCTGCTTGGGCTGGCAAGTCAGATCTTCCGCAGCCCGGAGCTCTCGCTGCAAAATCATTATCTTGAGGAGGATTCGAACACTTCGGTGCGGCACGTGGAATTTACCAATCTGCGTACATTTCTGCTGACGGATTTCTATGAGGGCCTCGCCTACAACCACTATCCCCGGCGCTGCCCGGTCTGCAAGCGCTATTTCCTGATGGAGCATGCCTATCGGCAGAAGTACTGCAAGGGCTATGCACCGCTCGAACTGACAGGCGGAAAACAGATCCTCTGCGCAGATTTCGCCCTGCCGGCGGATTCCGGATTTGAGAAAGAGGCTGCCGCTGCCAGCGATGTTCTTCGGAAATATGAAAGCTCCACTGGGACACTGCGCAGCTATGCATCTCGAAAAAAATTTTCAGAACAGGCAAAGGAAGCTGCCATACGTCTGGCACAGGAGCGGCGGGATGAGGCCATCCGCGATCCGGAGTACGCCAACGGTCGGTATCTGGAAGAGATCCAATTCAAGCGCCTGCTTGCAGACGTGGGGGTGCAGCTGTGAACGACAGCAGCAGGATGTTCACCTATTCCGATCCGATCGGTGAGAATGAGAATCTCACCAGCGCGGCCGTCCGATATCGAGATACCGAAGATCCGGAGGCACTGGCGCTGTTTCTGCACCTGTTTGAGCCGAACATCAACAAGGTGGTCGGCTCTGCGGTCAAAACCTACGGACATGTGTCATTGTATGAGGATCTGAAGCTTGCGTGTGTGTTTGCAATCATGGATAAGCTGCCGCGATTCGACCCGGAGAAGGGCACGGTTGAAAACTATCTGAAATATCCGATGATGCACGCTGTCCAGGAAGAGATCCGCTGCATGCGGTCGGGTTTTCCCATCTCCACGAAATCCACCGATCCGCTGCTGCGAAAGATCATGTGGCTCTATCACGAGAACAATGACCGGCACGATCCCGAGGCGCTTGCGGAGATCGGCAGACAGGTAAACCGCAAGCCGAAAACCGTACTCAGATATATTCTCGACGGCACGACCAACGAGATCATTTACGAAGAAGACGAGAAGGACAAGAAAAAACGGGAGGATGAGGAAAAAGAGGATCCGCTTCTGACTGCTCGCGGGAATCCCGAGTGGGAGCCGGAGAACAGCCTGCTCCAGTCTGAACAGTCCAGTATGGTCATTCCGCCGTTTGCGGCGCTAGGCAATGTGAACCGGGACATCGTCTCGCTGCACTTGGGTTTCTGCGAAAACTGCTTCCGTCCGGCAGAGAAACAGACCTTCCAAGCGCTCGCGCTCCGCAACAAGCGCCGATCCGCGCAGGCAGCGGAGAACATCTATTACCGATCTCTGAACCAAATGAGAGATGCGCTGGTCGAGCGCGGCTTTCTGCATACGGTACGGCTGAACCGACTGAAAAAGACAAAAGCCGCCGTTGTCTACGCCTATCAGGCGGACAACGACGGCGAATGGGGTGAAATTGAATACGACTGCAAGACCGAGAAATTCACGGTCACAAAGCTGGCGGAACTGGATCTCACGAAATCACAGCCGTTTGCAAAGCAGGCGATCCGTCGCATCCGGTATCTGACTCTTCGGGAGGACCTGCGAAAGAAAGATCAGATCTGGTTTCCGCTCTGATTTTGCCTCACAGGAAGGTTTTCGCTGCTTCGCGATTCTTACTGTTTTTTGAAAATCTCGGCATAAGATATATAGAGGGATGGTTCCCCCTCTCGCACTCTCCCCCTCCTACCGGGCTGTACCGGCTGAAAAAGGGAAATTTAGGCCTTAGGTTTTTTCTCTTCAGCTGGTATTATCACAGACTGGAATGTACGTCATTCAAACCACGCTACAGCACGGATCGGAGAGACATCGCAATCAGCAATCTTCAACGGAAAGCAGCTGAACCAAAACAGATCATCACCGCACAGCCCAAGATTACGAAGGCTTTCTATGTTCACGATCTCCTTGCTCTGAAACAACTTCTTATTCGACGTTTATGTGTTATTTGTCCCCGACGCCCCACACATATGGGAAATCACTGAGCGGCAGCTTGCTGGGCCGCCTCACGGGAATCTCACCCCTCCGTCGTTCTGACCGAGCCGCCCCCATTGCGATGTCTGTGGCTGGACGGGAGTACCATTGTCCTCTTGGCTGTCATGGCTGTGCAGGAAGCAATCTCTGCATTTGGCCCGGCATGGATCGCTCGGTCTTTTCAGACGTCGTGGCGTGCGGCAGGCTCAATAGCTCATACCAAGATTGAAGTCTCAGTGTATGCATATGCAGTTGTCAAAGTGCAAAGGAGATTCTTCTCCCCTCACTTCTCTCACTGCACGTTTTTACCGTCCAAAACGACACATTTTTTCGGTTGTTCATAAAAAAGTTACATTTCAGTCAGCAATTCGCAGGTTGGATTCGCAAACAAAATGAAAAAATCGGAGCAACTGATATGATACCCAGCTGCTCCGATTCGGATTTGAAGGAGTGTGCAGATTTTTAATTGTTTGTATATGCAAATATTAGAAACTGTTTGTTTATCGTGCATCAGCCTCATCCACAATAATATCCCGATAGGGATCGGGTCTTGTGTCCGGATGTGTGTGCAGCCAGTTGAGCAAAAACTGTTTGAAAATTCTTGCGGCGCGCGTCGGCAGCGTTCCGTTGTTTTCCACCAAATACAGATACTGTCCCATATTCGGATCCGCATAGTATCGGACAACAACATCCTCCCGCGGTTCGATGAACGCCATGTAATCATAGGTTGCAACACAGGCAAGCCCGCTCGCCGCAATCTCATTGAGCATCCGATTATCCGGTGTTTCCACCGGGATTTCCATGGTTTTGCCCTTCAGGAACACATAGTGATCCACGGTCTCGCGAAAGGCGCGGAAAGCACGACCGACGCCGGCAACACGCATGCCTGCAAAGTCCTCCGGCGTCACGAACTCCTTTTTTGCGCAGGGGTGATCCTTGTGCATGCGAACGCAGTATCGGGAGAAAAACAGCCGTTCACCGCGGAAACGGGTTTGATCCAGCTGACCGCCAACGATTGCGAAATCACAGATGTGGCTCTCCAGCTTTTCATAGGCAGATTCATCGGTGCTGTCCATAAAGCTGAGTGTAATATCCGGGTTTTCCCGGCAAAACGCCTCAACAAACGAATAACCGAGATAAGAAAGGAAGTTTGCAAAGGCATAGACCGTGACGACTGCTTTTCTCTGTCCGGTCAGCGTGTGCAGCCCGGAAATCTCCCGATACTCTGCCAGAATGCGCTGCACATGCGGCAGCAGATTCACGGCAAAGTCCGTCGGCACCAGACCATCTGCCGTGCGTTCAAAGAGCGTCTGGTGCAGCTCCTCCTCCATGGCGCGGATGACCTTGCTGACGCCCTGCCGCGAGATATACAGATTATCTGCCGCTGTCTGAATGCTTCTGGTCTGAAAAACTTCCTGGAAGTATAAAAAATGCTTCTCGTTCATATCATCTTGCGCGCAACCGAAAGGTTGCGCGTTTAGCTCCTTTCGTTTCTTGTCAAGCCTGTGGCATACCGATACAATTAAACCAAAGTGCTCCGTAAAATTGGCGGTTTTCTGCGTTTCTACAGTTCCGATTATAAGGAACAACGGCTGAAAACGCAATCCTTTCAGGTAAAAATAGGAACCAATTTGGTTGCGGAGTGACAGGTCGAATCATCGCCGGTGAACGGCGAAAACGCTAAAGGGGGCAAGTATATGAAAGACCTGAAGCACTTGATCACATTTGAAAAGCTGCTGGAAGAGGCCAACAATCCGCTCGTCCGGCAGGCAAAGGAAGAAGGATTGAAGGCGCTGGGCTACACCTGCTACTTTATGCCGGAGGTCCTGCTCGATCTGCCCGGCTGCTTCTCCGTGCGTCTGCGCGCACCGGGATGCACCTCGCCGGACATCGCGACCTACTATCTTTCCGGCCGCGTCTGCCACTATGGCCGCAGCCTTTTTGAGCGCGCGCTCGAGGGCGGCTACAACTTCCTCGACGCCCAGATGGCGACGGAGACCTGCACGGTCACCTGCCGCTTCCAGGAGCACCTGGGTTATATGGACGTCATCCAGAACCCGGATTTCTTCATTGACTTCACGGACGTGCCGTTCAAGAAGAATGAAAACAGCGTCGATCATTTCGTGACAGAGCTGCAGATGCATGTGCTCGATCCGCTGCACGAGAAGCTCGGGATCGACACCTCCGACGCCGCGATCCGCAAGGCAATTGCGCAGCACAACGAGGTCTGCCGCCTGATTCAGGAGATCGGCGAGTATCGCAAACTCGACAATCCCACCATTACCGGCTTTGAGTTCCAGATCATCCAGCTGGTGACCCTCACCTGCCCGAAGCATCTCATTCTCCCCATGCTGCGCGAGACCGCCGAGGAGATGAAGACCCGCAAGCCGGACCGCAAGCCTACCTGGCGCTGCAAGGTCGTTCTGGCGGGCTCCGAGTGCGACGATCCCTACTTCACCCAGCTGATCGAGGGCTGCGGAGCGCTCGTCGTTGCCGACCGTCACTGCTACGGATCCATCGAAAGCCGCATTCCCATCGAGCTGCCGGAAGGTATGAGCGCGCTGGAGGCAGTCGCCCGCCACTATCTCAATACCAGCCAGTGTCCGCGCTTCATGCCGCAGGATATCATGCGCCAGAGAAAGCAGTTCCTCGCCGACCTCGCCAAGGAGTATCAGGCAGACGGCATCATCGTGGAGTCCAACAAGTTCTGCGAGTACTGGAGCTATGAGCGCACGATCGATACGATTATCCTGCCGCGTGACTTCGGCATTCCGGTCTGCTCCATCGAGAAGGAGTACATCAACGGCGCGTCTGGCCAGCTGCGCACCCGCTTCCAGGCGTTTGTCGAGAGCATTGAGATCAAGAAGATCCAGGAGGCGAAGTAAATGAAAGACATGAAAAAACTTGTCCGTGACTTCTGGTACGGCAAGCCCCATGAGGAGCGCCGTCTGGGCGATCTGCTCATTCCGCAGACCGGCCTGTATAAGCACAGAGAGTGGCGCGGCGTTGTGGACACACTGTACTACTTCTACATGATCTGGGGCTACAACTATGTGAACATGGTTCTCGACATCATGAAATACGGCAACCTCGTCGATTTCGTAAAGGGTCTTTGGCGCTATCGCTGGATGGGCCAGACCTATATCCCCGTTCTGCACTGGTTCGACCGCGGCCTGCAGGGCATGCGGGGTCCCGCGCTGCGCGCCAGTGCCTGGCATTACCGCGGCATGGTGTCCAGCACCATCCGCCAATTCCAGACGATGTTCCGTGCTGACACTAAGCTGCACGGCGGTCAGAAGAACGACTACTATTACCACACGCTTGCACATAAGGAGACCGTGTGGGGCGGCCTTTTCTATGGCTGGAGCGACAAATTCCGTGACCAGCCTGTGGAGATGATCCCTTACTTTGTCACGGTGCACGTGAACTCCCACGTTGTTCTCAATTACATTGATGCTGCGCAGTCCATTGGTCTGCCGGGCGACCCGTGCCCGATGTGCCAGGCCGAGGAGGGCATCTTCGTTCTGGACGACGTGCCGGATTGCTCTCCCATATTCATCACGTGCAACGAGGCGTGCGACGCTTCCGTCGGCTCCACGATTCTGCAGGACTGGTTCTGGGATAAGCCCCTGTTTGCCCTGCCCATGACGATGCTCTTTGACAATCAGGAGGTTCTGAAGAACACCGTCAACGAGATCCGTCAGCTCTGGGCCTTCGTGGAAGAGCAGACCGGCGTTCCGATGAACATGGATCTGCTCAAGCAGAAGCTCGAGAAGCAGAACGAGCTCATGCGCTTTGAGCACGAGAAGTGGGACGTCGACGCCAAAACGGAATACTACCCGATCAACGGTGTTGCGCAGGCGCTCTACCGCATCTATCAGTCCCAGTACGGCGACTGGGAGATCTGGCATCAGATGGACGCCAAGGTGCGCAAGATCATGGAAAAGTGCGTCGACAAAAAGATCAAGACCTTCCCGAAGACCCGTCACAGAGTCATCGCGTGGTCCTGTGCGCCGTGCTTCTATTCCAACTGGGTTGTCTGGGCGTATAACTGCTGGGGTCTGAATGTGGTCATCAACATGGACTCCCTCATGTTCGATCTCGAAATCCGTACCGACACGGAAGAGAATATGCTCAACGACATGGCCACCTATCATCTCTGGGCGCCCATGCGCCGCATGGCCGTCGGCGGCATGCACCACATCTTTGAGCTGTGGAAGTATATAGACCAGTTCAACTGCGACATGGTCGCCATGTATGACCAGCTCCAGTGCAAAGGCATGCAGGGCGTACACGGCCTCTTCGAGGACGAGTTCCGCGAGAGAAACATTCATGCTTTCTGGATGCCGCACGCGCTGGTCGACAGCCGTACCGTCTCCCGTATGGAGATGCGTCAGCTGATCAATGATTACATGACCACCGTCATGCATGAGGAGCCGCTGGATCCCACGCTGCTCGAGTTTGACGACAGCCAGACGTGGTAAGACAAGGAGGAACGAATATGAAAGCGAAACTGTTGAAAGCGCTCTTTGCGCTCTTTGGTGCGAACGCATTGCTGTTTGTGGTGTTCTTCTTTGATCTGGACGGCAAGTTCCTGTTCTATATCTATGAGCCTTTCATGAAAAAGCACTATGACGAAATGGAACGCCGCGACATGACAAAGCTGCCCTATACCATGAGCAAGCCCAGCTACGAATACGACGTTTAACAATACAGGAGGATAAAAGATTATGAAATACTTTGGCGGTTGCGACGTAGGCTCCACCTACACCAAGGCAGTCATCCTTGACGAGAACGGCAAGATGCTGGCTGACACCACCATTCGTTCCAAGATCAACGCCGAGCAGAGCGCCATCGCTGCGATGGACGAGGTCTGCAAGACTGCCTGCCTGAAGAGCTCCAAGGATCTGGCCTACCTCATCGGTACTGGCTACGGCCGCAACAAGGTCCCCTTCGCCGACGAGAACATCTCCGAGATCAGCTGCCACGCCATGGGCGTGCACGTCACCAACCCCGAAGTCCGCGCCATCATCGACATCGGCGGCCAGGACGTTAAGGGCATCAGCATCGACACCGACGGCACCGTGAAGAGCTTCGCCATGAACGACAAGTGCTCCGCCGGTACCGGCCGTTTCTTCGAGGCCATGGCCCGCTCCTTCGAGATGAGCCTGCCCGAGTTCTCTAACCTGTCTCTGACTGCGAAGAACGTCATCCCCATCACCGCGCAGTGCACCGTTTTCGCTGAGTCCGAGGTTATCACCCTCGTCGGCGAGGGCAAGCCCATGGACGAGATCGCTGCCGGCATCGAGATGGCGGTTGCCAAGCGCTGCTTCGTCATGGCCAAGAAGGCCGGCGCCACCGACAGCATCACCCTGACCGGCGGCTGCGCGAAGAACGCGGGTCTGAAGGAAGCCATTGAGCACGTCCTGAAGTTCAAGGTCGTTGAGCTCAAGACCGATCCCCAGCTGATGGGCGCTCTGGGCGCTGCCGAGTACGCTCGCCAGAAGGGTCTCGCCAAGAAATAAGGAGGATTAACATGAATCCTATGAAAGTTCTCTCCACGGCTGCGAAGATCGGCGGCATCACGCTCGCCTCTCTGTTCGTGGTTTACCAGTGGAACCTGGACATGAAGCTCATCGGTTGGGTTTACCTCCGTGTCAATGAGTTCCATGCTCTGAAGCCCAGAGACATCCAGTTCTAAACAAAGCAAAAAAGACAGGCCTTTCGGCCTGTCTTTTTTTGTGCATTTGTAGGGGGGCGACGACGCGACCGTTTGTCGGTCAATCGCCGCAGAAACAAGGCGGCCCCAAGGGACCGCCCTACACATTTCGTCTCAATCAAACTCCACGTCGATATCGCCCACGCCGGTCACGGCCTTGACGGTCTTCTCTCCGCCCTGCGTGAAATGCTTCGTGCCCTGATCGCGGTCAGCGACCTCCACGCTGCCGACGCCGGTGGAAAGATCCAGACTGTAGTCCTCCGGCGCGCCGATGAGATCGAGCTCGATGCTGCCGGTTCCGCTCTCCGCGCTCATGACGGTCACATCCACGTCCTCCAGCGCAATATCGCCGGTGCCGGTCTCGATCGAGAGGGTGCTCACCGCCATGTGCTCGAGCTCCACTTCCCCGACGCCGAGCTCAATGACGCCCTCGGCCGCGTTGAGGTTCTGCAGCTTCAGATCTCCCACACCGGAGCGAAGCTCCACATGCAGCAGGTCGATTCCCTCCGGCACGGTCACACGCACATAATAATCCTTCTCGCCGAGGGAAAAATTGTGGTTCTCCGTGAGATCCCGGATTCGAAGCGTATCATTTTCCTGCGTAATCTCCGGCGCGGTGGGGAGCTTGTATTCCACGCCCCAGTCGTCGCCCGGCTGCACCGTCACCTCGGCCACGCCGAGATCCATCACAAGCGAGAGAAAGGCCTCCGGCGTGACAGAATCGGAGACGTCCGCCGTATTCTGTGAGGCCGGGCGGTCAACGCAGCCGCCAAGGAACAAAAGCATCAAAAGAATCGGGAGCAATCGTTTCATCAGTTCCACCTCCGTATGTCCATCATAGCACAGGGATTCATGCTCCGCAAGTTTGACATCTTTCCGCATCTCTCCTATAATAGATGAAATGACATCTTACACACAAAGGAGGGAGCGACATGCCGAACACGACCGCCCTGCCCGGGGCGGACGCCCTGCGCAGTCTGGCAGCAGAGGACACGCAGGGTCTCTTTGCTGAAAGCGCTGTGAGCGCGCGCCCCGACCTCTTTCTGAACCGTGAGCTGAGCTGGCTGGAATTCACCCGCCGCGTGCTCATGGAAGCTGCCGAGACGGCGCTCCCACCGTTTGAACGGCTGCGGTTTCTCTCCATTTACGGCACGAATCTGGATGAATTCTATATGGTGCGCGTCGGCGGTCTGACCGACCGCGCCGCCCTGCGCCCGAAAAAGGTCGACCGGCTCACCGGGCTGACGCCGGCGGAGCAGCTTGACCGGATTGCCGCCGAGACCGCGGCGCAGCTGCCGCTCGCGGAGTCGCTCTACAGCGATACCGTGCAGGCGCTGAAAAAGCAGGGCGTGGAGCTGCTGGACGCAGAGCACCTCGACGAGGTTTCCCGCGCGCTCGCAAAGCAGAAGTTTCAGGAGCTGCAGCCCCTGCTCGCGCCGCAGGTCTATGAGCGGGCGCGGCCGCTGCCCTTCCTGCGCAACAAGGAGCAGTATGTCATCGCGCTGCTCGACCACGGAAAACACCGCGCCGTCGGCATCGTGCCCACGACGCGGCTGCCGAAATACTTTGCCTTCCATGTGGACGAGGTCACGAAGCTCATTCCCACGGCGGAGCTCATTCGCGCCTTCGCGCCGCGGCTGTTCCCGGATCGGAAGACGGAGGAGGTCGCGGTGCTGCGCGTGACGCGAAACGCGGAGATCAACGTCGGCGACCTGCTGGACGACACGGACGCGGATTTCCGCGCCGTGATGGAGCGTCTGCTCCGCCGCCGCCGCAGGCTCGAGCCGGTGCGCGCGCAGCTCTCCGGCGGCGCGTCTGACCGGATGGCAGAGCTGCTGCGCTCGGCGCTGAATCTGCCGAAAAAGCGCATCTTCCGAAGCGCCCTGCCCACAGACCTCTCCTTCGTGCAGAAGCTGGGCGAGGACGTAATCCCCGCGCGGCTGCGCCGGGCGCTGCCCGCGCCGAGCAAGTCCACGTCGCTCAAAAAAGGCGAATACTTTGAGTATCTCCGCGATCATGACATGCTCCTCGCCCTGCCCTATCAGCGGATTGACCCGTTTGTGGATCTGCTGTATGAGGCGGCGGACGCGCCGGACGTGCAGTCCATCCACATCACGCTCTATCGGCTCGCCGGCAGCAGCCGGATCGCCGCGGCGCTCGCCTATGCCGCGCATCAGGGCAAGCGCGTCGTGTGCGTGCTGGAGCTGCGCGCGCGGTTTGACGAGCAGAACAACATCGACTATTCCCGTATGCTGGAGGAATCCGGCTGCGAGATTCACTACGGCCTGCCGGATTATAAGGTGCACGCCAAGCTCTGCCTGATCCGCCGGGAGACGGCGGCGGGCACGGAGTTTTACACGCAGGTCGGCACCGGCAACTACAACGAATCCACCGCCGAGCAGTACACCGATCTCATGCTGCTCACGGCGGACGCCGCCGTCGGGCGAGACGCGCAACGCCTCTTCGACACGCTCGAGGCGGGCGCGCTCCCACCGCACACGCAGCGCCTGATCTTCTCCCCGGTGGATTTCAAGCCGTGGCTCATCGAGCGCATCCGCGAGCAGGCGGCGCTCGGCGAGAGCGGCAGCATCCGCATCCAGTGCAACTCCATGAATGACCGCGAGATCATGGCGGCGCTCGCCGAGGCGTCCAAAGCCGGGACGGAGGTCGAGCTTCTGATCCGCGGCATCTGCTGTCTGCGCCCCGGCGTTCCGGGCGAGACGGAGCACATCACGATCCGCAGCGTGATCGGGCGGTATCTGGAGCACCAGCGCATTTACGTCTTCGGCAAGGACGGCAGCGAGCGCGTCTTTTTCGGCTCCGGCGATCTGCTGGAGCGCAACACCATGCGCCGCGTCGAGGCCTTTGTCGAGGCGCGGGACGAGCGCGTGAAGGAGGAGCTGCTCGCGCTGCTCGCCTTCCTCCGGCTGGACAACCGCAAGGCGTGGGTCATGCAGCCGGACGGCAGCTACACCCGCCCGGAGCCCGCCGGCGCCTTCATCAGTCAGGCGGCGCTGCATGATTATTTCGCCAAGCGCACCGTGGAGACGCCGAAACCGAATGTTGAGGCAAAGATTATGTCAATCAAATCAACGCCGGAACCCCCGCCGGTCACAAAAACGAGCCTCTGGCGGCGGATTCTGGATTGGCTGGTCGCAAATTGAGAGTGGAATGTGGAAAGTGAAGAGTAGAGATGCAGGGCGGTCCCTTGGGGCCGCCTTTTTTCCGTTTCTGCGGCGATTGACCAACAAACGGGCGACCACAGGTCGCCCCTACAGCCCTCCCTTTCCCTGCGACAACAAAAAAGACAGCTTCTCTCGAAGCTGTCTTTTTTATCTGAAATACAAAACTCAGATCTTGGTCTGGATCTTCACGCCGGGGCCCATGGTGGAGGCGGTGACGCAAGAGCGGATATACTGGCCCTTGGCAGCCGCAGGCTTGGCCTTGATGATGGCGCCGATGAGCGCCTCATAGTTCTCGTTGAGCTTCTCAGCGCCGAAGCTGACCTTGCCGATGGGGCAGTGAATGATGTTGGTCTTGTCGAGACGATACTCGATCTTACCGGCCTTGGCTTCCTTCACGGCGTTGGCAATGTTGGGGGTCACGGTGCCGGCCTTGGGGGACGGCATGAGGCCCTTGGGGCCGAGGACCTTACCCAGACGGCCAACGGTGCCCATCATGTCGGGAGAGGCGATGACGGTGTCGAACTCGAACCAGTTCTCGCCCTGGATCTTCTGAACGAGATCCATGCCGCCGGCATAATCAGCGCCGGCGTGGGGCGCTTCCTGAACGCGCTCTTCCTTGCAGAAGACCAGAACGCGGACGGTCTTGCCGGTGCCGTGGGGCAGCACGATGGCGCCGCGGACCTGCTGATCGGCGTGACGGGAGTCGACGCCCAGCTTCACGTGCAGCTCGACGGTCTCGTCGAACTTCGCCTTGGAAGCCTTGGTCACCAGGTCAAAAGCCTCCATGGGCTCATACTGCATCTGCTTATCAATGAGCTTTGCGCTCTCTTTATAATTTTTACCTCTGAACAATTTGGTTTCCTCCTAGTAATGTGGTTCGTCGGATGGATAATCCTCCCACGACTGGCGGTTCTTACTCGCCGACGAGAACGCCCATGCTGCGGCAGGTGCCGGCGATCATGCTCATGGCGGACTCGATGTCCGTGCAGTTCAGGTCGGGCATCTTCTGCTCGGCGATCTTGCGCAGGTCTTCCTTGCTGATGGTGGCGACCTTGTCTCTCTGAGGCACGCCGGAGGCGGTCTCAATGCCGCAGGCCTTCTTGATGAGCAGAGCGGCGGGGGGAGTCTTGGTGATAAAGGTAAAGCTGCGGTCAGCGTACACGGTGATGACGACGGGGATCATCATGCCCATGTCGCCCTTGGTGCGCTCGTTAAAGTCCTTGGTGAACTGGCCGATGTTGATGCCGTACTGACCAAGGGCAGGACCCACAGGGGGAGCCGGGGTGGCTTTGCCGGCGGGAACCTGGAATCTGACGTATCCAACTACTTTCTGTGCCAAGGTAAGCACCTCTTTCTAAGTGATAAAGATAAATTATTCTTTGACTGCCTCGACCTGATCGAGATCGAGGTCCACGGGGGTCTCGCGGCCGAACATGGAAACGGCGACGCGCACGCGCTCCTTCTCCACGTCGAGTTCTTCCACGGTGCCCAGATAGCCCTCCATGGGGCCGTCCGTGATGCGGACACGGTCGCCGACATTGATGCCGACAACGACCTCGCGGTGCTCCACGCCGAGGGCGATGATCTCGTCCTCCGTGAGGGGGATGGCCTTGCCGTCCGCCCCGACGAAGCCGGCGGCGCCGCGCACATTGTGCACCAGGTGCCAGCTGTCGTCCGTCAGCACCATCTTCACCAGCACATAGCCGGGGAAGACCTTGCGCTCCACGGTCTTTTTCTGTCCGCTTTCGGTGATTTCGGTCACGGTCTCCATCGGAATCTTCACCTCGTGGATCAGATCCTGCATGTGGCGGTTTTCGACCGCCTTCATGATGGACGCCGCAACGCTGTTTTCATAACTGGAGTATGTGTGGACCACATACCACTTTGCATTGTCTGCCATGCTTAGCCACCGATCTTCAGCAGCAACTGCACACCCTGATCCGCCACGAAGTCAAACGCCCAGAGGACGACGGCGGATCCGGCCATGACCAGGAGGGACACGCCGGTGTTGTTCACAAGCTGCTTGGGGGTGGGCCAAACGACTTTTTTCAGCTCGCTGCGCATCTCACGGAACCACTTTGCGGTCCGTCCTCCGAAGCCGAGCTTGGTATCGACTTTCTTTACGGCAGCAGTGCTGACTTCCTTTTTGTTCTCAGCCATTCGATACTACTCCTTTCCGAAAGTCCCTTATTTCGTCTCAGTGTGCTTGGTGTGCTTGCGGCAGAAGGGGCAATACTTGCTCATTTCCAACTTGTCCGTGGTGTTCTTCTTGTTCTTCACGGTGTTGTAGTTTCTCTGCTTGCACTCCGCGCATCTCAGCGTGACCTTCACGCGGGCTCCAGCTTTCGCCATGTTTTCGGCACCTCCTTTTAGATTTCGCATTGCTGCGATTGCCTCCCTGTATGAGCCGGAAAACGGCCTCTTTCCGCATTTTTGCGCGCAAAAAGAAACCCTCTCGACTGACAGGTAGAGTTACTATACCATAAGAAAGTCAAAAGGTCAACGATTATTTTCGATTCTTTATTAAAATATTGTCTATCCGCGAGATCTGTGCTATATTGTAGAGAGTTATGTCACCCAATGCAAGGAGGAACGCCATGAAAACCAGACGACTGCTCGCCCTGCTGCTCACCATGGCGCTGCTCTGCGTCCTGCTCTCGGGCTGCGTGTTCCTCTCCGGGTGCGACAACGGCGAGGTGGACATGGTCCCCTTTGACGAGATGGTCTATGAGCGGCCGGATCTCGACATGGCGCTCAGAGACGTGGATGCGCTGATTGCCGACATTGAGAGCGGCGCGAAGCTGCGCCGCGTCCGCGCGGGGCTGGAAGACTGCTTTGACGTCCACCGCCATCTGCGCACGATGGAAGCGATCTCCACCATCCGCTCTGACGCCGACGTGACGGACGACTATTACCGCGGCGAGATGCAATACTGCACGGACGCGCTCATCACCTACCGCGCGAAGCTCGAGGAGCTCTTTGCCGCCTGCGCGGCCTCGAAGCTCCGGGACGATCTGGATTCGTATCTCGGCGAGGGCTTTCTGGACGATTACGGCGAGGACTACGTTTTCCCCGAGGCGCTTTTCAATCTGCAGAAGCAGGAAAACGATCTGATCAACCGGTATTTCGCTGCGCTCGCAGCGCAGCGCTATTCCTTAAACGGTCAGGACTACACGATTGACGAGCTCTATCTCGCGGATCGGGACGGCACGCTCGAGGGCGTGACGCTCGAGGACGCCGTGAACGATTATTACCTCAGCGCGAACGAGGCGCTCGGCGGCATCTTCTGCGAGCTGATCAAGGTCCGTCACGCGCTTGCAGCCGAGGCGGGATACGACTCCTTCCTCGACATGGCATACGACCAGAACTACCGGGACTACTCCCCTGCCGAGGCCGCGGTCTTCACCGAGGCGGTGCGGACAAAGCTCGTCCCGCTCTACCGCGAGGCAGTGGAGTCCGGCGTCGCGGACGACGGCTATTACGGCACGGAGCCGATCGATTCTGACGACGCGCTCATGACCGTGATGGACATTGCCGAGGCCATGGGCGGCGACATTGCGGACACGGCGGCATTCCTCATGGAATACGATCTCGTGAACGCCGAGGTCTCGGACAAGAAGGTCTCCGACTCCTATGAGCTCTACATCCCGGACTATGAATCGCCCTACATTCTCGCGGGCACCATCGGCTACGGCGAGGACATTCTCACCATCGCGCACGAGCTCGGCCACGCGGTGGACGATTTCGTCCACTACGAGGCGGACGACAGCACCGATGTGAGCGAGACGCTCTCGCAGGCGCTGGAATATCTCACGATCCCCTATCTGCAGGACGACAGTCTGCACGACGCCGTGCTCGCCTATAAGCTCACGGACGCGCTGCACATGTACGCCGAGCAGGGCAGCTACAACGCCTTTGAGGAGCAGGTCTACGCCCTTGCGGACGAGGATGTGACGCTCGAAAACGTGAATGCCATCGCCGCCCGGTGCGCGAAGGACTTCGGCGTGCAGAGCGAGTGGGGCGAGGGCTACGATGCGCGCAGCTGGGTCGAGATCACGCATTTTTACCAGCAGCCGCTCTACATTGTGAGCTATCTCGCATCGGACGCGCTCGCCGTCCAGTTTTATGAGCAGGAGCTCGCGCAGGAGGGCGTGGGGCTGCGGCTCTACAAAGACGCGATTGAACGCGCGGGCGACACGGCGTTTCTGCAGCTGCCGAAAAAGCTCGGCCTGCGCGACCCGCTCTCCGCTGAACAGGTGGAGGCCATTGCAAAATTGATGCGGGAAGCGCTATTCCAATAAAAACTTCCCCTTGGGGGATGTTTTGAACAGATCTGGAAAGGAGCATCTGCAATCATGCGGATTTTAGCCATTGATTACGGCGACCAGCGCATCGGGCTCGCGCTGTCAGACCCGTCTGCCATGCTGTGCGGCCGGGCCTGGACCGAGCACGAATGGGATCTGAATCGCGCGGTGGAGACCATCGCGCGTGTCTCAAAGGAAAATGAGGTCGGTCTGCTCGTGCTGGGTTTGCCGAAGAATATGGACGGCACGGAGGGCCCCCGCGCGGAGAAAAGCCGAGAGGTGGCCGCCCTGCTCGAAGCCGCGACGGGACTGGAGGTCCGGCTTTGGGACGAGCGGCGCTCCTCCATCGAGGCGCACGCCATTCTCCACGCCAACGGAAAGAAGGAGAAAAAGCACCGCCAGACGGTGGACGCCGTGGCCGCGAGTCTGATTCTCGAGGGCTTTCTCGGCGCGCACGGAGGGGAGTACCGCGCATGAGACGATTTGCTGCACTGCTGCTCGCGGCGCTGCTGTGTCTCTCGCTCGCAGGCTGCGGCGGCGGGGGCGACACCTCCTGCGTCCGGCTGGATCAGGGCGCATCGGAGACGCTCGAGCGCGGCGACATTCGCGCCGCCATGGACGCCGCCATGACGCACTTCCACAAGCACTGCGGCGGCATGACGCTGCTGCGCCTGCGCTATGACGAGGCTTACAGCATTGCCTGGCTCACGGCCCGGGACGAGGAGCCGGACGGCAGCGAGATTGTGCTGCTCGCGGCCTACCGGGACGAGGACGGAAAAGAACACACCGGCGTGCCCTGGGTCATGACCCGGAGCGGGGACGGAAAATGGAAGGCGGGGGATCTGAAATGAAGCTGAAGCTGCTGGCGGTGGATCTGGACCGGACGTGTCTCGATTCCCGCGATCTGGTGCCGGAGAGCACCATCCGCGCGCTCACCACAGCGATGACCGCGGGCGTCACGGTCGTAATCGCCACGGGGCGCAATCTGCTCGGCATTCCCAAGGCGCTGCGCACGCTGCCGGGCGTGAAATACGCCATCACCTCCAACGGCGCCGCCATCTTCGATCTGGAGTCGCAGGAGACCGTATTCGAGCGCAGCATTCCGCTTCAGACGGCGGTGCGGCTGCTCGAGCGGGCGGGCGAAATGGGCGTGCCCCGGAGCGTCACCATCGGGCGCGACGTGATCGATACGACGCCGGAGGTCTGTCAGATTCGCCACTCCTTCTTCCACGACTATGAAGACAGTCTCTTTGCCGAGGATCTGCCCGCCTATGTGCGCGAGCGGGGCGAGGACCCGGCGAAGCTGCACTTTCTCTATATGCGCAAGTTTGACAGTGAGCCGGTGTATGACATGCTCAAGGCGGAGCCCGGGATCTTCTACACCGGGGATCTCACCGGGCACACCGAGGTCGTGGCCGAGGGCGTGGACAAGGGCGCGGCGCTCGCGCAGCTGGCCGAACAGCTCGGCATTTCCCGCGCGGAGACTGCGGCGATCGGCGACTCGGACAATGACGTGACCATGCTCCGCTGGGGAGCGCTCAGCGTGGCAATGGGCGGCGCGCCGAACCATGTGTGCGCCTCGGCCAGATTCCAGACGGACGACTGCGACCACGACGGGCTCGCCAAGGCCGTGGAAATGCTGATGGGACTGGATTAAAAATCAATGAGAATACACGAAAAGCACCTGCATTCCGCAGGTGCTTTTTCCAGAAATTTCATGTCGTAGATTTCATCCTTACCGAGGGCTAAACTGGACATGGAAAAACCCTTCGGAAAGGAGACCATACATGAAGAAAAGACCCGGAGTCATGCTCTATTTTGACCGGATGACCTTTCTCGACCGGCTGGATATGACGCAGCGCGGCGAGCTGATCACCGCCATCATCGACTATGCGCGCGACGGCGCGGTGCCGGAGATCAACGATCCCATGCTCGGCATGGCGTGGGACGTGCTGCGGCCGGTGCTGGATCTGGACGCGGAGCGATATGAGGCGATATGCGAAAAGAGACGTCAAAACGCGATGAAGCGCTGGAATGAGGATGCAAGTGCATGCAATTGCATGCCAAACACAAACACAAACACAAACACAAACACAGACATAAACCAAACCCAAACACAAACTCAGACCCAAATCGAAAGCGAAATCCAAACACAAACAAAAACACACTCTCAAAGCCAGAAAGAAACCGGCCGGGATGTTTCGGATTCGGAGTCGCTGGAGGCGCTGACGGCGCGCAGGCGGCGGGAATGGGCAGCGGAAAAGAAACGCCTTGCCGACAGTCAGCTGCAAGCGTGAGTGGCATTCGGCAGATGACAGAGGAGAGGCCGGAGCCTCTCCCGTCTTGCTGATTTTATTCCTCTGAAAAAGCGGAAGCAATCATCTGATCCAGCTTTTGCGCATAGCCCTCCGCGTCGCGGTAAATGCACTCCATATGGCGCGCGCCGGGGACGAAAAGGCAGTCCTTCGGTCCGGGATAAAAGGCATAAAGCCGCTCGCCGTTTGAAAACGGCACGGTCGTGTCCTCCCGGCCGTGGACGAACAGAATCGGCTTTCCCGATCTCGCGAGCGCGGGACGCACATCCGTCTGCGCGAGATCATAGCCCGCAATCAGCCGGTGGAGCGCGCGCATGACGCTGTAAAATGCTCCGAAGGAGGCGCGAAGCTGCTCCTCCCCGCTCACAAAGCCGCAGTCGGCCACAATCAGCCGCACCTGCGCCGGGCAGCGGTCGCTCATTTTGAGCACTGTCGCCGCGCCCATGGAAAAGCCGTGCAGCACGATCTGCACCCCGTCGCCGAAGCGAGAGCGCAGCGCATCGACCCACAGCAGGCAGTCCTCGCTCTCGAAGAAGTCAAAGCCGATCAGCCGCCCGCCGCTCTCGCCGTGGGCAGTGTTGTCGCAGCAGAAGAGGTCAAAGCCGCGCGAAGCATAATAATCCAGATACGGTCCCGCCGTCTCGGCGTGCTCCGAGCGGTAGCCGTGGACGAGGAAGGCGATGCGCCGTCCCTCGCCGCCAAGGGGATAATACCACCCGCGCAGGCGCTCGCCGCGCACAGAGCAGATTTCCATCGGCTCGCTCGGCGTCCGGCGCAGGCGGTCGGCGGCAGCGTCCCGAAAGCGGTAATAGGCGTCCTCGTGTCCCTTCTTGTCCAGAAACGGGGCGAGCAGCCGGGAGCCCTCTCGGCAGAAGGTATAGCGATAGAGCTCGGCTGTGAACACCGCAGCGCCGAGCGCCGGGACGGTCAAAAACAGCAGTTTTTTCATCGCTCAGCCCATGAACGAGCCCGCCGTGGCGAGCAGGGTGCACAGAAACACGAAGATCTGAAACGGCACGGCCCCGAAACGACCGACAATCTCGGACGCGCCGACCCGCCTGCGGCTCAGATGATAGGCGAGGATGATGCCGAGACCGGTGACAACCTGAATGGCGCTGGCAAAGAGCGTGAACTTCACGAAGCTGAAGCTGCTCAGCAGCGCAAGGACGAGGCAGGGCAGCGAGGCGGCGAGCCAGCTTCCCTTCTCTCCCCAGCGGGTCTGCTCATGGACAATATCGCGCAGGTTCAGCGTGTTCGCCCAGAAGCTCGTGGCAAGCGCGAGCAGCGAGAACACATAGCCCACCACGCTGACCCAGCCGCCGAGACGGCCGGAGAGATCGACCAGCGCGCCGCGCTCGGTCACGTTCGCCGCACCGACGCCGAGCAGCGTCGTGATCGTGACGAGAAGAATGAGCAGCGCAATGACGGCAAGCCCCGCCGCGATCGCGAGACGGATGCGCTTTGTATCGCCCTGCAGGCCCTTGACCACCTGCGGCGTGGACATGACCGCCGAGAGCGAGAAGGACACGACGCTCAAAAGCGCGAGGGCGTTTTTCCCGCCGCCGAAGGCCATGGGCAGCGGCTCAGTCTCGCGCGTGAGCGTGAAGACAAAGAGCAGCGCCATCACGAGCACCATGGCGGCCACGGCATATTTCTCGCAGACGCCGACGAGCTTCATGCCGAAAAACACAACGCCCGCGCCCAGCACGTAAAACAGCAGCATGCCAACCGTGGTGTTCAGGCCGAGCCACTGCTGAAAGACGTTGGCCGCGCCCGTGAGAAAGCTGCTGACGTTCATGAGCACCGACAGCCCCAGCAGCGCGAAGGCCGCCCACGTGAAGATCTTTTTGAACCGGCCGGAGAAGAGCTCGCGGTCAAAGCAGGTGATAAACTGCGCGCCGCCGTTATTGAAGCTCAGCTCCGCGATGATCAGATGCAGCACCAGATTGAACAGATAGCAGAAGCAGAGAATGAGCAGAATTTCGCGCAGACTGTTTCGCGCGGCGAGCGCAGGCACGGCCAGAATCCCGGCGCCGACGCCGTGGCCCACGATGATGCCGGCGGCCTCGAGAAAGCTCAGTCTGGATTCTCCTCGTATGTTGGGCATGGTTCTTCCTCCCCTGTTGATGATTCTGATTTTTCCCTGTTACTATATCATATCGCAGCAAAAGCGGCAACCGGCCAAGGGCAGGCTGCCGCTGTTTTCAAAATCGCTCGAGGGATTGAAAGAGCGCCTCGCAGCCGCGGCGAATGTCGCGGTAGGCGGTCTCAAAGTCGTCGGTGTACCACGGGTCGTCAATCACGCCGTCCCGCCCGGTAAAGGAGAGCAGCGTGCGGATCTTCCCGTCCGGATCGTCGGGGATGATGCGGCTGAGGTTTCGGCGGTTGAGCGCGTCCATGATGATGAGAAGATCCCATTCGTCATAGCCCGCCGGCGTCACCTGCCGCGCCGCGCGGTGCGTGAACGGTACGCCGTGCCCGCGCAGGCAGCGCTTCGCGGGCGGATACATGTCGTTTCCGATCTCCTCCCGGCTCGTCGCCGCGGAGGCGATCCGATAGTCCCCCTCCCTGCCCGCGGCGCGCACAAGGTCCTTCATGATAAACTCCGCCATCGGCGAGCGGCAGATGTTGCCGTGGCAGCAAAATAGGATCTTCGTCATCTCTTTATATCCCTCCAAAACCGTTGAAAATCAATGACTTTTTTCACTTCTGTTTGATGCAACCTTTTGTAACCCTTCACAGATTTCTGCAGAAATGGTGTAAAAATGGTGTAGCGTTTTTCAGCCGCTCAGCAGGATTTTCTGCATGGATTTTTCCGCCGCGTCGTAGCTCAGATGCGTATAAATATTCAGCGTCGTGCCCACATCCGCGTGACCCATCAGATACTGCAGCTCCTTCACGGGCATCCCAGCCTGTGCCATGCGTGTGCAGAAGGTGTGGCGCAGCACATGGGGCGTGAGGGTGATCGAAGGGTGGGTTTCATTGTAATGCTCTACGATGCGTTTTAGTCCATGCTGCAGCGAGTAGTTGGTCTTCGGCTTTCCGTTTTTGTCGATGAACAGGAATCCGGAAACGCCGTCCACCACGGTCTCCACCTTGGGTCTGCCACGGTTTTGCACCACGCGACGGAAGGCTTCCAGCACCGCATCGTCGAGGAGCGGGATAAATCTCTCGCCGCTCGCGGTTTTGGGCTTCTGCACATAGAGCTTTCCGTTGCGGTCATACTGCAGCTGGCGGTCCACGCGAATGCGCCGACGCTTGAAGTCCACATCCGCAAGCGTGAGCCCGAAGAGCTCACTGACGCGCAGACCGGTGCCCAGCAGGATGACCAGCTGATCATAATACTTGCGGCTGCTTTTTCCGTTTTGGACAAACGCGAAAAAGTCGTCCACCTGTTCGTCCGTCAGCGGTTCGCGGGACTCCGTGTCATTGGCAACAACACGGCTGAGCGGAAAAGCAAAGGGGTTCTTACGCAGGATGTCCTCCTCCACCGCCATGTCAAAGGCCGGTTTCAGGACGCCGCGCAGACTTTGGAGCGTGCTGTAGCGTTTGCCCTCTTGATTCAATTTGATGAACCACAGCTTTACATCAGAGGTTCCGATATCCCGGATCAGCCGCTGGCCGAACACCTCTTTCGCCACGATCTTTCGGACATAGTTGTGATTTGACACCGTATTCGGTCGGATGCCGTGCTGCAGTGACAGATACCGATCCATCAGCTCCAGTACGGTCATTTTCCCGTCCACGGTGCGGATGCCGTCGGCCAGATCTCGCTGGATCTCGGCCTCCTTTTCACGCAATTCCTGCAGCGTATCTGCATAAACGTATCGGCGCTTGCCGAAGGGGTCTGAATAACGATATTGATAGGTGCGATCTTTCCGCTGGCTCTCCCCTTTTTTCAGGACGCGCCCGCGGTGATCCTTGCGCTTTTCTGACATCTCATGCCTCCTTTTTTGAAAGGCGCCTGATATGTGGCTTTGAGTATACCACATATCAGGCGCTGATGCACATGTACGGATAATTTTTTACACGGAATATGCTTTGGACAGAAAATCTTCCAGCTCCTTGCGCTTGATGAGCCGCTTGGAACCGACCCACAGGACGAATCTGCAATCGTCCGAGCTGGTCAGCTCCCGGAGCTTAGCAGTGCCGATGTTAAAATAGGCCGCCGCCTCGTCCAGCGTGAGGTTCGCCTTTTCGCTCACGGGGATCTGCACTTTCTTCATGGCGTCACCTCCCCTCTCATCTTGCGTCGCGATCCAGCCGTCGGCGCCGCTCTCGTTCGAGCAGCTGGAGGATCGACTCGGTCATTTGCTTCGGGGTGTAATCGGAGGGGAAATACCGGCGCAGCTGCTCATATGGAAAGCTGACCTTCTCCCGCTGATTGGGCTTTTCCTCCGCAAGGATTGCCTCAATGCGATCGCGCACACCGCCGGCTTCGCTTTCCCGGTGCATCCGGCATGCCTGCGAATAGGACGGGGTGCAGTCGTATAGCGAAATGGTGTCCATCACGATGCGCTGTTCCTCGATCGTTAGATAGGACAGCTCTACGCCGACGGTGAAGGCGATGCGGCCTTCGTCCACGAGATCCAACAGGCCAGGCACTAGATGGGTCAGGCGGATGTAGCGCTGTACCTGTCTGCCGCTTTCCGTTTCGGAAACGGAATCGCGCGACTTGTGGCCAACCTGTCCACAAGTTTTGCCACGGTGATCCAGCGCATCCAGTTTCAGCTTGTACGCAAAGGCCTTTTCGCTGGGGAGCAGATGCTCCCGGTGGAGGTTGCTGTCCACCAGCTGGATGGCGGCCTCATCCCGGCTGACGGCATGGATAAAGGCAGGAACCTCGTGGATTCTTGCCTTTTGTGCTGCCCGGAGCCTCCGGTGGCCGGAGATGACCTCGTATTCATTTGCTGTTCCTTCCAACGGGCGGACGATCAGCGGCGTGAGGACGCCCTGCTCCTGAATGCTCTCAATGAGCCGATTCATTTCGTCGTTGTCCTGCACCTTGTAGGGATGCCCCTCAAAGGGGTGCAGGCTCTGAATGGGAATGTAGATTGCTTGCATGATATAATTCTCCTTTAGTTTGTTCTCATTAACATGATTTTTCAGCGCTCCCGGCTGCGGTTTCGCTCCCGCTGGAGCGCCTGGGTTTCCATCTTTCGCTCGGTCTCGAGGGCCTGCTGCATGGCCGGGATCTGCGCCTCGATGTCCCTTGCGGTTTTCAGATCTTTCCGGAGCGGAGTGATCCGCTGCGTAACGGCTTTGCTTTGCTGCTTCATGCGCTCCATCTCCGCCGGATCGGATGCTCTGCGGAGCTTGTTGCGGACGCCCTGACGCTGCGCTTCGAGGTCGGCGATCTGCTGCTGCGTCTCGCCGATGAAGGCGCGCAGCTGGGTGTCCGTCTCAATATGATGTGTTGCCATTAGGCGCACCTGCTGATCGTACTGGCCGAGCTTTGCTGCCTCCATGCGCATCTCCGG
>JAZQDI010000093.1:0-3253 GCA_045546715.1 Oscillospiraceae bacterium | reverse complement strand
CTCATCCCCCGCTTCTGGGATGTGACGAACGGCAGAGTGCTGGTGGGCGGCGTGGACGTCAGAAACGCCGACCCCCACGTGCTGATGGATCAGGTGGCGTTCGTTTTCCAGAACAGCAGGCTCTTCAAGGCGAGCATTCTGGAGAATGTGCGCGCCGCACGTCCCGACGCCACGCGCGAGGAGGCCATGGCGGCGCTCGAGGCCGCCCAGTGCGGCGACATTCTCCAAAAGCTGCCGAACGGGATGGACACCGTGATCGGCACGGAGGGCACCTACCTCTCCGGCGGCGAGCAGCAGCGCGTGGCGCTGGCGCGGGCGATTTTGAAAAACGCGCCCATCGTGGTGCTGGATGAGGCGACGGCCTTCGCCGACCCGGAAAACGAGGCGAAGATCCAAAAGGCCTTTGCGGAGCTGACGAAAAACCGCACTGTCATCATGATCGCCCATCGGCTCTCCACCGTGACCGGCGCGGACAGCATCATCATTTTGAACGAAGGCCATGTAGAGCAGATCGGCACCCATGCGGAGCTGGCACAGACCGATGGGCTGTATCAGCGGATGTGGGCGGATTACAATCAGGCGGTACAATGGCGGATTTCCGCGGCAGAGGGGGTGTGAGCATGTTCGGAAAAGACTTTCAGCGCAAATACGCGCTCACCGATCAGGGCGTGAAAAATGCCAAGCAGGGCACACTCTGGACGGTCATCGTAAACCTGGTGGTCATGGGCGGCATGGGCATTCTCTATCTGATGATGGAGAAGTTCATGGGCACGCTCACGCACGACGCTCCCCTGCCGAAGGCGGTCGTATTTCTGCTGCTCACGCTGGTGTTTCTTGCACTGTCCTTCATGACGCATCTGCAGCAGTATCGCGCGACCTATGGTCTTGTCTACCGTGAGGTCAAGGACACCCGCATCTCCCTCGCCGAGCGCATGCGAAAGCTGCCGCTGGGCTACTTCGGAAAGCGGGATCTCGCAGATCTGACGGAAACAATCATGGGCGACGTGAACCGGCTGGAGCACGTCTGGAGCCATTGTCTCGGCTATCTCTACGGCTCCTACATCTCCACGGCGATCATTGCGGTTGGGCTCTTCGCCATGAACTGGAAGCTCGCCGTCGCCTGCCTCTGGGGCGTGCCGGTGGCTTTTGCGCTGCTCTTCGGCAGCAGGAAGCTTGCCAAACGCAACTCCGAGATCACCAAGGCTGCCGGGATCCAGGTCTCTGATGGGATTCAGGAGACACTGGAAAACATCCGGGAGATCCGGGCGACGAATCAGGAGGCGCGCTTCCTGGATGAGCTGAACCGAAAGATCGATGACCACGAAGCAAAGATGATCCACGGAGAGCTCTCCACCGGCATTTTCGTGAACGCTGCAAGCGTCATCATGCGCCTCGGCGTGGCGACCACGATCCTCACCGGTACGGCGCTGATCCTCTCCGGGCAGATCGACTTCATGCTGCTGTTCATGTTTTTGCTCGTGATCACACGCGTGTATGCGCCGTTCGATCAGGCACTGGCGCTGATCGCGGAGATGTTCATTTCGCAGGTGTCCGCGAATCGCCTGATGGAGATTCACGAAACCGAGACCGCGGAGGGCGCCATGCAGTTTCAGCCCCGGGGGCACGACATCGTTTTTGAAAACGTGGGCTTCTCCTACGATGACAAGAAGGTTCTGCGCGGCGTGAGCTTCACGGCGACGGAGGGCGAGGTGACCGCGCTGGTCGGCCCCTCCGGCTCCGGCAAGAGCACCTGCGCGAGACTGGCTGCCCGCCTCTGGGACATTGACGAGGGCAAGATCCGCGTCGGAGGCACGGACATCTCCACGGTGGATCCCGAAGTGCTGCTCAGCGACTATTCCATGGTTTTTCAGGATGTGGTGCTCTTTGACGACACGGTGATGGAAAACATCCGTCTCGGCAAGCATGGCGCCACGGATGAGGAGGTGCTCGCAGCAGCACAGGCCGCCAACTGTGACGAATTCGTGCGCAAGCTGCCCCAGGGCTACGCCACGCCCATCGGCGAAAACGGCGCGAAGCTCTCCGGCGGCGAGCGGCAGCGCATCTCCATCGCACGGGCACTTTTAAAGAACGCGCCGATCGTGCTGCTGGATGAGGCCACTGCCTCTCTCGACGTGGAAAACGAGACGAAGGTGCAGGGCGCGCTCTCCCGTCTGCTGGAAGGCAAAACGGTTCTGGTGATCGCGCACCGGATGCGCACCGTGGAGGCGGCGGACAAGATCGTCGTACTCTCCGACGGCGTGGTCGCGGAGGAAGGCTCCCCTGCCGCGCTCTTTGAAAAAGAAGACAGCATTTTCCGCCGTATGGCGCAGCTACAGGCAGCCAGCGCAAGCTGGAGCATCTGACACAGATAATTACAAACCGGCAGGGATTTGCTCCCTGCCGGTTCTGTTTTGCTTTCCTGTTTATTTCTTTGCCAATACTGCAAGCCAGGACTTCGACGGATGATGGTGTACGGTGACTTCTGTGAATCCGGCAGCTTTCAGCGCGGCTTCGAGCTGCTCAGCGGTATAGCATTTCATTCCATCAATGATCTGCTCAAACTTCAGGCTCGCCGAGTCCGTGCCGTCGGACTCGTTGGAAATCAGGAATGTGCCGCCGGGCTTCAGTACGCGCGCAACCTCGGCAAAGCATTTGGCCAGTCCCGGCCAGAAATAGACCGTTTCAAATGCCGTGGCGAGATCATACGCTCCGCTCTCCAAAGAAAGCGCTGAGACATCGCCCTGCAGCACCTCGCAGCGCCCTTCCGCGATGGATTCGGCATTAAACGCTGACGCCTTTTCCACGGAAAGAGCGGAATAGTCCACCGCGGTCACGAAAGCCTTCGGATATTGCCTGAGCAGCTCAGATGCATTTCTTCCGCCGCCGCAGCCCAGCTCCGCAATGCGCAGGGGCTCGACGTCTTTTAAGTATGCCATGCCCCAATCTGCCAGCTTGGCGTGACCGCCGTTCATGCCGCTGATCATAAGCTTTCCGAGAACGCCCTCCGGCTTTCTGGTCTGATTAAAATACTTTTTGAGCAGGCCCATTATGCACCCTCCTTTTCAAAATCCATCCGAATGATCTGCATGTTCATAAAGCTGTCCGCGATCTGCGCGAGAAGCCGGAACGCGCCCGGCACGGACGGGTCGCGCAGATCGTTATAGCCGAGCATGTAGCCTCTGCTCGTGACCTTTGCGTTTGTCATCCAGGGCAGAATATCGGCTTCCATGCTGTCCACCTTGAAATAATCGGA
>JAZQDI010000092.1:0-27519 GCA_045546715.1 Oscillospiraceae bacterium | reverse complement strand
CAGCGGCGTCTATGACAGCCAGCTCATGGCCGCCGCCGGAACCAAAACCGTGCCGACACAGGCGGAGCTCATCGCCGCCATCGGCAGCACCTTCTCCGACCCCGTGATGATCAGCACCACGCCCGACCCCGCCGTGGCCTGCGGCTTCGGCGAAACGCTCTTTATCATCTATGCCTCGAAGGCGGCCATGGAGGAGCTCGGCGCCGTGTGCATGGACGCGGTAGTGCACTCCTCCGAGCAGGAGATTCTCATGGCGGCCAACGCCCGCTATCGGCTGCTCGACGTGGGCGACATGACCGTGACGCATCAGGATCCCTGGGAGGATACGCCCGTGACCGAGCAGCGGCATTATGTGCGCGTGGAGCTGCTGGGCGGCAGCGAGCCGGTCAACCCCTTTGAGGACGTGGCCGAGAGCGCGTATTATTACGACGCGGTGCTCTGGGCGGTGAAAAACGGCGTGACCGCCGGCACGGACGCGACCCACTTCTCCCCCGCCGGCAGCGCGACGCGCGCGCAGGTTGTGACCTTCCTGTGGCGCAGCGCCGGGTGTCCGGAGCCGACGAGCCAGAAAAACCCCTTCGCCGACGTGGCAAAGGACGCCTACTACGCCAAGGCCGTCCTCTGGGCGGTGGAGCAGGGCATCACCAAAGGCACGGACGCGACCCACTTCACGCCGAACAAGTCCTGCAGCCGCGCGGAATTTGTGACCTTCCTGCACCGCTCCGCCGGAAGCCCCAAGGCAGCAGGCACGAACCCCTTCGCCGACGTGGCGAAAGACGCCTACTACGCCGAAGCCGTCCTCTGGGCGGTGAAGCAGGGCATCACCAAGGGCGCGGACGCGACACACTTCGTGCCGGCCAGGCGCTGCACCCGCGCAGAAACGGTGACGTTCCTGTACCGTTACGCGGGAGCATGAAGTAATGAAGCAATAAAAAATCCGGGAATCCATCAAGGACTCCCGGATTTTTTCGCTCTGCCCTGCGCATTCTCCCTCAGCTGCGGTAGGGTTGTGAGACGGCATTCCTCACTGCCCCGCCGCAAGCCGGAAGCCGCCGAGCATCGGAGACGCGGTGTTGATCAGCTCCCGCAGCCACCAGCCGTAGGCATAGCCCTCGGCACAGCGGAAAAACGGCTCATAGCCCGGCATGGCGATGAGCATCTCCCGCTCCTCGGCGAGATCGCCCCGCCAGTAGGCGTTCATGACCGCATAGAAAAACGCGGCGGCCTGCTTCTTCTCCTTGCCGGAAATCGGATTGCGCACGGACATGTCCTCCACGTTCTGGCGGGCATAGCGGCGCAGCTGTTCCTGCTGCCACCGGCTGAAATGCTGCAGCACATAGCTTTTCTGCCCGCTTCGCGCCGCCCAGCCGTCTACATCCACGCGCCGGGGGCTATAGGTGATCGAATCCGCCGTCATATCGAGCACGCTGTATCCGGTCGGGTAGGAGAGCAGGTATTCCGTGACGAGCTCTGTCAGCCCCCGCTCCTGCAGAACCAGCCGCGTATGCAGATGCCCGCTCACATACAGCGGCACGCCGTAATCCTCCAGAAGCTGCGCCAGCCGGTCGCCGTTTTCCAGATAGAGACCGCTTCGCGCCGGGTCCCGCCCCACCTCGGTGAGCACATTGAAATGCCCCGCGCAGAGCACGGGCAGAGCGCGCGCCGCCGCCTCGGTGAGCATCTGCTCGGCCCACTGCAGCGTCTGCTCCGAGACAAACGCCTCGTCATCCGGGCGCTGCGGCGCGTCCGGCAGGTCGATGGCAGACGGGGCGTAGCCCGCCGTGTCTATCATCAGGAGACAGAGATCCTCGCGCATGACGCAGTAGCTCAGGGAGGCGCTGTCGCGGCTGAATGCCCCGCCATAGCCAAACGCATCATAGATCGCGGCAAACTCCCGCTGCCCGACCGGCGCCAGATCATGGTTCCCCGGCAGCACATAAACACTGACGCCGCGGTCCTGCGCCGCGCGCAGCTTTTCCGCGAGGGCCTCATGATGCGCCATCGTTCCGAGATTGACGAGATCGCCCGTGAGGAGAAGCACCTTCGCGCCCTGCTCGCTCACATCGTCCAGCAGGGCGTCCGCAAGCTCCGGATTAAAGGCGACTGCGCCCGAATTGGCAGTCCGGTCCGTATTGTCCGGATCGAAATGCAGGTCAGACGCGACCGCGACCCGCAGCCCCGCCGCATCCGGCAGCGGCGCCGGCGTCGGAACCGGCTCTGCCGCGCCGCAGGCGCACAGCAGCGCCGTCAGACAGAGCACGGCGAGCAAGCCTGCGAGAGATCGCGCGCTCCTTCGCCGCCGCGCTGTGTATTTTGGGTGTTCCGCACCGGGAGTCGTCCTGATTTCCATGTTTTACCCACTCCTCCCTTTTTTTCCTGCGCACCGAAAAATTGGTCGTTACATCTTCCGCGAATTGTCTAAATTCGTCGTGTTTTATGTCAAAACTGGTATCAAAACACGCAAAACTAAAACTTGTTCATTTTAAAAACGTAGTGTACTATGGAAACGATAGTAAAAAATGGGGGAGGCCCTTCGCTTTGACAAATATTCTGATTTGCGATAATGACGAAACAACTGCCGAGCATCTGCGGCAGGCTGTGACCGAGCTGTTCCCCGGCGAGTGCACCGTGCAGATCTGCAGTTCTTCGGAATCGTTTCACAACCAGCTCTCAATCGGAAACCCGGACATCGTTCTCATGGATATCATTTTGGGCAGTGAAAACGGGATTGAGCTGGCGAAAAAGCATTTTTCGAGAGACAGCGGCGTTGCTGTGATTTTTGTGACTGGTTATCTGGAATACTGCACGGACGTGTATGAGACGGAGCATGTTTACTTTCTGCCCAAGCCCGTGCAGAGTGAAAAGCTGCGCCGCGCGCTGATCAAGGCGCTTCGCGCCCGGGACGAGGCTCCCTGCTCCTTCACCGTGCGTACAGACGGCGTTCTGCGCCGGATCGATGTGCGCGAGGTCTACTGCGTGGAGAGCTTTTACCGGAAGCTGCGCATCCGCACGCTGGACGAGGTGATTGAGTGCTACGGCTCCATCGCCGGACTGCCGCAGGAGGTGCTCAGCCGCATGATCCACTGCCACAAGAGCTTTCTCGTGAACCCCGAGCATGTGCGTACCATGGACCGGCAGACCTTCCTGCTCACCAACGGGTACACCATTCCCATCAGCCGCAACCGCTACACCATGAGCCGTGAGGCTTTTCTGGCGCACTGCAGCAGACATCTGGAGGCCTGACACTTTGTTTCTGGACAATCTGATTCACATCATCAGCTATGTGCCCAGCTCGCTGCTGTGCTATTACTGCATCGCGCGGATGCTGCGCATTGAGCACCGCTGGCGGCTGATGCTGAGCATGACGGCGCTGCACATCGCGGTGCAGGTTTTCTATGGCTGGGCCATCACGCATCAGATGCCATACGCCGATCAGATCAAAATCATTCTGCAGACCGGCATCTATCTGCTGGGCTGCCTCGCGTTCAGCCGGGAAAACTTCTGGCTCAGGATCGCGACCTTCGCGCTGGCCTATCTCGCCACACTGGGCGGAGAAGTCGGCGCCGTGATCTCCTACAGTCTGCTCGGCGGGCGCGTGCGGGAGCACGGCATCGCCTACGCCATGGAGAATCTAGGCTTCTATATCTTCATGCAGGCCGTCAACTTCGCGGTACTGGCCATTCTGCTCTACATCATCGTGCGGCTCTGGGAACGCGTGGTGCGCAAAACCAATCATCGCGTGCTGAGCTATTTTGCTCTGTTTCCGACCTCTCAGGTGATCATGATTTCCATCGCCGCCTATTACGCGACCAAGGACAACTTCCAGACCGAGCGCTATCTCGTGCTCGCCGGCGGCATTCTCTTCTGCATGCTGGCCGATCTGCTCCTGATCCGGGCGCTGAATCAGTTTTCCAGCCGCGCCGCAGCGGAGGAGCGCGCCATCTGGTATGAGCATCTGCTCGGGCAGCAGGAGCGGCACTACGCCTATATGCTCTCGGATCTGGACGACGCCGCGCGCATTCGCCACGACTATCGCAATCAGCTGCAGACGGTCTATGCCCTGCTGCAGACCGGCGAGCATGACGCCGCCCGCTCGCAGCTCGACGAGATGACCACAGCGCTGGAGCACGCGCCGCATTTCTGCGCCAACCGGGTGGTCAACGCCCTGCTGGCTTTCAAAACCAGACAGTATGAGGAGGCAGGCGTCCGGCTGCAGTGCCGCTGCAGCGTGCCGGAATATATCACGCTGCCGGGCGTGGAGCTCTGCTCGCTGTTTGCGAACATTCTGGACAACGCGCTCAGCGCAAGTCAGCGCTGCGCCGCGCCCACGCCGCCGGTGGAGCTGGCTTCCGTCACGGAGGGCGGCATGCTCACCGTGCGCTGCCGCAATCCATACAGCGCCGAGGCGGAGCAGGCCAAGCCCCACAAGCCCGGCCACGGTCTGGGGCTGGAGATTCTGCGTGATCTCGCCGCGCGGCATGACGGCGAGCTGAAAATTGACCGGACAGACAGCTTTTTCACCGTCACCGTCTGGCTGAAGCTCCCGGAATAAATCAAATCGATTTTCCGGCGACATGCGCGTCGGAAAATCTCCCTGAGGCGAAGCGCAACGCGAGCCCTCGCGCCGACCAACCGAGGCATCGCCGAGGGCGATAAAGCGCGAGTATCACAAAAGAGAGCCCGGCATAGCCGGGCTCTCTTTTGCTTTAGTAGTGGTACACCCCGCCGCCGATGAACTCGCGGAGCATGCTCTCCGGAGCGAGCAGCGCAGGGTCCACATCCTCGAAGCGCTCCAGCGCCGGGCGGATGGAGGCCAGCTCGTTGTGCCGCTCCGCCTCCGGCGGCAGGGCAGCGAGCAGGGGCTCGGCATAGTGCTTCATGACGGAAACCTCGCAGGCGAAGGCGGTGTCAAACTTCAGATCCGCCCGCTCCTTGAACGGGGAGATGTATTTCTTCTCGCCGCGGCGGACATTGGCCCACATATCGAGCGTGCCGGCGGCATCCGTGCCGCGGAAATTGTTATCGCGCACAAGGCGGCGCATCAGGCGCATCCACGTGCCCTTGAAGAGCATTTTGCCCTCCTCGTCCGCAACGTTGGAGCGCGCGGAGATATAGAGCCGGAACGCGCCGGGTACATGGGAAAAGATATCGTCGTTCAGCGCGTGGATGCCCTCGCAGACAGCAACCTCATTGTCTCTCAGGCGCATGGCCTTGCCGATGGGGCCGGCCTGAATGCGCGTGGCGAAGTTATAAAGCGGCTGGTGGATCGTCTCGCCCGCGGCGAGGGCGCGCAGATGCTCGCCCAGCAGATCCAGATCCAGACACTCGGGCGACTCGAGATCGTCCTTGCCGTCGGGGGTTTTGGGGCTGGTTTTGGGGTTGTAGGTGCGGTAATAGTTATCCATGGACAGGCTCTGGCTGCGGATGCCGCGCGCGGCGAGCGCCTCGGCAATCTTCATGGCGGTGGTGGTCTTGCCGCTGCCGCTGGGGCCGGAGAGCAGCACGATCGGGCAGGTGGACACCCGCATGGCGATCAGCTCCGCGGCTCGCTCCACCTTGGCGTTATACTGCGCGTCGCACTCATCCAGAAACGCCTTGGGGTCGGTGCGCAGCGCGTCATTGATCTCGGTAATGCTGAAAAACTGATAATTCTTCACGGCGTCCTCCTTCATTTCGCGTACCACTCGACGATCTCGCGCTTTGATGCGCAGGTCTCGTCGATCTTTTCAATATACTCCTTCGGATACTTGGGGCAGAAGCTGCGCTGGATTTTTCCGCCGGGGGCAGTGAGCTTCGTGCTTGCGCCGCCGCCCATGGCGATGATGGAGCAGAGCTCCTCCATGATGCAGATGTTATAGAGATTCTCCGCGCCGGGCTTCGTCCAGCCGACGTTTTCAAACCCGCCGGACATGAACTTCTGCCGATAGAGATAATAGGGCTGATATTCAAAATCCGTGAGCTTCTCCTGCGCGTAATCGAGCATGTCGGCAACGTCTGCCGCCGTGGGCAGGGGCGCCTCGTTTTCCGAGAGACTGCTGCCCCGCTTGCGCGCAAGCGTGTGCACGGTGATGTTCTCCGGACAGAGGGAAATGACGCTGTCCACCGTGCTGCGAAAGCGCTCCACGGTGTCCGCCGGAAGTCCGGCGATGAGATCCATGTTCACCTCAAAGCCGCCCACGCTGCGCACCAGCGCGAGCGCATCGCGCACATCCTGCGCCGTGTGGCGGCGGCCGATCGCCTCGAGCACGGCGTCGGACATGGTCTGGGGATTGACGCTCACGCGGGTGACGCCGTGCGCTTTCAGCGTTTCGAGCTTTTCTCTCGTGATCGTGTCGGGTCTGCCGGCCTCCACGGTGATCTCCCGGATGGAGGAGAAGTCAAACGCCGTCTCCATGGCCTGAAACAGTTCATCCAGCTGCGCGGCAGAGAGTGTGGTCGGCGTGCCGCCGCCGAGATAGAGGCTCACGGGGCGAAGCCCCGCCTCGCGCACCGCCGCGCCCGTGGCGGCGATCTCCTTTAAGAGCGCGCGGAAAAACGGCTCGATGAGCGCCATGCTCTTCTCCACGCTCTGGCTGACAAAGCTGCAGTAGGCGCAGCGCGTCGGGCAGAACGGAATGCCCACATAGAGACAGACGTCGCGCGCCGAGAGCGTTTTGTCCGCCTGCAGCGTCGCCTGCGCGGTCTGGAGTGTGAGCGCCGTGCGCTCCGGGGAGACGTCATATTCCTCCCGGAACAGGCGCAGCGCCTCTGGCACGCCTGTGCCCGCGCGGAGAAACTTCTCCATGAGCTTGCCGGGGCGGACGCCGGTGAGCGCGCCCCAGGCGGGCTTTTCCATGCCGGAGGCGGGCGCCGCGCGGTAAAACGCGAGCTTCACCGCCTGCGACAGGAGGCGGTTTTCCTCCACGCTGTCCGTGAGCCGCTCGGCGCGCACGGCGGCCCAGCCGCCGAAAATCTCCCCGCCGAGGCGCAGACGGCACGTCGCGGTGACGACCGTTTTCGTCCGCGCGAGGGAAATGCGCGCATAGTCCTCCCCGTCCGCGGCGGACTCTGTTGGGTACTCCGGCCGCTCATTGGGAAAGAGCGTGAGGAGCATCTGCTCCACGGCATATTTGTAATTGTGATCCACAAGATAAAGCTTCATGGGCCTCTCTCCATCGTCAGTCTGTATATACACAATATACTATCAACAAACGGATCAAATGTCCAGTAAAACCGCCTTGCGGGGGCTGTGCTGTTATGATAAAATATAAGAATCACGCAGGAGGGAGGGGCATCATGGAGCATGTTTGCTATATCGTCGGCGCTGCGCCGACAGACGGACGGCTGCCGCAGCGGCGCGAGGGCGACTGTCTCATCGCGGCAGACGCGGGCTACGCCGCGCTCGAGGCCGCCGGGATGACCCCCGATCTCGTCATCGGTGATTTTGATTCGCTCGGCCATGTGCCCGCGCACCCGAACGTGCTGACCCACTCCCCCATCAAGGACGACACGGATCTCATTCTCGCGCTGCGCTGGGCGCTGGAGCGCGGCTGGAAGCGCTTTGAAATTTACGGCGCTCTGGGCGGAGAACGGCTGGATATGACCGTTGCAAGCTTCCAGACGCTGCAGTTTCTCCGCGCGCAGGAGGCCAAAGGCGTTCTGGTAGGCGGCGGATGGAACGTCACCGTAATCGACCACTGCACGCTCCGATTTCCGCCGGAGGCGCAGGGCCGGATCGCCGTGTTCTGCGCAGGTTCTCCCTGTGCGGGCGTGACGCTGCGCGGACTGGAATACACGCTGGAGGATGGCGTTGTCACCGGGTTCTATCCAAAAGGCGTGAGCAACCGCTTCTGCGGCAGCGCGGCGGAAATCACAGTGAAAAAGGGAATGCTCTATGTCCTGTGGCAGGATGAGGTGCGCCCGGAGGAGGTGTCTCTTTGAATAAAATCGTGGATCTGCACTGTCATACCACCTGCTCTGACGGGTCAGACAGCCCGCGCGAGCTCGTGAGAAAGGCAAAGGCGCTCGGTCTCGCCGCTGTGGCCACGACCGATCATGACACCTTTGACGCGCACAGCGAGGCGATTGCCGCGGGCGCGGAATTCGGCATCGAGGTCGTGCCGGGTGTGGAGCTCTCGAGCGTGCACATGGGCAAGCACATCCATCTGCTGGCCTACTACTGCGACACGAAAAACAAAGCCCTCTCCGATCTGATGGAGCGCGCCGTCAACGAGCGCGTGACGCGAAACCGCGCCATGGTGCAGCGCCTGCACGACGCCGGCTACCCCGTGGACTGGGAGACCGTTTCGGCGCGCTACCCCGGTCAGGTGATGATCGGGCGTCCGCACGTGGCGCAGCTGCTGATGGACCGCGGCGTGATCAAAAGCGTGCGCGAGGGCGTGGAAAATCTCATGGGCAAGGGCGGCCCGTTTTACGTCGAGCGCTACCACGTGCCGCTCACGGACTATGTCCGCGCCGTGCGCGAGGCCGGCGGCGTGCCTGTGATTGCGCATCTGTTTCAGTATCGGTTCCCGGAAGATCAGCTGCGGCAGATGATCCGCGACGCCGTGGACGCCGGTCTCATGGGACTGGAGGCCATGTACTCCACCTACACCCCGGAGCAGCAGGATCTGGCCTTTGACCTCACGAGAGAGTTTCATCTCATCCCGACCGGCGGCTCGGACTACCACGGCACGAGCAAGCCGCATATCGCCCTCGGCGCCGGCACCGGGACGCTCGCTGTGCCGTATGAGCTGCTGCAGGGTCTGAAAGAGACGGCACAGCGCCTGTAGGGGCGGACGACCTCTGTCAAGCCCGCGCGTGAGAATCCCCGCCGCAGAAAACGAAACACCATTCCCTCTCCTGTCAACGCAGGAGAGGATTTTTGTAAGATTCCCGCCGGTTTCCGGTCTGTATGGGCGAAAGGAGGAATGCGCATGAACGATCAGGAGATTATCTCGCTCTACTGGAATCGGGACGAGCGCGCCATCCCCGCCACGGCAGAGGTCTACGGCGCCTACTGCTACACCATCGCGCACAACATTCTCGCGCTTTCACAGGACGCGGAGGAGTGCGTGAACGACACATATCTGCGCGCATGGAACTCCATCCCGCCGAATCGTCCGCGCATTCTCAGCGCGTTTCTGGGCCGCATCACGCGAAATCTCGCGCTGAACCGGTATCATCGCGACCGCGCGCAGAAGCGCGGCAGCGGCGCGCTGGAGCTGGTGTTTGAAGAGCTTGCGGAGTGCGTTTCCGGGCGGGAGACCGTGGAGCAGACCATGGACGCGCAGGAGCTCACAAAGGCGCTGAATGAATTTCTCGCCGCGCAGAGTGCAAAGCACCGGAAGATTTTCGTGCGCCGATACTGGTACGCCGAGCGCGTGACAGACATCGCAGAGCGCATGGGCATGACGGAGAGCCATGTCTCCGTGATCCTGCACCGCCAGCGCGCCGCGCTGCGGACATTTCTCGCGGAAAGGGGTTTTGATCTATGAACGCGCAGCAGCTGTTTCTCGCCCTCGAGGGCATTGACGAGCAGTACATTCAGGAGGCGGAGACGCAACGGCGCGCCTTTCCGTGGAAGGCCATCGCCGCGACGGCGGCCGTACTCGCCGTGACGCTGGGGGCGGTATGGGTCTCGCATCAGGCGACGCGCCGGGCAGAACCGGTCCCGCAGGCCATGAGCACACCGATTGTGACTGTCACCCCGACTGCGCAGCCCACGGGCGCAGCGGAGGCCGCGCTCTCCGTGCCGGAGCAAAGTCTGCCGGAACAGGCCGCGATCGTGCCCGAGGCAGATGAATCTGTCAGTTCCGGCTGCGAGACTGTCCACGAGCCGCCCTACAGCGCGGAATACGTCCACAATGACGAGGGCGACTTTCTCATCTTCACGCCGCTGCTTCCCTCTGACCCGAACGGGCCGGAGGTGCTGGACATCACCGGTCAGCTGGAGGACGGACACTACGCCGCGGATGTGCCGGGACTCCTCGCCGCGCAGAAGCGGCACGTCGAGCTCACGGTCTATGACGACGGGAGCTATGACCTCTACTGGGAGCACGACCCGTTCAACGACACAGCATGGTGGCTGGAGGAAGAGGCGGAACCGTAGGGACGGCTTTTCCCTCCCGAATTTCCTGCGGCAGGCACCCTGCACACGGGCTGCCGAGGTCGTCCGCCCCTACAAAGCAAAAATCCTCTGCACAATTGTGCAGAGGATTTTTATATTGCGTTTGGATTACACCGCGACGTCTTCCTTCACGGGCATGACCTGATCCTTCAGGATGCCGCGCGGGCAGATGTCGACACAGTGGCCGCACTGGACGCACTTGCTGTAATCGATGGAGGCGAGGCCGTTGGTGACAACGATCGCGTCCGCCGGGCACTCGCGCTGGCACTTCATGCAGCCGATGCAGCCCACATCGCAGATCTTGCGGGTGACGGCGCCCTTGTCCTGATTGCGGCAGCCCTGCAGGACGGTCTGCTTGTAGGGGACCTCCTGAATGAGCTTCTTGGGGCAGGCGTCACGGCAGGCCATGCAGCCGACGCACTTGTCGCGGTCGACCTTGGCGACGCCGTTGATGACGTGCATGGCGTCGAACTTGCAGGCACGGGCGCAGTTGCCCAGACCGATGCAGGCGAAGGTGCACTCCTTGTTGCTCTTGCCGCCGAAGAGCATGGCGGCCTGGCAGTCCTGCGGGCCGTTATACTCGAAACGGGGCACGGCCACATCGCTGCAGCCATGGCAGGGCACGTAAGCCACATGCTTTTCACCGGCGCCGGCAGAGACGCCCATGATCTCGGCGATCTTGTCCGCCGCCTCCTGGCCGCCGGCCACACAGCCGTTGACCGGAGCCTTGCCCTCGGCACCCGCCTTGGCATAGCCGTCGCAGCCGGGGTAGCCGCAGCCGCCGCAGTTGGCGCCGGCCAGACATTCACGCACAGCCGCTTCCTTGGGATCGACCTCGACATAGAAGATCTTGGCCGCGAAGGCGAGCGCCGCGCCGAAAATCGCGCCCATGGCGCCGAGAACGGCAATGGCGATCAAAATGTTGGTAAAGTTCATTTCGCGCCCTCCTTATACGATCTTCATGCCGGAGAAGCCCATGAACGCAAGCGCGATCAGACCCGCAGTAACGAGGGCGATCGGGAAGCCGTTGAAGCTCTCCGGATAGTCCGCAAACTCGACCTTCTCGCGAACGCTGGCCATCAGGCAGATGGCGAGCATGAAGCCCGCGCCGCCGGTGACGCCGTAGACGACGCTCTGCAGGAAGTTGAAGCTGTACTGGGTGTTGAGAAGCACAACGCCGAGCACCGCGCAGTTGGTGGTGATCAGGGGCAGGTAAATACCCAGAGCGGAATAGAGGGACGGGACGGATTTCTTGAGGAACATCTCCACAAACTGCACCAGAACGGCGATAACCAGAATGTAGGCGATGGTCTGCAGGAACTCCAGATGGAGCGCGACGAGAATGTACTCATTCACGATCCAGCAGATCGCAGAGGCAAGGCCCATGACGAAGATAACGGCGAGACCCATGCCGGCCGCGGTGTCCAGCTTGCTGGAGCAGCCCAGGAAGGGGCAGCAGCCGAGGAACTGGGAGAAGATGAAGTTGTTGATAAAGATGGCACTCAGTACGATCTCAATAATGGTTGCGTTGGCATTCATACGTTCGCACCCTCCTTCTCAGCTTTCTCTTTGGCTTCCTTTTTCTTCTCGGACTTCTTGAGCACATACTGCATCAGCGCGATCAGGCAGCCCAGCGTGATGAAACCGCCGATGGGCAGCGTGAGAACCAGAGCGCCGTACTCGGGATTGAAGATCTGCACGCCGGTGCCGGTGCCCACACCGTTGGTGGTGTTGAGAATGCCGGAGCCGAAGGAACCCTTGCCCAGGAACTCGCGGATCACGCACATGCAGATCAGCACGCAGGTGTAGCCGAGACCCTGGAAGATGCCGTCAAAGAAGCTCGCGCCCACCGGGTTCTTCTGGCAGAAGGCCTCGGCACGGCCGATGATGATGCAGTTGACGACGATCAGGGGAATGAACACGCCCAGGCTCTCGCTCAGAGCCGGGATGAAGGCCTGGAGCACCAGGTCGACAATCGTAACGAAACCCGCGATGACCAGCACGAAGATGGCCAGACGGATGTCGTTGGGGATGATCTTACGGATCAGAGAGATGACGACGTTGCAGCACGTCAGGATGATCAGGACCGAGAAGCCCATGCCGATGCCGTTGAAGAGGCTGGTCGTGATGGCCATGGTGGCGCACATGCCCAGCAGCTGCACGAGCACGGGGTTGTTGGTAACAAGGCCCTCTTTGAACTGTTGTTTAATATTCATTTCGAGCCTCCTTTACAGCGACTTGACGGCGTCGATCACCGTCTGGATCTCGGTAACAACCGCGCGGGAGGTCAGCGTCGCGCCGGAGATGGCAGCGATGGAGCCGCCGTCCTTCGAGAGCTTCATGCCGTCCGTCACGCCCACCATGCTCTGCGGGAAGGGGTCGGTGGGATCGGCAGCCTTGGCGCCGAGACCGGAGGTCTCGGAGTGCTCGGTGATGCCGATGCCGGTGCAGGTGAGATCGTTGTCCAGGCCGATGACCATGGTGATCATGCCCTGGGCGCCGGAGAAGGTGGTCTCAGCGACGTAGCCCATGGTCTCGCCGGAGGCGTCCTTGGCAGCGCTCAGCTTGGTGATGGAGTTGCCGGGATCGTTGGCGTAGCCGCTCAGCTCTTCATAGTCGGCAGCGCCGTCCATGACCTGCGCATAAGCCGCGTCGCGCTTGGCGGTGAGATAATCCTCGATGGGGCCCTTGGTGACTTCGTTCACCACGCCCAGGACCAGGGCGATCACTGCGGCGACCGCAAGCAGGACCAGAGCGAGCTTGATGATCTGTCCGCCGCCGGATTTCTTGGTTTCAGTCATTACGCTCCAGCCTCCTTTGCTTCTTTCTTGGCAGCCTTGGCAGCAGCCTTCTTGGCCTTCACGTCTTCACGGGTGACGCCGAACTGGCGGCGCTGGGTCAGCTGATCGAGGAACCACGCGCAGCAGTTCATGATCAGGATCGCGAAGCTGACGCCCTCGGGATAACCGCCGAAGCGGCGGATGACCACCGTGAGAATGCCGCAACCGGCGCCGTAGATCAGGCGGGCATTGAAGCCCGTGGGGCTGGTGGAGTAATCGGTCGCCATGAAGATGGCGCCGAGCATCAGACCGCCGGACAGGAGGTTCGCAACCATCCAGTCAACGTGGCTGTACTCCGGTCCGCCGCCGAAGATCAGGCTCAGCAGGGCAACGGTGCCGATGAAGGAAACGGGGATGTGCCAGGTGATGACCTTGCGGCAGATCAGGTAAAGACCGCCCAGAATGAGGGCAGCGGCGCTGATCTCGCCGAAGCAGCCGGGCATGCGGCCGAGGAACATGTCGGCCACGGTGAAATACTCCGGCAGAGCGACGCCTGCCTTCATGGAGCTCAGAGGCGTGGCCATGGTGATGGCGTCCACGGTGCTCTTGAGACCGTTGGGGGTGTACCACCGGGTCATGACCATGGCATAGGACGCGAAGAGGAACGCGCGGCCCGCGAGAGCCGGGTTCAGGAAGTTCGTGCCGATGCCGCCATAGAGCTGCTTGACAAACACGATGGCGAAGAACGCGCCGATGACGGGCAGCCACCAGGGGGCGTTCGCGGGAAGGGTCATGCTCAGCAGCAGGCCGGTGACCACGGCGGAGAGATCGCCGATGGAGCTGGGCTTGTGCAGAAGCTTGCGGTAGGCCCACTCAAAGAACACGCAGGCCAGCACGCTGGAGCAGACGGGAATCAGAGCCTTGAAGCCAAACTGCCACACGCCCACGGCGATTGCGGGGAGAAGGGCAATGATGACGTCCAGCATGATCTGCTGGGTGCCGCGCTTGGCTCTTACCTGAGGCTGATACCCGGCGTCAAAGGTATATTCTTTTCTGGTCATTTGGTCTCAGCCTCCTTTTTCGCTTCGGCTTCCTTGGCAGCGGCCTCGGCGCGGGCCTTTTCCTCGGCGGCGCGGGCGGCGAAGAGAAGCTTCGCGGTTTTGAAGGTATGCGTCAGGGGCAGACGGCCCGGGCAGTTGTAGGAGCAGCAGCCGCACTCGATGCAGTCGAGGATGTGATACTGCTGCATCTTCTCGAAGTTGCGCTTCTGGAAGTACTTGTACATGTACACGGGCTCGAGCTTCATCGGGCAGACCTGCAGGCACTGGCCGCAGTGGATGCAGGTGGGATTCTCAACGGTGCGGTCCTCTTCCTCGGTGAAGAACAGGACGCCCGCGGTACCCTTGATGTTCACCGCGTCGATGTTGGAGCAGATGAGACCCATCATGGGGCCGCCCAGGACGATGCGGCGGGGCTCCTTGACAAAGCCGCCGACCTGCTCGACCATGTAGCGAATCGGGGTGCCGACGCGGCACACGGCGTTCACGCTCTTGCCGAGCGCGCTGCCGCCGAGAGTCAGCGTACGCTGATAGCAGGGCACGCCCTCATAGCAGGCGCGGTAGATGGCATAAGCCGTCTGCGTGCTGATGACGTTGCAGCCGACGCCGGCCGGCAGACCGCCGGGCTTGACCTCGCGGTTGGTGATGGCCTTGATCTGCAGCTTCTCACCGCCCTGGGGGTACTTGACCTCTTCGGGCACGATCTCCACGCCGTACTGCGCGGGGTTCTTGGAGTTGAGCAGATCGATGGCGTCCTGCTTGTTTTTCTCGATGCCGTAATAGGCCTTGTCGAGACCGGACGCGATGCGCGCCAGCTGGATGCCCTTGAGGAGCTCCTCCGGGTGCAGGCGCATGGTCCAGTGGTCGCCGTTCAGATAGGGCTCGCACTCGGCGCCGTTGATGATGAGGGTGTCCACCTTGCCGAGACCGCCGCGAATCTTGAACGCGGTCGGGAACATGGCGCCGCCCATACCGACGATACCGGCGTCGCGCATGCGGGTGAGGATGGCTTCCTGATCATTGAGCTCGGCCTCCGTGAGGGGAGCCAGATCCGTACATGGTGTGTCCTTGTAATCGTTTTCAATGACCACGGCCGGAATGTTGTCCCCCAGAGGATGGGGTCTCGGCTCAATGGCAATGACCTTGCCGGACACGGGCGAATGAATCGGGGCGGAAACCGGCGCGGGATTGTCGCCGATTTTCTGGCCCATCGTCACATAGTCGCCTACCGCCACGATCGGCTTGCAGGGCGCACCGATGTGCTGCGCCATGGGCACGATGACCTGAGGCGGCGGCGTGATGGAGATCACCGGAACATCCGGCGCCTTCATGTAGTTCGGATGAACTCCGCCATGATACTTAAAGGGCATTTGCATCACCTCTCTATTTTTTGCCGCAAATATCTTAACACAAAGCATCGCACAAGTCCACCAAAAACCCGCTTTTGGGCTAATTTAAATATTAACAAATAGACGAAAAAATTCGCATTTTCAGCAATTTTTTCCACTTTCTTGGCACTTGACCGATCGTTTGTGTGATTAGGCTACAAAACGGAAGTTTTTTGTCGAAAAATCAAATTGCCCCTACACAAGAAGCGGGAAATCGGGTAAAATAGGGAGAAATGAGAATCCACTCTCAAGGAGGTCTCCCCTATGCTCACCCCCTGGGGCGAACAGCTTGACCGCGACCATCCCCTGCCGGAATATCCCCGGCCGCAGCTGGTGCGCGAGAGCTATCTGAACTTAAACGGTCCCTGGCAGTATGCCATCACCCAGGACGCCCAGCGGCCGTCAAAGGCCGATGGGTCGATTGTCGTGCCCTTCAGCCCGGAGTGTCAGCTCTCGGGCGTGGAGCGCCGGGTGCGTCCCGGAGACTGGCTCTGGTATATCCGCTCGTTCACCATTCCGGACGATTTTAACCGCGGGCGCATCCTGCTGCACTTCGGCGCGGTGGATCAGCTCTGCAGCGTCTGGCTCAACGGCGTGGAGGCCGGCTCCCACTCCGGGGGCTACAGCCCCTTCACCGTGGACATCACGGAGGTGGCGCGCGCGGGCGAAAACACGATCATGGTCTGCGTGCGCGATCTGACGGACAAAAACGATCTCCCCCGCGGCAAGCAGCGTCTCGAGGGCACGGGCATCTGGTACCCCGGGCAGAGCGGCATCTGGCAAACGGTGTGGCTCGAGAGCGTGCCGAAAAACTATATCCGCGGTCTGAAGATCACGCCCCGCCCCGCCGAGGGGATTGTGGAGCTCGTGGTCTACGGGCAGGGCAAATGCGTCGCGGGCATTCTGGGGAAAAAATACGCCTTCCCCGCCGGGTCCACCGTGCGCGTGCCGGCGGGCGACTGCGAAAACTGGAGCCCGGAGAACCCGAAGCTCTACTACTTCAGCGTGACGCTCGACGGCGAGGACCGCGTGAAGAGCTATTTTGCCATGCGCGAGGTGACGGTGGATCACGATGAAAACGGCGTGCCCCGCCTGTTTCTCAACGGCGAGCCCTATTTCCAGAACGGCCTGCTCGATCAGGGCTACTGGAGCGACGGGCAGTATACCCCGCCCGCAGACGAGGCAATGATCTATGACATTCAGACGGCGAAGGACATGGGCTTTAACATGCTGCGTAAGCACATGAAGGTGGAGCCTGACCGCTGGTACTACCACTGCGACCGGCTGGGGATGCTCGTCTGGCAGGACATGCCCGCCGGCGGCGGAGAATACTCCCCCGCCGTGATCACGGCGCCGCTCGTGACAAAGCGGCATCTGGACGACAGCCGCTACCGGCTCTTCGGCCGCGAGAGCGCGGAGAGCAGAGCCAACTTCCTCATGGAGCTCAAGCGCATGGTCTCGCATCTCTACAATCACCCCTGCATCGTCATGTGGGTGCCGTTCAACGAGGGCTGGGGCCAGTTTGACAGCCAGACCGCCATCGAGACCATCCACGCCATCGACCGCAGCCGCGTGATCGACCACGCCAGCGGCTGGCACGATCAGGGCATCGGCGAGGTGCAGAGCCTGCACGTTTATTTCACGCCCTATCACTACCGCCCGGACAGGAAGGGCCGCGCCGTGCTGCTCTCGGAGTTCGGCGGCTACGCGCTCAAGATCGCCGACCACAGCCGGCCGGACAAGCCCTTCGGCTACAAGCAGTGCGCCTCCCCCGCCGCGCTGGAAAAGGCGCTGTGCAAGCTCTACTACAAGCAGATCCACCCGGCAGTGGAAAAGGGACTCGCCGCCGCGGTTTACACGCAGCTTGCCGACGTGGAGACCGAGATGAACGGTCTGCTCACCTATGACCGCCGCGCGGTGAAGATTGCGCCGGACGTGCTCTGGCCGATCGTGACGGGCGTCGGCGTTTCGCCGGAGGACGAAGCAGACGAAACCGAGGAATGACAAAAAGCACCGAACCACAGCAGGTTCGGTGCTTTCGCTTTTTTATTTCGCGTAATATGCCAGCGCAACGCTGTCGGTCAAAATCGCGTCCACCTGACCGGTGGTCAGCGCCTCAAAGCACTGCTGCGCGCCGCCGTTGACCCGCTCGACCTGAGAGAAGCGGTCGGTGAGTCCCGCGCGGTCGAGCGCCTCGAGATACTGTGTACCGGAGTCCATCATGAGCGAGGAACCGGAGAGCCGGTCGCTGCCGTCCGCGCGCGTGACGAGCACAATCTCATTTTCCAGATACGGCTCGGAGACCGCCAGCTGCTGGCTCATGGGCTTTTCATTGCCCTTGTCGTCGAGGTTCACCTCGTCCATGGGCATGCCGCCCCAGATGCAGTCCACATTGCCGGACGAAAGCTGCACATAAATGTCGCTGCGGGCGACGGCCTGAAAGCGCACCTTCCAGCCGAGCTTTTTGCACACGGCCTCGGCCAGCGCAATGTCAAAGCCGGCGAAGGCCTCGCCGTCATAATAGCTGAGCGGGAAGCAGCTCTCGTTCACGCCGACGATGAGCGTCCGCTTCGGGATCTTGCCGACCTCGTCGAGCGCGTTTTCGTCCGCGTCCATGGCGGTGTTGTCCGTGCCGAGCCAGTGCATGGCGAGGCTGTGCACCGTGCCGTCCGCGGCGAGCTCACGCAGCGCGGCGTCCACATACAGCGCCACCTGATCGCCGACCCGGTAACCGATGCAGTAGCTCTCCTCGCCGAGCGTGCGCAGGACCTTGTAGCTGCCGACCTGTTTGCCGCAGCCGACGAGCGGCAGCAGCATGCAAACGCAGAGGAGCAGCGCAAGTATTCTTTTGGGTAAATTACGAATCATAAGCACTCACACCAATGTGAAACAGAATCGTGCGGGCGACCACAGGTCGCCCCTACAGATAACACGAAACAGATTATCCGAACAGCAGCGCCCCTGCGCCGTAGGTCACGAACGCGACGATCGCGCCCGCGGTGAGCACGCCGAGCAGAATGGAGGGAAAGGCCTCCTTCACCTTCATGTCCATCATGGCGGCGATGAGCGCGCCCGTCCACGCGCCGGTGCCGGGCAGCGGGATTGCCACGAAGAGAAACAGACCCCAGAAGGCGTATTTCTTCACGGTGTCAATTTTGCCGATGGCGCGGTTTTCCAGCCGGGTGACAAGACTGTTGAGCCACTGGCTCTTCGTGCGCAGCCAGGCAAAAATCTTCTTGATGAAGATGATGATAAACGGCACCGGCACGAGATTGCCAACGATGGACACCGGGATCGCCCACCAGAAGGGCAGACCGTTCGCCACGGCAATGGGAATCGCGCCGCGCAGCTCGACCACCGGCACCATGGAGATCAAAAATGTCATGAGTAGCTTCCCGGGGAAGCTGTTCCAGATTGCCACGAGAGAATCCTCTTTTCTTTCTTTTTATCTTATCTTCTGCGGATGCTGAGCACACGCTGGAAGGTGCTCATGAGCGGCGTGCGGTTGAGCCAGAGCAGAACCAGCAGACAGACCGCCTGCACGATGATCCAGCCGGGCAGTTCCAGCACCATGAACACGATCTGCACCGTGAGAATCAGGCAGTTTTCAAGGATGCCGAGCGTATAGAGCTTGAAGGGGATGAACCGGCGCACATCCGCCGCGCGGATGAGAAACACGACGAGATAACTCACACAGGTCGCAATCGCCGCGCCCTGAATGCCGAGCGGGCCGGGGATGAGGATGAGGTTCAGAATGATGTTCAGCACCGCGCCGACCATCGCCGTGAGGAAGGTGCGCATGGAGTTTTTCTCCACCATATAGACGCTGCCGAGGAAGCTCACAAGGCTGGAGAACACCATGGCCGCCGAGAGGACGGGCACATACTTCCACGCCTCGAAAAAGCTCGGCGCCGCGAGCACGTGCACCGCAGGCTTGGCCAATGCCGTGATGCCCGCCGCGGCCAGAAACATGACCGACTGGAACGCGCACCAGACGCGGGAGAAAAACTTCGTGTGCTCGCGCTTGTCGCCCGTGGACTCCGCCACGGCGGAAAACTGCCACGCCTCCATGAAAATGCCGGAGACCAGCGTGAGGATCGTGGGGAGCTTGTAGCTCACGGCGTAGATGCCGTTGGCACTGTCGGAAATGAAGCCCGCGACCATATACCGGTCGGACACGCTGGTGATCCACCAGAAGACCGTCGCCGGGATCATGGGGATGCTGTAGAGCAGCATCTCCTTCCAGTATTCCCAGCCGGGATTGAGAATCACAAAGCGCCAGAGCTTCTCGCGGATGAACAGCAGCAGCGCGCAGAACACATCCGCCAGCACGATGCTGAGCACATAGCCCGTGATGCCCATATGCAGCACGGCGAGAAACACGATGTTCAGCGCAATGACGAGGAAGGTGTTGATCATGCCCTGCACGGCGAAGAGCGCCGTCTTGCCCTCGGCGCGGATGAACTGGGCGCAGAGAGTGTGGTAGCAGGAGGCCATGATATAGAGCCCGATCAGCCAGAGATACGGCTTGAGCGCGGGCATGAGACCCACGAGCGGGAGGAACACCGCGAGCAGCAGCGCGCCGATCGTGATCGTATAAAGTCCGATGGAGAACACACGCGCGCGGTGCTTCACATGGTTGATGGCAAAGCGGAACACGCCGTCCGTGATGCCCATGGAGATCACGCTCAGAAGCAGGTTCGCGCTCTGTGTGATCAGATCCGCTGTGCCATAATCCGAGGTGGTGAGATATCCGGTATAAAAGCGCACCATGAAGAACACCAGCAGCTTCGACCCGAAGGTGCCGAGACTGATGAGCATGGTGTTCGACAGGAGTGTTTTGTATTTGTCTTGACTCATATCTTATCGTCCATTTCAAAGTCACATTCTGAGACAGTGTATACTATAACACAAAATGATCTCTTTTGGGAAACAAAATGTAAATTCTCCGCAAAAGCAAAAAACCGGGCGAAATCACCCGGTTTTTTGTATTGGTTGTATTGGTTTACTTGACAAAGCCTGCCGCGTTCTGGCCGGCAATACGGCCGAAGATCACGAAATCCGCAACGGCGTTGCCGCCCAGACGGTTGCCGCCGTGGACGCCGCCGGTGACCTCGCCGGCCGCGAAGAGGCCGGGAATCACATTGCCGTTCGTGTCAATGACCTCGGCATTGGGGTTGATCTTCACACCGCCCATGGTGTGGTGAATGCCCGCCGTGACGTGGATCGCGTAATAAGGCGCGGTATCCAGCGGCTCGGCAAAGCTGGTGCGGTTGAAGTCAGGATCGCTCTTCTGCGCGACATAGCCGTTCCAGGTGGAGAGCGTCTCGGCGAAGGCAGCGGGATCAATGCCCATGGCCTCGGCCAGCGCCTCGGGCGTGTCGCCCGTGACGGTGATGCCCTGATTGATATAGCCCTGAATGACGCTGGAGGCCTCAGCCATCTTGCCGTCCACGATCAGCCAGCTCGTGGAACCGGTCTGCGCGATCTCGGCAGCGGAGACCTTGTCGCGGGTGGAAACCTCATCGTAGAAGCGCTTGCCCTCCTGATTGACCAGAATCGCGCCGTCGCCGCGCAGACCCTCGGTAATGAGGGCGGCGGAGTCGGCCTGTACGGTGGGATGGATCTGAATCTGATCCATGTCCACAGTGTCGGCGCCGACAGCCTGCGCCATGGCAATGCCCTGACCCTGAATGCCGGAAGCGTTCGTGCTCATGAAGCCCTTGAGGCTGGGCTGGTAGCTCTCGACCATCTCATGGTTGGCGCCGAAGCCGCCGGTGGCCAGCACCACAGCCTTGGCGTGAATGGTCACGGTGTTGCCCGTCGGGCCTTTGCAGACCACGCCTGCAGCAGCGCCGTTGTCCATCAGGATCTCCTGTGCGGGCGTGCTGAGTCGGACCTCGATCCCGCGGTCAGCCAGATTCTGCTCCAGAATCGGCACGACGAACTCGCCCACGGGAACAACCTTGCCGTCCTCATTGAGCGGGCGGTGGATGCGCTTGACGGAAGCGCCGCCGAAGCTGGAGACGCTCGGCATGTCCGCGCCGATGCCCTTGAGCCAGGCAATGGCGTCCGCGCTGTTTTCCGCAAGGGTTCTGACCAGCTCGGGGTTGTTCAGCGCCTTGCCGCCGATGAGCGTATCGAGCTGGAAGAGTTCCACAGAGTCAAAATAGCCGGTGGGGTTCGCCTGATACTCCGCCCACTGCTGGGCAACCGTGGCGGCGAGCTCCTGAATGCGCGCATCGTCCGGATACGCCTCCGCGGCGGCGAGACCCTTCTCCACGCCTGCGGCCTCATCAAACTCGTTTTCATCCTGATAATCGGTCTTCGCAGCATTCAGACCGCCGGTAGAGCGCACGGAGTTGCCGCCGACCATGCCGGTGCTTTCCACAACAATGACATTCTTGCCGGCGTCATGCGCCTCGATGGCAGCGGTCATGCCCGCGCCGCCGGCGCCGACCACGACCACATCGCAGCTGAGCTCCTCATCCGGTTCGGGCTCCACATCCAGCACAGCCTCCACATCGAACGCGGTGGGATCCAGCCCGGCATTCTCCAGCGCGTTGCGCACAGCGGCTACCAGTCCGTCAGACGTGACAGTAGCGCCGGAAACGGCCTCAGCCAGCAGGCTCTGCGTCTGGAAAATGCGCGTCGGCATCTCATCAATGGCGACGGAGCCGATGCCCTCGGTCTCTGCCTGCTCCAGAACCTCAATCTTGTAGATTGCGTCCTGCGTCGCCGTGACGGACACTTTGATCGGGCCGTTGCGGCCCTGCGCGGTGCCCTCCGCCGTGACGGCGTCGTCCGGAATGTCCGCGGCGCCGGCTGTGGCGGTCTGACCGCCGGCTACAATGCTCACCACCAGAAAAACCAGCAGCAGAATGCCGCAGGTGATGCCGATGATGTCATGCAGCTTGGTGTTTGGTTTTCTCATTTGTTTGTGTCTCCTCCCTAAGTAATTTACCTGTCATATACTACTAATATTTCAACCTAATTGCAATAGAATCCACTCAATATCATTCAAACCGACAAATTCCCGCCTGTAATTTTGGTGATAATTCTGTTGCTGGCGCAACGAAAAAAGGATCTGCCGCAGCAGATCCTTTTCCGGTTTTTCAATCTTTGTTAAATCAGGTCTCTCAGCTTCAGATATTCCTTCAGGAGCGTGACCGTGCCGGGGATGCCGAGCTTGGACGTGTCCACCGTGAGGTCATAATCCTTCGCGTCGCCCCAGTGCTCGCCGGTGAAGAAGTTATAATACGCCTGGCGCTCCTTGTCCGTGAGCCGGATCTTCTTTTCCGCCTCGGCAGCGGTGAGATTGTCCCGCTCGCTCACTCTGGCGACTCTGGCAAACATCGGCGCGTGAACAAAGAGATCCACGACCGTGACGTTTTCTTCGCGCAGGACATAGTTGGCACAGCGGCCGATGATGATGCAGGAGCTCTCGCGGGCGAGAGAGCGAATGACCTCGGACTGCGCCTGAAACAGCTGCACGGAGACCGGCTGATCGCCCACGATGGAAGCGCTGCCGGTGACCAGGGAGTAGAGAAAGCTCTGGGGCCGCTGCTCCTCGTGGGACTGCACAAAGCCCTCGGCAAAGCCGCTGCGCGCCGCCGTCTCGGCAATGAGCTCGGAGTCATAGCACTTGATGCCCAGAGCGCGGGCCAGCTCCTCGCCCAGATACCGTCCGCCGCTGCCGTGCTCCCGGCCGATGGTGATCACAAAATTTGCCATTGAAATCCCTCCCAGATCATGTTCTTTATGTTGTATTATAAACTTTTGGGGTGGATATTGTCAACGGACATTGCCAAATCTGTTGTCATTTCCCACCAAGCATTTTCTGTTTATGCAGGAAATGTGCATGATCTGCATAAATTCACAGTTTCTTTACAATTTTTGTTGACTTTTCCACTTTAGCGGACTATACTTGTAGGCACTGAACAAGGTGATAGAGGCGCGAATGACATGATTACGCTCCGTCTTCCGGCAGGAACCGGGGAGCGGAAAGGGGATTTCGCCGAAGTGTCCGCATCGATTCCTGTCGGGCGGGCGCTGGGTCGTCGGAGAAGATCCGGCGGACTGTCGCGCATCTGCGCGGAGCGCTGTCATGGACAATCTGCATTTCTCATTGTGTCATGAACAGTTAAAGCTCTGTTCAGGACACAATTTTTTTATCTGGAGGAATCCGAAATGAGAAACAGCCGCAAGCTTCTGGCTATTCTTCTGCTGGTCGTGCTCACGGTGTCGCTCCTCGCCGTCACGGGTCTGGCCGTGGACGTGGACGACAACGGCGTTGCGACCGGGAGCAGCATGGCCTACTCCTTCTGGGCGCTCGTGCCGCCCATCGTCGCCATCGTGCTGGCGCTGATTACAAAGGAAGTGTTCTCTTCCCTGTTCATCGGCGTGCTGCTCGGCGCCCTCTTCGCCAACAACTTTGCCCCCGTGGGCACGCTCGACAGCGTGCTGGGCGAGGCGATCGTCCCCGCCATCACGGATCTGGCCGGCAACTTCATGTTCCTGGTCATTCTGGGCATTCTCGTCGTGCTGATCAACCGCTCCGGCGGCAGCGCCGCCTTCGGCCGCTGGGCGGAGAAGAACATCAAGTCCCGCGTCGGCGCCATGATCGCGACGTTCATTCTGGGCGTGTTCATCTTCGTGGACGACTACTTCAACTGCCTGACCGTCGGCTCCGTGATGCTGCCCATCACCGACCGGCACAAGGTCTCCCGCGCAAAGCTGGCCTATCTCATTGACGCCACCGCCGCGCCGATCTGCATGATCGCCCCCATCTCCTCCTGGGCTGCCGCCGTTTCGAGCTACGCCGAGGACGGTCAGGGCTTCGTGCTCTTCGTCAAGGCCATCCCCTATAACTTCTACTCCCTGCTGTCCATCGTTTTCGTCGTGGCGATCATCCTGATGAAGTTCGACTTCGGTCCGATGCGTCTGCACGAGATGAACGCCATGCTCAACGGCGATCTCTACACCTCCGGCGACCGCGTGGACAAGGCGCTGGAGAACGACAAGTTCAACCCCAACGGCAAGGTCATTGACCTCCTGTTCCCTGTGATCGTGCTGATCGTGGCCTGCTTCATCGGTCTGCTCTACGCGGGCGGCTACTATGACGCCTCGGGCGACTTCTACCACCAGTTCCAGGGCGCCTTCTCCGAGACGGACGCCACCGTGGCGCTGCCCTGGGGCACGCTGATCGCCCTGCTGATTTCCCTCGTCTATTACTGGTGCCGCCGCCTGATCACCTTCAAGGCGTCCATGGAAGCGATTCCCACCGGCTTTATGAACATGGTTCCCGCCATCACGATCCTGACGCTCGCCACCGCGCTGAAGAACGTGACGGGGCTGCTGGGCGCGAAGTACTTCGTCGCCGGCGTGACCGAGAGCGCCGCGGCAGGCCTGTTTAACTTCCTGCCCGCCATCATCTTCGTCATTGCGTGCGTGCTCTCGTTCTCCACCGGCACCAGCTGGGGCACCTTCGGCATCCTGTTTCCGATCGTGGGCGCGGTCTTCGGCGATCCGAGCCAGCAGCTGTACTACATCGGCATGTCCGCCTGCCTCGCGGGCGCGGTCTTCGGCGACCACTGCTCCCCCATTTCCGACACGACGATCATGGCCTCTGCCGGCGCGATGTGCAACCACGTGAACCACGTCGCCACGCAGCTGCCGTACGCCGGATGCGTCGGCATCATCTGCTTCGTGAACTACATCATCGCGGGCTTTGTCCAGAACGCCTGGATCTGCCTTATCATCGGCGCGGCGATCACGGTCTGCACGCTGTTCGTGATCCGCTCCATTGTGAGCAAGAAGCCGGTACAGGCGTAAAACATTGGAACAAAAAAACTCCGCTGCATCTGCAGCGGAGTTTTTTTGCCTCTGGCTTTCATTTTGCGGACAATTGCCATTTGACAGCATACAGCAGGAAGTCAATGTTCTCCCGCGGCGTGGCCCACGAGGTGCAGAAGCGAACCACGGAGCGTCCGTCGTCCAGACGGGTGATGAAGTCAAAGGCGAATCCGCCGCGGAGCACCTCCACGACGCGCGCCGGGAAGATGGGAAAGATCTGGTTCGTGGGCGACTCGATATAGAGCTCCACGCCCATGGACTTGAGCCCGGCGGCGAGCTTCTGTGCCTGCCGGTTGGCATAGGTGGCCGTTTCAAGCCAGAGATTGTCGCGGAAGAGCGCCTCAAACTGCACGCCGAGCAGCCGTCCCTTGGCGAGCATGGCGCCGCGCTGCTTGATCACGTTTCTGACGAAGGGCTTGAGCGCATCGTTTACGATGATGAGCGCCTCGCCGAAGAGCAGGGCGTTTTTCGTCCCGCCGACATAAAAGGCGTCGCACAGGCGGGCAAAGTCCGCCGGGCGGATATCGTTTCCCTTCGCCGTGAGCGCCGCGGCCATGCGCGCGCCGTCCAGATAGAGCAGCAGACCCAGCTCCCGGCAGACGGCGGAGATCGCCTCGAGCTCGGAGAGCTTGTAGATCGTGCCAAGCTCGGTGGAGTCCGAGAGATAGACCATCCGGGGCAGAACCATGTGCTCCTCCACGCCGGTCTGGTGATCGCGCACGACGCGGCGAATGGCATCGGGCGTGAGCTTGCCGTTCACGGCGGGCGCCGTGAGCACCTTGTGACCTGTGGCCTCGATCGCGCCGGTCTCATGCACGGCCACATGACCGGTATCCGCTGCGATCATCGCCTCCCAGGGACGGAGAAACGCGGCGGCGGCCACCAGATTGGTCTGCGTGCCTCCCACGAGAAAATGCACGTCGGCATGCTGACAGCGAAACACCTCACGCAGCCGGTCGGCAGCCGCGGCGCAGTATTCATCCTGACCATAGCCGGTCGTGACCATGTTGTTGGTGAAGCTCAGCGCCTGCATCACCCGGGGATGCGCGCCCTCGGAATAGTCGTTTTGAAAATGAAGCATGAGGAATGTGACTCCTTCCTGCGTAAATGATTCTCCAGCCTTCGCGGTGAAGTGTCATTTGCGGGCAATTTTGCCCGGTTCACATAATATGACTTTCTATATTATACAGCCACTTTCACCGGAGCGCAAGCGTGTTTTAGACTTATTTTGACACATCGATTTTTCTTTACAAAAACCCCGTCTCATGGTATTCTTCCCTTGTAGGCGCAGAGACGGGAAATCGTGCTCCGCGCCTGCCAAAACTGAATTTTAATTAACAGGAGGTATATCCAATGAAGAAGTGGGTTTGCAGCGTTTGCGGCTATGTGCACGAAGGCGATACGCCCCCCGAGTTCTGCCCCGTATGTAAGGTTCCTGCCGAGAAGTTCGTCGAGCAGGCCGGCGAGATGACCTGGGCTGCCGAGCACGTTGTCGGCGTCGGCAAGGTCTTCGGCGCGGACGTGCCGGAAGAGGTTCAGAAGGAGATCATCGAGGGTCTGCGCTCCAACTTCAACGGCGAGTGCTCCGAGGTCGGCATGTATCTGGCCATGGGCCGCGTCGCCGCCCGCGAGGGTTATCCCGAGATCGCCCTGTACTGGGAGAAGGCCGCCTATGAAGAGGCCGAGCACGCCGCGAAGTTCGCCGAGCTGCTGGGCGAAGTGCTGACCGACAGCACCAAGAAGAATCTGCAGATGCGCGTGGACGCCGAGAACGGCGCCACCCAGGGCAAGACCGATCTGGCCAAGCTCTGCAAGAAGTACAACCTCGATGCCCTGCATGACACCATCCACGAGATGGGCCGCGACGAGGCCCGCCACGGTAAGGCGTTCAAGGGCCTGCTCGAGAGATACTTTGGCTAAATTATCCGACGCAAACCGCAAGGTTTGTGGCGGAAGAGGCCGAGCAGCGTAATGAGCGAGCTTTGGCGCTTGCGTCGAAGCGAGGGATATGGAGCTTGTGAGGCCGACAAGGGCCTGCTCGAAAGATATTTCAAGTAAGCAACACAAAATTCTAAACGGAGGAACTGCATCATGAAGTATGTTTGCACTGTCTGCGGCTGGGTCTATGATGAGGACGAGGCCGGCAAGAAGTGGGAAGATCTGCCCGAAGATTTTGTCTGCGAGCTCTGCGGCGTGGGCAAGGATATGTTCGAGGCTGAATGAGACCATGAAAGCCCTTCGCGGATGCGGAGGGCTTTTCACATTGATGAGGCGGGCAGTGCCGGAGCCGTTTCCTAAAGTTCTCCGGGCGCGGATGGGCGCAGAATAAG
>JAZQDI010000091.1:0-8081 GCA_045546715.1 Oscillospiraceae bacterium | reverse complement strand
CGGCGAACCGTAGGCGCGGAAGGCCGAGCCCCAGGCGTGGTTCGTGAAGACGGTCTGGCTCTTGTTGCGGATCGAGGGGATGCCGTAGCCCGCGCCGGTGAACTGGCTCAGACGCATGGACAGCAGATCGCCGAACTCGGAGTCCGGGCCGTGGACGACGTAGTTGTCGCCCCAGAGGGCCAGCAGCTTGCCGTCCTTGTCGGCGGCCAGCTTAATGTGCATGAAGGCGGGGGAACGCTTGCCGGTGTAGGTGATGTTCTGGAACTGGTTGAAGACCAAGGACACCGGACGCTCGCAGATCTTCGCCGCCGCGCCGAGGAGCGCCTCGTTCGTGGGCGAGTACTTGTAGCCGAAGGTGCCGCCCGCGTGGTTCTGCACGAGGCGCAGCTTCTCCATCGGAACGCCGATGCCGCCCGCGATCATGGGCATGTGCAGGTGAATGCCGATGGACTTGGAGTGCACGGTGACCATGCCGTCCTCGTCGATGTAGGCATAGCCGCAGTCGGGCTCCAGATGCAGGTGCGGCTGGCGGGAGCAGTAGCTCTCGATCTCGACCTGCTGCTCGTCGGGGATGCTGTCCCAGTCAAAGTCGGGGCCCTTGATGCAGTTGGTCTCATAGAACACGTTGGGCGTGCCGGGGTGGATCTCAATGGCGTCGGGCGCCATGGCGTCCGGGGCGCTCATGTAGGCCGGCAGCTCCTCGATCTCCACCTTCACGGCGTCGGCCGCAGCGCGGGCGTGCGCTTCGGTGTCCGCCGCCACGATGGCGATCGCGTCGCCGAACTGGAAGATCTTGTCCGAGCAGAGGACCGGGCGCTCAAAGCCGTCGGTCTTGTTGTGCTTCGGCAGCATGACGAGGCCGTTGATCTGGTTCGTGCCGCCGGCGGCCAGAATGTCCTTGTAGGTGATGACCTTGAAGACGCCGGGCATCTTCTCGGCTTCGCTTGTGTCGATGCTCTTGATGTTCGCGTGGGAGACCTTCGCCTGCGTCAGCGCGAGGCGGAGCGTGTTCTCCGGCATCTTCAGCGCGTCGTCAGCGCCGAAGTCCCAGGTGCCGGTGACCTTCTGGGCAGCCGACGGACGGATGTACTTCGTGCCCTTGATGCTGTCGCCCGTGGGCTTGAAGACGAGATCCTCCTTCGTCATCTCACCGCGCAGCACGGCGGCGGCATCCATGACGGCGTCGATCAGGGGCTTGTAGCCCGTGCAGCGGCAGAGGTTGCGGGTCTTGTTGAACCAGTCGCGAACCTCTTCTCTGGTCGGGCTCGGGTTCTGCTCGAGCAGCACCTTCGCGCTGATGATGAAGCCCGGCGTGCAGAAGCCACACTGGGCGCAGCCGTGCGCCATCCACGCCACCTGCAGCGGGTGCATATCGCTCAGCGTGCCGACGCCTTCGATCGTCGTGATCTCGGCGCCGTCCGGCACGCGGCTCATCTTGTAGATGCAGCTCTTCGTGACCTTTCCGTTCATGATCACGTTGCACGCGCCGCAGTGACCCTCGCCGCAGCCGATCTTGCAGCCGGTGAGCAGCAGGTGCTCGCGCAGCACGGTGGCGAGCGTTTCGTCCTGTTCCATGACGAGCTTGCGCTCCACGCCGTTGATGATCAGTGTTTTCCGAATCATAGCATGTCCTCCTTTTATGTCGTTGGTTTTCGTTTACTTCGTGTGTCCGCCGCAGGGGTCATGGTCAAAGCCCTTGCCGGTGAGATCGCGGAGACGTTCCAGCCCTCTTGCGGAATAGAACACGAGCTGCGATGTGCTCCCGTCCAGATTCTCTCCGCTCAGACGCAGCAGGTTCGCGTTTTCGTAAAAGTCGATCGGCAGCTCCCGGCGAAAGACCTCGCCGGTTTTCTCGTCCGTGACCTCCACGATGACGCTCCGCGCCGTGATTTCAAACAGCTCCTTGTCGTCCATGGACATACCTCCCCTGCGGATACTGCTTCTATTTTATATTTTAATAGACATGATCGATTTCTATCAACTTACAACAAAAAGCAATTCGGAGAAAAACCGAATTGCTTTTTATGAATCTTAGACAAAAACGCGCCGAAATGTTCTAAACCTGTCATTCAGTCCGATGTCAGAACGGGATGACCAACGTGCCTGTGATGTCGCAGAGCGGCACGCCGGCAAGGCGCTGCCCGGTTTCCGCTTCATATCGCGCGAGTGCCTCCCGCACACCGGGGAGGCCGGGGTGGTTCCAGTCGTGCAGCAGGAGATACCCTCCCTGTTCCATGCGCGGCACGAACCAGCGCAGCCCCGCGAGCGTGCTCTCCTCCAGATCCGCGTCGAGCGAGACGAGGGCGAATCGTTCGTTTTCAAGTCCCGCTGCGGTCGCGGGAAAGAGCCCTGCACGGATGACGGCCTTATCCGCTCTCGGCAGACGGCGCAGCACCGCTTCGGCAGAGGCGTTCTCATGCGCCTCGGCGAGCCCCTCCGGCGCAGCCTCCGCAGGGTCGAAGCCCGCGAACGTATCAAACAGGTACAGCCGTCGCTCCGGCAGCAGCGCGTTCATCGCCGCGGCGAACTCCCCGCGAAAGACGCCGAGCTCCGCCATCGCGCCGGGCACGGCGCCCAGCGCCCGTGAGATCGCCTCGAGCGTTTTGTACCGCACCCAGTCACCCGGCGCGGCAAGGGAGCCATCGTCCCAGAGCGGCGCGCGCACCGGTACCTCCTGCCGCTGCAGCCGTTCGACAAAGGCATCGCCCAAGGCTGCCCGCGCCGCGTCGTAGGAGCGGTTGCGGTCGATGAGCGCCAGATGATTTTTCAGATACAGCACCTTCTCCGGCGAGAAGGGAAAGGCCGGCGCGTCCTTTGCCGTGACGATCAGGAGGTCAACGGTGCGCTCCGCGAGCATCGATATGGAGATGACGGGCCGCCCGAGAAAGGTCTCCCGCGTCGGCTGCGATTCCACGAAGGCCGCGATGCGCGTTGGCTCAAGCGTTTCACGCGTCAGCTCGCCTGCGCCGCAGCCCGTGCCGTAAACATAGATTTCCATGCCGTTCCCTCCTTTGTCTGTAGTTTATCACACATTTCACAATAAAATCGACTGTTATTTCTTTACAAATCGGACTGTCGGGTTTATACTTAAGAAAACTTAAGAAAATGGAGGGACTGCCGTGCAGAGCCGTACGGATCGCCCGGAGACCGCTGCGCTGATCGTGGCGGCGGGCATGAGTTCGCGCATGGGCGACTTTAAGCCCATGCTCACCATCGGCGAGATGAGCATCGCCGAGCGCGTGATCACCACGTTCCAGCAGGCGGGCGTGCATCGCATCGTCGTCATCACGGGCTATCAGGCTGAGCTGCTGGAGCACCACCTCGCGGGTCGCGAGGTCGTCTTCCTGCGCAATGAGCGCTATCGGGAGACGCAGATGTTCGACTCGGCCTGCATCGGCCTGCAGTACCTGCGCGGGAAGTGTGACCGCGTGCTCTTCACGCCGGTGGACATCCCGCTCTTCACGGCGGCGACGGTGCGCGCTCTGCTGCGCTCTGATGCATCGCTTGCCTGCCCGGTCTGCGAGGGGAAGCCCGGTCACCCGACCATGATCTCGGAGCGTCTCATCGACGGCATTCTCGCAGACTCCGGGGAAAACGGCCTGCAGGGGGCGTTTTCGCGCTGCGGCGTGCGGATGGAGCAGGTTCCCGTCTCCGATCCCGGCGTCCTCCACGACGCGGACACGCCCGATGATTACCAAAATCTCCTCCGCTATCACAACGAGCAGCTGGTTCGCCCGGTGGTGCAGATCTCGCTGGCAAGGGAGAAATCGTTTTTCGATTCCCGCGCCGCCATGCTCCTCGCCCTCGTGCAGGAGACGGGCTCGATGCGCATGGCCTGCCAGCGGATGCAGCTGAGCTACTCGAGCGGCTGGAATGTGATCCGCACGCTGGAATCCCAGCTTAGCCGCCCGCTGGTGGAGCGCTCGCAGGGCGGCGCAGGCGGCGGGAAGAGCAGCCTTACCCCGGCGGGGGAGCAGCTGCTCACACAGTATGAGGATTACGTCTCTGCAGTCCGCACCCAGGCGGAGGCGCTCTTTGACGACTATTTTCGCGGGGTGCTGGAATGAGAAAGATCTTCCTTCTGCGCCACGGAAGACCGGATTTCCCGCTGGGGACGCGCCCCTGTCTTGGGCATACGGATCTGCCCCTCGGCGCGCTCGGGCGCATGCAGGCCTGCCGCGCGGCGAGGTGGCTGGCGTCAAAGCAATTCGAGGCGGTCTATGCCAGCCCCCTCAAAAGAGCGTTGGAGACCGCGAAATATTGTTCCGATGACCTGCGCATTTTACCGGATCTGCGGGAGATCGACTGCGGCGACTGGGACGGATTGGATTTTGAAGAGATCCAACGCCGCTGGCCGGAGCTCTACGCTGCGCGCGGCAAAGATCTCTCCCTCCCGATGCCGAACGGCGAGACGGTCGACGCAGTGCGGGAACGCGCCCAAAGGGCGCTGCAGCAGATTCTCGCGGAGACGACGGGGGACGTGCTCATCGTGGCGCACAGCTTTGTGATCCGCACCCTTTTGGGCGACCTGAACTGCCGTCTGCCCTATGCCTCCGTGACGGTCTTGGGCGACCCGGAATGCGTCGGCTTCGTGCCGGAGGAACCGCTCACAGAGCCTCTGGCGGAGGCGCTGCTCAAGGCGGCTGCCCCCGGGGAAAAAATCCAGGCGCACTGTCATGCCGTGGCGAAAGAGGCGCTGCGCATCGCGGAGCGTTTGCCCATGAAGCTGGACGCAGCGCTTCTGGTTTCCGCTGCGCTGCTGCACGATGTTGCCCGCGCAGAACAGCACCATGCCGAGACCGGTGCCGCCTGGCTGCGGGATCTGGGCTATTCCGCTGCAGCAGAGATCATCGAACAGCACCACGATTTTGCGGGAACAACCCTGAACGAAGCCGCGATCCTCTATCTGGCGGACAAATGCGTCCTGGAGGATCGCGTGATCCCGCTCGCGGAGCGGTTTACAGCAAGCGAGGCCAAGTGCCGCACCGAGGAGGCGAAGAAAGCGCACGCGCGCCGTCAGAAAGCGGCGGAGCGGCTGCGCGAGGAAGTCAACACCCTGTGTCAAACGGAGGTAGTACGATGAAAATGATGTTTCAAACGATAGCACAGCGCCTGCGCGCCGGAGAGGATCTCGTGCTCGTCACGGTAGTGGCCTCCTCCGGCTCCACCCCCAGGGGCGCGGGCTCCAGAATGCTCATTTCCAAAACCGGGCGCATCTGCGGCACGATCGGCGGCGGCGCGGTGGAATATCGCTCCGAGCAGCTCGCACAGGAGGTGCTGCAGAGCCGGAAGAGCCGCGAGCAGAGCTTTCTGCTCACGAAGAACGATGTGCAGGATCTCGGCATGATCTGCGGCGGCGATGTGCAGGTGTTTTTCCACTTCCTCGCCGCGGGCGACGAGCATGTCCTTGCCCTCGCGGAGGCTGCGGAGGCGCTCTTCGCCGAGGGGCACGATCTCTGGCTCGTGTCCGAGCTCTCCGCTGGCGGCCGTCTGGGGCTCTATTCCCGCGAGCGCAGCTTTGTCGGGCTGGATGTGCCCGAGGCGCTGCGCGACGCCATGCGCCGCCGTCCCGTGCGCGAGGAACTCGACGGGCGCGACTTCTATGTGGAGCAAATTCAAAGCTCTGGGCGGGTACTGGTCTTCGGCTGCGGCCATGTGGCGCAGGCGCTCGTGCCCGTGCTCGCCGGGGTCGGCTTTCGCTGCGTCGCCATGGACGACCGCGCGGAGTTTGCGAGAAAGGATCTGTTCCCCGATGCGGAGGATGTGCGCCTGATCGATTTTACGAACCTTGCCGCCTCGGTCACAATCACGCCGGAGGATTATATCTGTGTGATGACGCGCGGTCACGCGTTCGACGCCGTCGTGCAGGCGCAGGCAATGATGAGCCCCGCCTGCTACATCGGCGTCATCGGCAGTCGCCGGAAGATCGCGGGCGTCACGGCGCGGCTCAAGGAGGAATACGGCTTTGCGGACGCGGAATTTGACCGCGTCACGTCGCCCATTGGCCTTGCCATCCGCGCGGAGACGCCGGAGGAGATCGCCATTTCCATCGCGGCGCAGCTCATCGCCCTGCGCGCGGAACGAACCGGAAGATAGAAAGAAGACGAACCATGCCAAAATTTGCAGTTATCAGCGGCTTTCTCGGTTCCGGGAAAACCACGGTCATGATGGCGCTGACCAAGCACGATCCCGCCGTCGCCATGATCTCAAACGATCTCGGCGAGGGCGTGGAGCTGGCAGATCATCGCTTTGCCAAGCTCTCCGGCTGTAGCGCCGATCAGATCACGGACGCGTGCATCTGCTTCTGCCACGACCGGCTGATCGAAACGGTGGAGGCGCGATTCGCCGAGGGGAAGACTCTCGTCGTATCGGACATTCCGGGCTTCGGCGTCGGCGCGCTGGAGCACGTCTACCACGGCCTCGCGGGAAAGCTCGATTTCGCGCCCTTCACGGTGCTCGTCGAGCCCGCAACGATCCAAGCGCTCCGAGCCGGAGGGGATCTCGCGCACATCCAGGACGCCCAGCTGCGGGAGGCCGATCTCATCGTGCTGAATAAATGCGACCTCCTCACGCTGGAGGAGGCCGCCGAGGCCTGCGCATATCTCGCCGAATGCTATCCCGAGGCGGAGGTGCTCCCCGTCAGCGCCCGCCGGGGCGACGGGATCGACGCGCTCTGCCGCGCTTTGCGCGAGGGCAGCGCCTCCATGCGCCACCCCGAGATCGACTATGACGGCGATCCGCTCCAAAACGAGATGGCGAGCCTGAGCGAGGCCTATTATCAGTATCACGCCCGCGTCTGCTGCTTCGACTTTGACGGCACGGCGTATCTGCGCGATCTCGCCGAGGAGATTACCTTCACGCCATACAGACCCGTGCGCGTCCCGCACTTAAAGCTCCTTGCCTGGACGCCGGACGGAGATTACGGCAAGGTGGATTGGATGAGCGGACAGGCGCTTCAGATCACGCGCGCGTTCGCTCGTCCGTGCACGGAGCTCGCCGTCGTCATCAACGCGACGGCGGTGTGCGAGGCCAAGATGCTCGACAGCATGATCTCCGTCGCGGAGCAGACCGTCTCTGACCGCTTCCAGCTGGAGACCACCGTGCATAAGCGTGAATGCTTCGGTATGGGAGAGTGACATGAGCGAGATCATCCGATCCACGCGCTCCGTCTGTCCCGTGTGCCTGAAAAATCTCCCCGCCGCGCTCTGCCGCGAGGAGGACGGGCGCGTATATTTAGAAAAAACCTGCCCCGCGCACGGCGATTTCCGCGCGCTCGTCTGGCAGGGAAAGCGGGATCTTGAAACGTGGCTGCTCTCCGAGCCCGCGATGGCAGAGGGGGAGGGGCAGCGCTGCCCGTCGGACTGCGGGCTCTGCGGCGATCATCAGGCCGGGAGCTGCTGTGTGCTGCTCGAGGTCACGCGCCGGTGCGATCTGCGCTGCCGCTTCTGCTTTGCCGACGGCGGGAGCGCGCAGGAAGACCCGACGGCGGAGACGATCGAGGCTGCGATCACAGACATCGTCCGCCAATGCGGCCCGGTGCTGCTGCAGCTGAGCGGCGGCGAGCCGACGCTGCGGGACGATTTGCCCCGCCTTGTCCGCTTTGCAAAGGACGCCGGGTGCAGCTGCGTGCAGCTGAACACGAACGGCCTGCGTCTCGCGACGGATCCGGACTATGCCGCGCGCCTCGCCGAGGCGGGGCTGGACATCGTCTTTCTGCAGTTCGACGGGCTGGAGGATGGGATTTATCAAACCCTTCGCGGCTTGCCCCTGCTGGATCAAAAACTGGAGGCGATCCGCGTCTGCGACCGGCTCCGCCTCGGCCTCACGCTGGTTCCCACGGTGGTGCCCGGTGTGAATGACCACGCCCTCGGAGAGATCGTCCGCTTTGCATGCGGCCACGTTCCCGCCGTGCGGGGAATCCATTTCCAGCCGGTGAGCTATTTCGGCAGGCACGACGGAGCGCCGGAGACGCGCTATACGCTGGATCGGCTCATGGCGGATCTCAGCGAGCAGGCGGGTATCCCCGCGGACGCCTTTCTCCCCTCGCGGTGCGATCATCCGCTCTGCGGGTTCCACGCGGC
>JAZQDI010000090.1:0-14184 GCA_045546715.1 Oscillospiraceae bacterium | reverse complement strand
GTTGTTCTGCACGGCGCAGCAGCCGAGGACGCAGAAATCGTCGTCCATGGAGATGCCGGCCTCAGCCTCGGGCATGGGGCAGACGTCGCCGGCGATGCCGTTCTGCTGCGCCACGTCGAGGTAGTGCATAACGTTGAACTGATGGAAGATGTTCGAGGCGAACATCGTGGGAACCTCGCGGAGGATGGTGTGCATCTTATCCTTATCGAAGCCCATGACGAAGGTGACCATGGAGTTCTCGTCGGTGATGATGCACTTGTTGGAGTAGGCCACATCGTTGCCGACGCGGCGGTCGCCGCGGAAGCAGTTGTGGATGGCCTGGGTCACGTCGGCGATGACGTAGTTCATGGCGTAGTGCGTGATGCGCAGCGCCTCGTCGCGCAGACCGACGGTGAACTTATCCATGCCGTGCGGCACGAAGAGATAGCTCATCATCCAGCGATAGCGCAGGAAGCCCTTGACGTTGCGGGGATTGAGAATGAACTTGCCCAGCACGCCGAACATCAGGTAGCACCAGCGGCTGTAATCAAAGAGGGTGTCTTTCAGACCGCGCCACTCACGGCGGCTGCGGACCTTCAGCTTGTCGGTATAGATCTTGCCGGGCGATTTTTCGCCGGCGCGCTCGCGCGGGTTGACGATCTTGTCAACAGTCTTCATCGTTCCCATCTTTACTTCCCACCTTTCTGGATGTTCTTGATCTCAATGCTCTCCACGAAGGCCTGAACGCGGGTGCGCATCTGGCCGGAGGAGGAAGCAATGTTGTAAGGACGGTCGACGCTCAGAACGGGATAGCCGTAGTTCTCCTGCAGCATGTGGGAGCCGAGCACGCGCTCGTAAGCCCACGGGTCGCAGAACTTGACCTGCTGATAGATGATGCCGTCAACGCCGTATTCCTTGGCGAGGTTGGCAACATACTCCTTGCGGCCATAGACCTTGTCCATGCTCATCATGCGCGGGCACTGGCAGTTCTGGATGTAGTGGCGGCAGACCTGCGTGAGGGCGTCCTCTTCGTCGTTGAGGACGATCTCTGTGCGGCCGGGGTAAGAGCCGAAGCAGAAGCGGTCGGCAGCGACCAGAGCGCCCTGCTCCTCGATGAGCTTGATGAGGCCGGAGTCGTCCACCTCGGAGCCGACCAGCAGCACCTTGCAGCGCCAGGGCTTGTCGTCGGGCTCGCGGGTCTTGAGCTCCTCGAGCGTCTCCTCGAGCTTCTTCATAACCTCGTCCATCGGGCAGACGTAGGTGGCAAGACACAGGACATGGAACTCATAGCCCGTGATGCGCGGCTTGTCGCCCTTGCGGAATTCGCCGATCTCGCGGACGAGGCGGCACATCTTGTTGTGCTTCTCGACAGCCTTGCGGATGGCCTTGTCGGACACGTCCACGCCGTAATGCTCCTTGAGCGGCGTGAGGATGTGGTTCGTGCACTGCAGCACGCACAGATCCACGTCAGCCTGGCTGTTCTTAAAGGCGATCTCCATGTATTCATGGAAGAAGTTCGGATTGTCCTTGCCCATGGTCTCGAGCAGCTCCATATTCTCCACGGCGCGGTTCATCATGGTGCAGCCGTCAGGCGTGATGACGCAGTCGGCAAAGTTGAAGCCGCCCTCAACAGCGCGCTCGAGCAGGGCGCGGCTGGGCTCGCAGAGCAGGTTCGTCATGTAGAACGACGCGATGTCCATCGAGCCGGTCTGCGGTGCAGACAGACGGATGGAAAAGCACTTGCCGAGATTCAGCAGGGGCTCCGGCACGTTCTCGCAGGTGTAAGCTACTGCGATGCCGCCCTTTTTCTTCGCCTTGGCAATGAGCTCATTGTTGGCCGTCTGCAGCAGGTTTTCAAAGTAGATCAGATGCTTCAAATCTCGCATAAGATTCGGTCCCTCCTTCAAATAATCGTGCGATTGCGATCTCTCCGCGCGTATGCGCGGCAGCTTGGTCTGTCAAGTTTGGTGCGCCGGCTCCCCCCTCCGATCTGTGTCGCATTCTATCCACATTATTTTTTATTATCTAATTTTTCCAAATAAATTTGACACTCTGTCCATTTAATATGTGCGTATTATACAAACATTATAAATCCATGTTCAAAACTTGTCAACAGATAAACAGGGTGTTTTTTATCAAACAAACATAAAGCCGAGCGGGTATCTTTTCACAGCCCAGAAATTGTGGCGCATCAACGGGCGGCGCGGTGTATGTTGTGTCGGGCGGGATACAATTTTTAAGAATTGTGGCAGATTTCGCTCACTGTGAAAAAAACAGGTCTGCCGATCATCGGCAGACCTGTTGCATTAATCCGCTTCGGGGTCAGAATCCGGTTCCGGTTCTTCTTCCGGCTCCGGCTTCGCGGGTGCGGTGAGCGCCTCGGCGCGCTCCCGCTCCAGTCCCATCTGCAGCACGGTCACGGCCGCGAGGCCGAGCACCAGCAGCGCGAGCGCCGCGATAAACTGCAGCAGACCGTTTCCGCTCCCGTCGGCGAGGGTGCGGGCGTATTTCGCGCCGCCCAGCAGCACAGCCGCGAGCGCGCACGGCACAGCCAGCAGCGCGGCGGCTCTGCCGCCCTTACGCCAGATCATGCCGAACACCGCGGCGTCCAGACCGAGAATGCCGCCGACAAGCAGCACGATATAGCGCACGTTGCGCTGCACAAGCTCATGCTGCGCGTCCTCATTTTCCTGAATGAAGTGGTTCTTCGCGGCAGTGAGAATCTCGCCGTAGGTGGCGCCCTTGGGCGCGAGATCGCTCACGCCGGGTACCTCCATCAGGCGGCGCACACCGGCGTCCAGCCGCTCGAGATCGCTCTCATAGTCCTCCAGCGCGGTGAGGTCTGCGGCGAGCTTTTCCTTGTTCTCCTCCAGCTGCGCCTTGCCGGCATCGAGCTGCGCCTTGCCGGCGTCCAGCTGACCCTTGGCGTTGGCCAGCTCTGCCTTGCCGGCGTCGAGCTCGCCCTTGGCGGCGTCGAGCTGCGCCTGACCGTCCGCGATCTGCGCCTCGGCGGCGTCGAGCTTGGCCTGACCTTCGTTCAGATCCTGCTGCGCCTGCGCGAGCTTGGCTTCGCCCTCGGCGATCTGCGCCGCGCCGTTTGCCAGCTGCGCCTGGCCGGCCTCATACTCGGAGATCAGGCTGCTGATGGAATAGCCGGAGTTGCCGAGACTGGACTCATACGCCGCGCGCTGCGTCTCCACAAGCGCAAACAGCGTGAGCGCCCGGGCGGTCTGCCCGGCGGCAATCGCCGCTTCATACTCCGCCTGCGTCTGCATGTAGCGGTCATAGAGGGGCTTTACCGTGTCATAAATGGGCTTGACCTGCGCAAGCCGGGCTTCGCCGGCGGCATACTCTGCCTTGGCGGCCTCGAGCTGCGCCTGTCCGGCCTCATACTCCGCCTGACCCTGTGCCAGCTGCGCCTTGCCCGCCTCATACTGGGCTTTGGCGTCGGTGAGCTGAGCGGTTCCGGCGTCATACTGCGCCTGCCCCTCGGCCAGACGGGCGGCGCCGGCGTTATACTCCGCCTCGCCGGCATTGTACTCCGCCTCGCCGGCGGCAAGCTTCTCCTCGCCCACGCTGTCGGTCACGGCGTGCTCGGCGAAGGAATAGGCTGTCTCGTCAAAATGCGTCTTGCGGGCGTCCACACTGTCGGCAAGCTCGAGAAGCGAGTCGATCTCGCTCTGCAGCGCCTCATGCTGGCTCTGCTGCTCATAGCCCAGATGGCGCACCGTGCGCAGGCCGAGCGGCGCCATGGCAATGGCGAAAAGGCTCGCCGCCGCCAGCGCCAGACAGGCGGCGCGGCGCAGCGTCTTTTCCGGGATGCCTCTCGCGCTGAAGCGCGTGGCCTCGGCAAACCGCTCGCCGAAGAGCAGCAGCTGCGGCAGCACAAACATGACCAGAACAAGCGTGATGATCGTGCCGGTGCCGACATAGTGGCCGATGCCGGCGATGACGGCGTCGGAGACGAGCTGCCCGATGAGCAGACCCGCCACCACCATGATGGTGCCGGAGGTGATGACCGTGGGGAAGACGAAATTCAGCGCGTCGATCATGGCCTCGCGGGACGCCGTGCCGTGCTCTCGCAGCTCAGCAAACCGGCTGGAGATGACAATGGCATAGTCGATGTTCGCGCCCATCTGGATGGCCGTGACGATGAGATAGCACATGAAGAACACATAATTGCCCAAGAGTCTCGCGAGGGCAAAGTTCAGGCAGATACTGCCCTGAATGACGAGAATGAGCAGAATGGGCATGCCCAGAGAGCGGAACGTGATGAGCAGAATGAGCATGACCAGCAGCAGACTCAGCAGCGTCACGACGAGGTTATCCTGCTCAAAGGACTTCTGGAAGTCATAGGAGTTGGTGGCATTGCCGACCGTGACGATCTGATCCGCCGGATAATACTGCTCGGCGATGACATGCACCCGGTCAAGGAAGGCGAAGGTCTCCGGTCCCTCCACCGGGAGCTTGAGCGTGAGGACCATGCGGCTGTAGTTTTTGCCCTGCAGCTGGTCTCTCGCCATGGAGAGCTGGCCGTAGAGATCGCGGATGAGCGCCATCTGATCCTCAGCCACTTCCATTTCGCCGCTCTCGGCCTTGTCATGCAAAAACAGGAACAGGTCGATGATCGGCACGCGGTAATTTTCCGGCTCGGCGGTCACGGCGTCCGTTCCGCCGTTGAGACCGGCATAGTAGGCGAAGAGCGCCTGCGACATTGTCTCATCGAGATTCGCAAGCTGGGCAAACTCCTGATAATTCACGGCGTCGCCGAGCTTGTAGCCGCCCATGGCGTCGATCGTGGCGAGACCCATGGCGCTGTCCACCTCGTCGCAGGCCTCAAGCTCCGTCAGCAGCGCCTTTTCGCTCTCAAGATCTCCGCTCGGCACGAGCACGGCCAGCGGATTGGAGGTGCCGAAGCGGGCGGCAATCTCCCGCGCGCGAAGCTGATGGATGTTCTGGCGCGGCGTGTGGAGGAAGTCCTCGCTGTAGGCGAGATCCACCTGCTGATAGTAATAGAACGCGCCGGCAAAAATCACCACGAAAAGCAGCGGGATGACCTTGCGCGTCGCCCAGGCGAAGCGGCCGACGAAGGGAATCTTCGGCACGAAGCTGCGGTGGCGCGTCTTGTCCATGAGCTTGCCGAAGAGCATCAGCAGCCCCGGCATCACGAGAAACACGCTCAGCAGACTGCAGGCGATGGCCTTGATGAGCACAAAGCCCAGATCCGCGCCGAGGCGGAACTTCATGAACGTCATGGCCGTGAGACCCGCAATCGTCGTGAGACTGCTGGCAAACACCTCGGGAATGGCCTTGGCGAGCGCGCGCTCGACGCTCTCGCGGATGTCATAGGTCTCGTGCTCTTCCTTATAGCGATTGCAGAAGATGATGGCATAGTCCAGACTCAGCGCCAGCTGCAGGATGAGCGTGACGGAGTTGGACATGAAGGAGATCGTGCCGAGCAGGAAGTTCGTGCCCTGATGGATGAGCGCGGCTGCAAAGAACGTGAGCAGCAGCACGGCGATCTCCGCCCAGGTGCTGGACGTGATGATCAGCACCACGAGCACCACGACCGAGGCGATGACCATGATGACGCCCATTTCCTTGAGCACGACCATGGTGTAGTCATAATCAATCTCGGTGTCCACGACGTTGTCGTGATCACTGATCACATCGCGCACGCGGTCGAGCGCGGCGAGATGCGCCTCGTGCTCCGTGCCGCCGAACGTGACGGAATAGAGCGCGGAGCCGTCCTTATAATTCTTCTCCGCGTCATAGGTCACCATGGCAACGCCGTCAACCGCGGCGATCTGTTCCTTCAGATCTGCCGCCTGCGGGCGCGTGATGTCATTGACCATGACCTTTGCGGTGGGATAGGTCTGGAACTCCTGATCCATGATGCGCAGACCGCGCCGCGCCTCATCGTCCTCCGCGAGGAAGGAGGCCATGGAGGGGTCCGTCTTCACCCAGAACGTGCTGAACACGCAGAAGACCATGGCAGCCAGCGTGAGCAGCAGAATGAAATGCCGCGCGCTGACAACGCCTCTGGAAATCCGCAGCAGGAAGGGCGTCCGCTCCGTATGATTCTGATTCATATTCTCAACGCATCCTTTACGCAAATATAGCTAGGTTACATAATATCGCAAACTGTTGAAAAATGCAAGTCCCGCATCTTGGGGCGACAACGATTTTCGGCTTCTATCTGTAGACATAAAATGCCCGCCGCCGGCCGGGGGCCGACGGCGGACTGCGTTTTTCACTTTACTTGGCGGCAATTTGCTCGATATTCGCCGCAATCAGAATCCGCGCGCCGGGGCCGACGCGGCGGACAAGCGTAACCATATCCGCCTCCTCCACGCTGACGCATCCGGCGGTGTACCAGTGGTCCGCGGGCTTGCAGTGCAGGAAAATGCCGCTGCCCCGGCCGACGACCGGCGGGTTCATGTTAAAGCCGATGACCAGCGCATAGCGGTACTGCACGGTATAATCTGCCAGATGCTCTCCGCGCACCTCCCGGTCGCTCTCGACCCAGGTGTTATACGTCTCGTCCGAGGCCGAGGACCAGTAGGACTTCGGCGTGATCTGCCGATACGGCAGCGCGGCGCCCGGGTCCGGCGCAAGCCCGAAGGCCATCGTGATCGGATAGTCGCCCAGCGGCGTCTGCAGATTGCCCTCCCGGCGCGTCTCCGGGTCGCCGAGCCCGTTTTTGCCGACGCCGCAGGGCACATCCAGAGCGCGCTGCCATCTGCCCTGCGCATCGCGCTCCCAGAGCGCGAGCCGCTCACCCACGACGGTGATGATCTGGTCGGTCTCCTGTGCCGCCGCCGTCTGCGACAGTGCGCGCAGAAGCGGATCGCTCATGGCAAAGCCCTCGCTGTCCGCCGAGACAGCGGTCCAGCGCTCGGCGCCGGTCTGATCGTCCGTCTCGTGCGTATGCTCCACGGAGGCCTCCATCACGTCGGCAAAATACCAGGCAGAGCCCGGCACATCGAGATAATACAGCTCGGTCATCTCCTCCAGCTTTTCTGTGTCCGCCGCGCGGCCGAGCGCCCGGTTGAGCACGGCGACGGCCTCGGCTCTGGTGATGGTGCGGTCCGGCCGGAAGGTCACAGAGCCGTCCGCCTCAGTATATCCCCGGAGCCAGCCCGCCCGCACGGCGGCGGCGATTTCCGCCGCTGCCCAGTGCTTCGCCGTGTCGGCAAAGCCCGCGCCCCCATCGGGCACAGCGAGCAGCCGCGCCAGCAGCGCGACAAACTCCGCGCGCGTTACCCGGCGCTCCGGGCGGAAGGTCACGGAGCCGTCCGACTCCGCGTAGCCCCGGATCACGCCGAGCGCTGTGAGCGCCGTCACGGATTCATAGTACCACGCGCCCTCCGCCACATCCGCAGCGGGCTTCTCCGCCGCCCCGGCCGCCTCCGGCGCTGCAAGCAGACGATAGAGCATGACTGCGGTCTCCGAGCGTCTGAGCGGCGCGTCGGGCCGGAAGGTGCCGTCGCCAAAGCCGCGGATATACCGAACGTGGTTTGTCCGAAGCGGCACGCGCTCCGCCGCGAGCGCCCCGAAGCAGAGCGTCATTGCGAGCGAGAGCAGGAGCACGGCGGATATCAGTTTTTTCATCGGTCTCCTCCCCGTCTGTTTTTTCTCCATTCTATTCCATCTGCGGGCAAATAACAAGCGATCCTGAAGGGAAATGACACTTGTATTTTCTGTCGATTTTGTGTAAGCTATAGATATTCCAAAAACCATTCCATGGAGAGGACGCTTCATGCAGCTTTTGATTCTCATCGCGCTGCTGCCGGCCTTTGCGCTGGCGGTGTATATCTATCGCAAGGACGGCATCGAGCACGAGCCGGTTGATCTGCTGATCCGGCTGGCGGGCTTCGGCGCGCTCAGCTGCGTGCCCGCGGCGCTGGCTGAAATGGCGCTCTCCTCGGTGATCCGTCTGTTTGGCATTCCGGAGGACTCCTATCTCGGCGCGTTTCTGGAGGCGTTTATGGTCGCGGCCCTGTGTGAGGAAGTTTGCAAGTTCTATTTCCTGAACCGCCGCACCTGGAATCACCCGGCCTTTGACTATCAGTTCGACGGCATTGTTTACGCCGTGACCGTCTCGCTCGGCTTTGCCGCGCTGGAGAACATTGAGTATGTGGTCATGTACGGCTTCGGCACCGGGCTGGTCCGGGCTGTGACCAGCGTGCCCGGCCACGCGATCTTCGGCGTGTTCATGGGCTACTATTACGGCTTTGCCAAGCTCGCGTACTATGAGGGCGACCGCGCGAAGGAAGCCCATTATCGGACGCTCGCCGTCGTCGTGCCGCTGCTGCTGCACGGGACGTATGACTTCTTCGCCATGACGATGCAGTTTGACGGCTGGTTTCAGATCCCGTTTTTCGCGTTTCTCGCGCTGCTGTATCTTCTGGGCACGAACCGGGTCAACCGCTCTGCGCAGACCGACCGCCGCGTCGCGCCGGAGGTTCTGCAGCGATTTTATCCTGATTTTCGTCCCCCCTGGCAGAATTGAGAGGCATTCCCTATGGATGAAAAGCGATATTCCTATCCGCTGGAGCTCGGCGTTGCCATGTTTAACGGCGGCGGCGCGCTGAAGGTCAGCGCCTATCAGGAGCTCTATATGCAGGCCGTGGAGCCGCATCTGAAAAACATTGACATGGACGAGGCCAAGCTCATGCGCGAGATGGACGTGGCCTGGGTGCTCATTGCGATGACGGTCGAGCCTCTGCGCCCCATCCGCCCGGGCGAGACGCTGCACGCCCGCACCTGGAACACGACGGAGGTCGCCCGGCTGCTGTTTCGCCGCGAGTTCGCGTTTTATGACGAGGCGGAAGAGCCGGTGCTGCGCGGCGCGAGCTTCTCGGCGCTGATGGATCTGAAAAACCGCCGGGTCTGCGCCAAGCGGGAGATTCTCTCCCTCTTCTCGCTGCCTGCAGGAGAGACGCTGCTCGAGGCGTCGGACCGGCTGCGCATGAAAACGCCGGAGACAGAGCCTGTCGAGACGCTCACTGCCCGCCCCAGCTGGGAGGACGCCGTGGGCCATGTGAACAACTTCCGCTACGGCGAGATGGTCTATGACGCGCTGACGGACTCTGAGCGCAGCGGCATGGAGCGTCTGCGGCGTCTGGAGCTCTATTTTGTGAGCGAGACCAGACCCGGCGACCGGCTGGCGCTGCACCGCATCGAGGACGAGGCGCTCACCACCGTGACCATATCGCAGACGGACGCGCCCCGCCCGGCCTTCATGGCGCGGCTGCGGTTTGCTTAAAAGAGAAAGATTTGGGAGGAACCGAACTTGAAAATTCGTTACATGGGTTCTTTTGACGGTAAAGTGAGCCATCTGCCCCCGGCCGAGCCGGTGGCCGAGGCTGAGCGTGTCGCCGAGCCAGGAAAGCCGCGGGATCTGGTGCGCAAGGCCAACATCGGCGCCGCCATCCTCTTCGTCGTGCTGCTGCTTCTGGTGGTGCTGCGGGGCGGGCTTGCCGCGCTGCACATCGGCGGCGTGATTGTCGCGGCGCTGGTGATTTTGCCGCGCGAGCTGCTGCGCGCCGTGTGCTACCGGGACGAGTGCTGGTTTTACATGAACTTTCAGGAGAGCATGCCCTTTGTCACCGGCGCGGAGCACCAGAGCAAGCTCCGCTTTCTCGCGGCGACGCTGCTGCCGGATGTGGTCTTCGGGCTCATTCCGCTGATTCTCTTCTTCATCTGGCCGAACCTGTCCCTGCTCGGCACGATGGGTCTGCTCTGTCTGCCCATGGGCTGCGGCGACTATCTGCTCGCCTGGCTTGTGCTGCGGCAGGTTCCGCACGGCGCGATGCTCTATCGGCAGTATTTCCACACCTACTGGTATTATCCGGCATGAAAGCCGCAAAAACGAAAGCCCGCCTGACGGCGGGCTTTCGTTTTTTGTAGGGGTCGGCGTCCTCGACGACCCTGTTTTTCCGACAACTGCCGGGGTTTGCGGGCGACCACAGGTCGCCCCTACGGCTCTCTCCTAGACTGACTAGACTGACTAGACAAGGATTTATAAAATAGTAAAAAGGAAATAGAATATATAGGAAACTGCGTCAAGCCAGTCAAGTCAGTCAAGCGTTCCTTGCTTCCGTACCTGCAACTGAATTGTGGGTGAGGCCCCTTCCCCGCTCAGCGCGCGGCAGTTTTTTCCTGATACAGCCGCATGAGGTGCGCGACGCAGGCGGCCTCGTCCGTGTCCCTGACGGACATGCCGTAGGCCTTCATGACGGCGCGGTCGTTGGCCTGGTGCGCCTTTCGGAGCTCCGGCGGCATGGTCAGTTCGTCATAGAGATCCGCCAGGGAGGAATCCGGGTACAGCGCCCGGGCGTCCAGAATCGCCTGCGCGGTTTTCTCGATCTCGGCCTTCTGCGCGTCGGTGACCTCCGGCCACGGGAAGTTGTTGTAGACGATGGTGTTGGAATAGTTATAGTCACTTTTCAATCTTCCGCAAATAGCTCTCGTCCACGCCATGTGAACATTGCTCGTAATAACACCAAAATGATATAGCGTCGCATCCTGCATAAAATAAATTTTGTTACCGGGAATGATGTCGCGAGTTAAATAATCTATGGGCACATATTTTCGCCGTTCCGAAGATACGGTCGGAAAACCAATATAATTGCTATTTGGTTCTCTAATTTCATCAAAGAGTGTGGGTGTTTCTGCTTTGGCGCGCGTTGCGGCTTTCGTGCTCTTCTGCCGAAATGCTCGAACATTTTCAACTCGCGCGAGGATCTGAGGGCATTTTTTCAATTGCGCGGGATTGGCGCCTTTCAGCCAGATGCAATATCGCGGTTTGCGCTGAATGAAATCTTTACCCATCATGAACGGACGAATAAACGTCTCCGCTTGCGGTTCATGCTGCAGCAGTTCATTTCGCTCCGCCTCAGTTAAAATGAAATTTCCGTCATCCGTCGGTTGGCAGCCTCGGACAAAAGGCGGGACATCATAAAGCGGATTGGTACGTCGTTCTACAAATACAGTCGGTGCATTCAACAGATATGGATTAATGTTTTCTGCCTGAATCTTCACATCGTCTTCAAAAATAAATTTGGGGTGTAAATCCCGGCAGCTAAAACCAATAATTACACAATGGACATGGGCTTTGTCGCTGGCCTCACTGTCCCAGCGGAAGGTGCGATAGGCAAAATCAATATGAACGTTCAGATTTTCAATAAGGTTTTTCCAAACCGACGACACTTGTTCGCCCTGTGTAATGCTGTTTGTAGAAACCAACGCCGCGCGAATGCCCGTGCCATTCATCATTCCAGCGGTTTTATAATACCATCCGGCAACATAGTCAATGTTCTTTCCGCATTCCGAGCAGACTTCTGCCAAATCGCTTTTCTGCTCCTTCGTCTGATATGCATATCCCACAAACGGCGGGTTGCCCATGATGTAATTGAGCTTCTCCTTCGGCACGACGTCATTCCAGTCGATGCGCAGGGCATTGCCCTCCACAATATAGGCGTTGGTTTTCAGCGGGAGGAACTCAAGATCCGAATGGAGAATGTCCTCGGTCTCCTGCATCATCTGGTTTTCCGCGATCCAGAGGGCTGTCCGGGCGACGGTCACGGCGAAGTCGTTGATCTCAATGCCGTAAAACTGCGAAATGCTGACCTTGATGGGTGTGATGGTCTCGTCGCCCATGGCGATCTGATCGTGCAGCAGCTCGCGGAGGATCGCGTTTTCCAGTCGGCGGAGGCAGAGATAGCTTTCCGTGAGGAAATTGCCGCTGCCGGCGCTGGGATCAAGGAAGGACAGGGACGCGATTTTTTCCTGCAGGGCGAGGAGCTTTTTCTCTCTGGTTTTCGCGACGGAGACGGCCTTGCAGGCCTCAAACTCCGCTTTCAGCTCGTCCAGAAACAGCGGGTCGATGACCTTGTGAATGTTCTCCAGGGACGTATAGTGCATGCCGCCGCTGCGCCTCGTCTCCGGGTTCAGGGTGCTCTCGAACACCGCGCCGAAAATCGTCGGGCTGATGCCGCTCCAGTCAAAATCGTCGCTGGCTTTTCTCAGAATCAGATCCAGAATCTCCTCGGTAAAGGGCGGAATCTCAATATCCTCGGCGGAGAACAGGCCGCCGTTAACATACGGAAACGCCGCCAGCAGCGGATCGTCGTCCGCCAGATAGGGATCGCGATCCTCCGCCCGCTGATCCAGCACGCGGAACAGGTCGCGCAGCGCCTTGCGCGCGCCCTTGGCGTCAAACTGCGCCATGTAGTCATGGAACATGCCCTTTTTGCCGAAAACTGCCGCGTCCTCGGCATAGAGACAGAAAACGATGCGGACGCAGAGCTTGTTGAGGCTCTTGAGCGTCTCCGGATCGTCGGGATTCTTATACTGCTTCAAAAAGGCGTCGTAAATCCGGCCCACCAGCTCGCCCGCCCGGAGGGAGAGCTCCATCTCCAGATTGACGGCGTCCTTGGCCTGATTCACGAGGAAGTCCAGCACATGATACTTCGACTGCAGATCCTCCAGCATCAGCTTCACCGGCTCGGGGCGGCTCTGCTCCATGTCATAAATCCAGATCTCCGCGAAATTGGACGTGACAATCCAGCGGGCCTTCTCGCTCACGATCAGCCCATTGTCATACATCTTCGCCTGCTGATAGGGCGTCATGCCGCCGTGTCCGGCCTGCGGCTTATCGAGCGCAATGCCGAGAGACTTCTGCTCGATGAGGACGTGCGTCTCTGGGATGTAGACGTCGATCCGCTTGGTATTCCCGTCCGGCCCAATGACCTTTTTCTCGAAGTCCACACGGTCCGTCACGTGATCAACTCCGAGGATGTTTTGAAGAATCTCGATCCAGTAGGAGCGGGCGTCTTCATCCTCGCGTCCCTTGCCGTTCCACTTATAGTAAAACTGCCGCGCAGCCTCTCTCTGTTGTGCGTCTGTCATGCTCTGACCCCCTTTGGGCTTGAATGCTTCCATTTTATCACGGAAAAGGGATTTTTCAACCGGCAGGCGTCCGACAGGCGGGCGCTTCGTGAAGCGCCCCTACGGACTCTGTTTCGGTGCGGCAGGGGATTTCACAGCAGGGACGTCGAGGACGCCATCCCCTGCAAATCGGATGGCAGCATTCCCTGTAGGGCGCGATGCCCACTCGCGCCGGAGACGTCGGCAAATGTCCGGCTTTCGGGCTGCCGGGTCGTCCGCCCCTACGGTTCTCTGTGAAAGTGTGAAAGATGTGATAGTATTCTATATACATTGTAAAAAGGAAAAGAATATATAGAAAACTGCTTCACATTTATCACACCTTCACACTTCTCTCCTTGACTGGCTTGACTGCCGCCCCTGCCGTATGGGAATCAGTCTCCGATGTAGACAAACCGCGGCATTGTCTTCCCGTCGCGCTCGACGGTCTCGGTCCACATGGACGCCGGGCACACCCAGAGACCGCGCTCGCCGTAGAGCGCGCGGTAAACGACCATTTCCTCTTCCGTCTCGGAGTGGCGCGCGGTGAAGAGCACCTCATATTCATTGCCCTTGAAGTGGCGGTACCGCCCGGGTCGGATCCGTTCTGACATGGATACGCTTCCTTCCTTTCGCGTGAAGAGTGGAGAGTGGAGATCACGACAATTCCTCTCTCCACTCTCTAAATTCCACTTTTAATAATTCTCGGCGTGCACCTCAAAGTACGCCTGCGGGTGCGCGCAGACGGGGCAGAGCTCCGGCGCCGCCGTGCCGACGACGATGTGGCCGCAGTTGCGGCACTCCCAGACCTTGACCTCGCTCTTGGCGAACACTTCCTGCATTTCCACGTTCTTCAGCAGCGCACGATAACGCTCCTCGTGCGCCTTTTCGATCGCGGCGACGCCGCGGAATTTTTCGGCGAGCTCATGGAAGCCCTCCTCGTCGGCGACCTTGGCGAACTCGTCATACATATCCGTCCACTCGAAGTTCTCGCCGTCGGCGGCAGCCGCGAGGTTGTCGGTCGTCTTGCCGATGCCCTTGAGCTCCTTGAACCACATCTTGGCGTGCTCCTTCTCGTTCTCGGCGGTCTTGAGGAAGATGGCGGAGATCTGCTCGAAGCCTTCCTTCTTCGCGACGGAAGCGAAGTAGGTGTACTTGTTGCGGGCCTGAGACTCGCCGGAGAAGGCGGTCAGGAGGTTTTTCTCGGTGCGGGTGCCGGCGTAGGGGTTGGAGCCCTCGGCGGGTGCGGCGCACTGCACGCCCTCGCTCTTC
>JAZQDI010000089.1:0-6027 GCA_045546715.1 Oscillospiraceae bacterium | reverse complement strand
CTTTGCCCTTGCACTTCGTCACTTCGATGCCGTCGAGCGTGACGGTGCCGGACGTGGCCGGAAGCAGACCTGTAATCATGTTCACGAGCGTGGTTTTGCCGCTGCCGCTCTCGCCGATGACGCCGAGGCATTCGCCGGGCAGGAGCTCAAAGCTCGCGCCCTTCACGGCGTGGACGTCCTCCCTGCCCTGAAGCTTGAAGGTTTTGGTCAAATCCCTGATGGACAGGATCGGTTCAGCCATGGTGCGCGCCTCCCCTCTCCAGCCGCGGCACGGCGGCCATCAGTGTTTTGGTATAAGCGGTCTCGGGATGATTCAAAATCTTGTCGGTCTCGCCGTACTCCACAGCGCGGCCCTTCTGCATAACGAGGACGTTGTCCGCCATGGCGCCGACGACACCGATATTGTGCGTGACGATGATGATGCTGACGCCGTACTCCTTGCGCATGAGCATCATCTCCTCCACGACCTGCTTCTGAACGTGGACGTCCAGCGCGCTGGTCGGCTCGTCGGCCATGAGGACGCTCGGGCGCAGGAGCATCGCCGACGCGATGCCCACGCGCTGCTGCATGCCGCCGGAGAGCTCGAAGGGGAAGCTTGTCAGAACACGCTTCGGATCAAGGAAGCCGATTTTGCTGAGGATTTCAGAAGCACGATCCTCGAACTCCGACTTCGTGATTTTTTCATGCTCGATGACGCTCTCGTAGAGCTGGGCGCCCACGGTGCGGATCGGGCAGAAGCTGGCGCCGGCGCTCTGGAAGATCATGCCGAAGTCGGGGCCGCAGAGCTTGCGCATCTCGGCAGGCTTTAAGTCAGGCAGGTTCTTTCCTTTGTACCAGATATCGCCGCGGGTGACCATGCCTGCCGGGCCGAGCAGACCCATGGCGGCCTTGATCAGCGTGCTTTTGCCGCTGCCGGACTCGCCGACGATGCCGAGGATCTCGCCCTCGGCGAGATCGACGGAGATGTCCTGCACGGCGGGCTTGCCGTTGTAGGAGATCTCTACGCGGTCATATTCCAGAAGCTTGCTCATGCGCGCGCCCCCTTTCTCATCTTGGGGTCGAGGTAGTCGCGCACCGTGTCGCCAAGAAGGTTGAAAATCATGACGGACACAAAGATCGCGAGACCGGGCGCGAACGTGAGCCACGGGGCGGTCTGCAGCAGACCGCGGGTATCGCTGATCATGCTGCCCCACTCGGCGGCGGGCGGCTTGGCGCCGAGGCCGAGGAAGCTCAGCCCCGCGAGCTCCATCATCATGGTGCCGATATCCAGCATGGAGGTGACGAGGATCGGGCCCATGATGTTGGGGAGAACATGCTTCACAATGATCTTCATGGAGCTGCCGCCGGCGAGCTTTGCCGCGCGGAAATAGGGCATCTCCTTTTGCGCGAGCGTCTGGCTTCGGGCAATGCGCGCAAATTTCGGCCACGAGATGGCAGCCAAAGCGATGATCGCGTTGTGCAGGCCGCCGCCGAGGACGCCCGCCACGGCCAGCGCGAAGACGAGGCCGGGGAACGCGAGGAAGAGGTCGGAGATGCGCATGAGGATCGTATCTGTCCAGCCGCCGACCCACGCGGCGAAGACGCCGATGATCGTGCCGATGACAGTGATGATGGCGACCAGCAGCAGCGTGGAGAAAATACTGGTCTTCGCGCCCACGATGACGCGCGAGAGCATATCGCGGCCGTAGCGGTCGGTGCCGAAGACGTGCTCGGCGCTGGGAGCCATTTTGGCGATGGAGAGATCCTGCGCATAGGGATCGTAGGGGCAGAGCTGCTCACAGAAGACGGAGGCGAGCAGGAGCAGGATCGCAAGTGCGCCAAAGAGGATGAGCCTGGCCTTGAGGGTATCGCGGCGCAGCTTCTGCACGCGGACAGTTGGTTCCTTCTTCAATCCTGCACCACCCTTTGGGTATGAACAGCGGCTAAACTCCGCATCATTCGCTTTGTATATTTGTGCCATACGGCGTCTTCCTCCTTGACGGGCGTCAGCCCGCCTTCGTCGTCATCCTTGTCTGGCGCAAATCTACTTTGCGCCTGCAGCGGTTTCAGTCGCTGATCATACCCAATCGAATTCTCGGATCCATCGCGTGATACAGCAGATCGGTGATCAGGTTCACAAGGACATAGATGATTGCCATCCAGACGACGTAGGCCTGAATGATCGGATAGTCGCGCATGGTGATGGCGTCCACGGCCAGCTTGCCGACGCCGTCCCACATGAAGATACTCTCGATGATCGCCGTGCCGCCGAGGAGGCTGCCGATACTGAGCGCGAGCAGTGTGATGATGGTGAGCATGGCCGACTTCATGACGCTGCGCCATAAGGTCACGCGGCCGCGCACGCCTCTGGCCTGCGCGCCGATCACATAGTCTTTATTGAGCTCCTCCAGCACTGTTGCGCGCACCTGTCGGAGGTACTTCGCGCTCATGGCGATGGCGAGCGTGAGCGTCGGCATGGCGGCGCTGCGGATGCTCAAGCCGTTTGAGATGACCGGAAGCCAGCCCAGCTTGATGCTGAGAAAATACATGAGGAGCATGGCCACGAAGAAATTGGGCAGCGAGTTTCCGACAAAGCTGCAGAAGCGGATGAGATAGTCCGTGAACCGATCGTGCCGCACCGCAGCCAGCACCCCGAGCGGGATGGAGATGATGATGGTCAATAAAATAGAAAGCGCTGTGAGCAGCAGCGTCGCAGGGAGCTTGGAGACGAAGGTATCGAACACGTTGCGCCCGGAGATGTAGCTGGTGCCCATGTCGCCGGTGAGCATACCGCCGAGCCAGGAAAAATACTGGGTCAAAAACGGCTTGTCGAGACCGAGATCGGCGCGCGCCGCGTCAATGATTGCCTGATCCACGCCGCCCTTGTTGCCGTACATTTCCGTGATGGCGTCGCTGCCGGCGATGCGCATCATGGCGAAGGACAAAAACGTGATACCGATCAGAACCGGGATCAGCTGCACGATTCTGCGAAGCACATATTTGCCCATCGGCACACCTCCTAATTTGTTAGTTTCGTCTTACCTTTATAGCACTGCCAATCCGCTCGCACAACCTACCCCGGGGGATATTTTTTCAAACTTTTTGCATTTTTGTGCAATTTTTTATCCCCCGGGGTAGGTTGTGAGCCCCTGCTTGGCGTGTTAGGATAACATACAGAATTTTATTAAAATGAAGTGAGGAAAATCATGGCAAAGACGATTGCCGGGCATGCGCTGACGCCCGGCAAAACCGTAAAAGACCACATCCACGTGCACGGCACAGAGCTGCATGTGCCCCATGTTCTGCTCTGCGGCATGGAGGACGGGCCGACCGCGCTGATCTCCGCCGGCATCCACAACGCGGAATATGTGGGCATCCAGGCTGCGATTGAGCTCTCCAACGAGCTGGACGTGCAAGAGCTGCGCGGCAATGTGATCATCCTGCCGCTGGCGAACCGCTCCGGCTTTGAAAACCGGACCATGTCCATGGTCTGGGAGGATGGAAAGAACCTCAACCGGGTCTTTCCCGGCGACGCGGAGGGCAGCACGGCGGAAAAACTGGCGCACACGCTCTTTGACGTGTTCATCCGCAACGTGGACTATTACATCGACCTGCACAGCGGCGACGGCTTCGAAGAGCTGATTCCATACGCCTATTACCTCGGCGACGCACCGGCGGCCGGGAAGTCGCGGGAGATGATCGAGTGCGTGAACACAAAGTATTTCGTCCGCTCGAAGTGCCGCACGGGCGGCGCCTACAATCTGGCGTCCGTGCACGGCATTCCCAGCGTGCTCATTGAACGCGGGCAGCTCTCCCTGTTCAGCCGCGAGGAGATCGAGGCGGACAAGGCGGACGTGCGAAACATTCTGCGCCGCATTGGCATTTTGCCGGGCGACTATACAACCTATGAGAAAACAGAGCTCGCGGAATTCAGCGACGACGCGCCCTGCACCGGCTGCTGGTACCCGGAAAAGCAGGTGGGCGATTGGTTCCGGAAGGGCGAGAAGCTGGGCGAGATCCGCGATTACTTCGGGCGCAGTCTCTTTACGGAGTTTGCGCCGTGCGACGGGGTGCTGATCCACCAGTGCGCGTCGCTGAATATTATTGAGAAAGGACCGATGGTGACCTATGGTGTCCTCCAAATCGATTCTGAATGAAAACCGGGAATACTGGACCGGCCGCGCGGGCGGCTATTCCAAAGTGAACCAGACAGAGCTTCGCACCGCGCAGCGCGAGGTCTGGCGCGAGGAGCTGAGAGCGCACATCGCCCGCCAGTTCCCCGACCGCGATGCGGGGAGCGTGCAGGTGCTGGAGATCGGCACGGGGCCGGGCTTCTTCGCGATTCTGCTTGCAGAGCTGGGATATGACGTGACGGCGATTGATCTCACGCCCGCCATGCTCGCAGAGGCGAAAAAGAACGCCGGCGCGCTCGCGGAGAAGATCACGTTTCTGGAGATGAACGCCGAAGCGCTCTCCTTTCCGAACGGGAGCTTTGACGTGATTCTATCCCGCAACCTCACATGGAATCTCCCCCATCCGGAGACGGCCTATCAGGAGTGGAAGCGCGTGCTTCGCCCTGGCGGCATGCTGCTGAACTTCGACGCCAACTGGTATCACTACCTGTTCGACAACGCTGCGCGCGAGGGCTATGACGCCGACCGCAGAGCCACGGCGGAGCAGGGGCTCCATGACGAGAACATCGGAGAGAACTTCGATCAGATGGAGCGCATCGCCATGCGCGTTCCCCTCTCCCGCGCGGCACGTCCGGCCTGGGATCACAGCGTGCTCTCAAAGCTCGGCCTGCACGTGACGACGGATACGGAGGCATGGAGCCGCGTTTGGTCGCCGGAGGAGAAGGTCAACTTCGCCTCCACGCCGATGTTTCTCGTGCACGCCGTTCACCCGGCAGCGCCCTGAACGAAAGGAGCAAACGATGCAGGCTGCTGAATATTTTGATTCCATCGCACAGTTTTGGGACATGGAGTACTCCGACAACGAGCTGGCGCGGGAAATTACTGCTTCGATTTCCATTCCCCGCGGCGGCGGCTATACGCTGGACATCGGCTGCGGCAGCGGCGGCATGATTCTGGATCTGCTGCGCTATGGAGCATATGAAGTTGAGGGCGTCGATTTTTCGCCCGCCATGGCGGAGATGGCGCGGGAGAAATTCAGCTTTGATCCCCGCGTGAGCATTGAGACGATCGACTTCTTCGCGCTGGAACACGCGGGATATGATCTCGCCGTGGCGTTCAACACCTATCAGTACTTCCGCCACCCCGGGGCGTTCATCGCCAAGGCCTATTCCCTGCTGCGGGAGGACGGGCGGCTCACGGTCGCCTGCGGCTTCAGCCGCAAGCGCACGAACGCCCTGAGCGAAACGCTGCCAAAGGGCATTGCCCGCCCGCTCAAAAGCGCGGCGGAGGAAGCAAAGGACTGGGCGCCTTTTTTCAAAATCGACTGTATTTGCGACACCGACGACCTGTATCTGATTTCCGGGCGCGCGGTAGCCGGGATTGGAGGCAAGTTATGAGCGAACCGAGAGGCTTTCACATGCACGAGGACGGAACGTACCATTCCCACGACCACCTCGAGGAGCATCCGCACACGCACACCCACAGCCACACGCAGACCAAGTCGGTCATCAACCGGCTCTCCCGCGCGATCGGGCACTTAAACTCCGTCAAGCGCATGGTGGAGACCGGCCGCGACTGCACGGAGGTGCTGATGCAGCTGGCGGCCGTGCAGTCCGCGCTCAGCAGCACGGCCAAGGTGATTCTGAAGGATCACATTGAGCACTGCATCAAGGACGCTGTGGGCGAAAACGACACACACGCGCTCGAGGAGCTGAACGCCGTCATTGAGCGCTATATGAGATAACCAAAAACGTAATCAACAATTTGTGCATTATTTCATCCCCCAGGGGAGCTTGTGATTTTTGTCCGAATGGATTAGGATTTCAGGTATCTCAATAGAGAAAAAAGGAGTGTTGACCTATGCATATGGCAGACGCGCTGCTCGCCCCGGCGGTAGCCGCCACCATGTACGTGG
>JAZQDI010000088.1:0-3301 GCA_045546715.1 Oscillospiraceae bacterium | reverse complement strand
CCTCCGGCGCGATGCCGATGCCTGTGTCTGACACGGTGAGGATGCCGTCGTGAAACGCGATCGTGACCGTTCCCGAGGGCGTATACTTGACGGCGTTGGATAAAAGCTGATCGAGAATGCAGACGAACCACTTCTGATCCGTCACGACCGTCGCCCCGGTCGGCGGGAACACCAGCCGCAGGCGCTTTTCCACAAACTGCGGCGCGAGCTTGCGTACGGATTCCCGGATCAGATCATCGAGCGCATATTCCCGGATGACGAGATCCGTGCTGCCGCTGCCGAGGCGGATATACTGCAGCACCATGTCCACATACTGCTCGATGCGCTGCAGCTCCACCGAAAGCGCGTGGTGCTCCGGCGTGTCGTCCGCAAGCTTCAAGCGCATGACGGCGATGGGCGTTTTGATCTGGTGCACCCATGCGGTGTAGTAGTCCAGCATGTCCTGCCGCTCGGCGTCTGCCTCGGATGCGATGCGCTCTGTCTGTGCGCCGAGGGCGGCGATCATGGCCTGGTAATCCGCCTCCGCGAGCGTGTCCGCCTCCGGGAGCGAACGCCATTCGGATGCAATGGCGGCAAGCGTGCGCGCGCGTTCGGCGCTGCGCTTTTTCTCCCGCAGGAAGTCTGCCGCGAGCATCGCGGTCAGCAGCAGAAAAGCCAGAACCGCCGCATAGAGCATCGGCTCCGCCCAGATGTCGTAAAGCAGAAAGATCGCGGCGTTGATCGCGGTCACGGCAAGCACCGCAAACATCGCCGCGCGGTTGCGGCGCAGAACGTCTTTTAAAATGTTCATTTGATCAGATACCCGCTTCCCGGCTTCGTGACGATGACATCCCGCAGCCCAATGCCCTCCAGCTTTCGCCGCAGGCGCGTGACGTTCACCGTGAGGGTGTTTTCCTCCACGAAGCAGTCGTCGTTCCAGAGATGCAGCATAAGCGTGTCGCGGCTGACGATCTTCCCTCTGTTTTCCAGCAGCGTGCGGAGGATGCGCAGCTCATTTTTCGTCAGGTCCAGCCGCTCGCTGCCGAAGCGTACGCTGCCGTCGTTCACGTTCAGCTCCGCACCGCAAAACGCCATCGTGCTCTGCGTGTCTCTCAGCTCATAGCTGCGGCGCAGGATGGCCTGCACCTTGGACTGCAGCACCATCGGCTCCACGGGCTTGGCGATGAAATCATCCCCGCCCATGTTGATCGCCATGACGATGTTCATCCCGTCCGACGCAGAGGAGAGAAACACGATCGGTACGGTGGAAAACTTGCGGATCTCCGCCGTCCAGTAGTACCCGTTCTGATAAGGCAGCATGATATCCATCAGCACGAGCTGCGGATCGTACGCGCGCACCTCGTCGAGCACGGCGCGAAAATCGGACACAAGGCGCACCTCGTTGCCGCACTGCTCCAGCTGCCGCTGCAGCTCCAGCGCAAGCGCGCGGTCGTCCTCCACCAGAAAGATTCGATACATGGCTTCCTCTCCTTTTCAGCGGCTCCAAGCCGCCCCGATCGCGGGGCGGCTTTTTGCGTCAGTGAACAATTTTGTAGTAAGTCTTTGCGGTCAGCAGATACACGAGCGTGTAGACCAGCGCGAACACCGCGAAGGTGATGATCGTGCAGAGGATGAACAGCTGCGTGTTCGAGAGCATGAGCACCTGCAGAAGCTTCAAGAGGATCGGAAAGGCAAACGCGGTGTGTACGCCCGCCGTCACAAGCGGCAGAAAAAACTGCAGCACGAGCTGGCTGCCGATGGTCTTTTTGACTTCGCTCGCCTCCATGCCGATCTTCTCCATGATCTGAAACCGCGCCCGGTCCTCATAGCCCTCGGAGATCTGCTTGTAGTAGATGATGAGGATCGTCGAGAACAGGCACACGAAGCCCAGCAGGATCCCGAGGAAGAGGAACGTGCCGTACATATCCAGCAGATTGTGCTCTGCGTCCCACTTGGTGTCCAGAGTGATCGTCCGCTCGCCCGGGAGCGCTTGCTCGACCTTTTGCGCGATCGACCGGCTCAGCTGCTCTCCGGCGGCGCTTGCGGCCTGCTCGTCGGCAAAGGTGACGCCGACGCGGGCTGCGTATTCTGAGGCGTACTCGCCGTAGTCGGCCTTCTGCGCGCGGTAGATCTCGTCAAGCACCGCTTCATCCGAAACCACGACGCCGAAGGTGTCCACGAGCGTGTTCATACTGGTGTTGATCGGGAAATAAGTGAGATTTTCCCTGACCCGATAGGTTTTCCCGGCGATCGTCAGCGTTTCGGGTGTGGACACGCTCCCGTCCGAGGTCGTGATGATCTTGCAGACCGCGATCTCGTCCGGCTGCAGCGCCAGGCTTTTCCGCGTGGTTGAGATCCTTTCGTTGTGCAGCTGATCATAGGTGGCCTGCGTGATGAAGATCACGTTCGTGAGCCCTCTCACGCCGGTGTTTTCTTCGCCCGCCTCGGCCTTCGTGAGGAGCTGATCGCCGCGCAGAAGATAGGAGACGGTCAGCGTGCCCTCCTGCTCGATGCCGTCGACCTGAACGCCGTTTTCGTCCGCGGCCTCCCGCACGATCCGGCTCAGCTCGTCAAAGGAGAGGTGCTCCGCCGTGTCACCGTTTTGCTGATAGGCAGAGAGATAGAGGTGCTGCGGGTAGTTCGTATCCAACGTGTCCTCCACGCCGCTGTAAAGGCTGACGGTCGTGGAGATCATGACGAGCACACCCGTGGCGAGGATCGCGATGGAAGCCAGCCCCACGGCGTTCTGCTTCATGCGAAACAGGAGCCCCGCCACGGCGGGCATGTGCCGCTTGCTGTAATAGTACTTCCTGTTTCTCCGCAGGCACTTGAGCACGAAGGTCGTGCCGGTGACGAAGAGGCAGTACGTGCCGAGGATGACGAGGATGACCGCCGCGAAGAACAGCAGAAGCGCCTCCAGCGGGCTTTTCGTCGTGACGGCGATGACATAGCCCGCGCCGAGCGACAGGACGCCGAGGATCAGCAGCGTCCACTTGGTTTTCGGTTCTTTTTCCCCTGTGTGGCTCACGCGCAGCAGCTCCACCGGCTTCATGCGTCGGATCGCAAGGGCGTTGATCAGAAACGCGAAGAAGTCCAGCGCAAGGAAGATCACCGCCGAGAGCGCGACCGTTGGGGCGCTGAGGTAATAAAATCCCGCGACGATGTCTCTGTGCAGCAGCCGGCAGATCAGCAGAGACGACGCCTTGTAAAACAGCGTGCCGAACACGAGACCGAGCGCGACGGACAGCAGCGACGTGAAAAACGATTCAAAGAAGAGCACGCGGATAATGTGGCGCTTTTCCATGCCGAGGACATTATACAG
>JAZQDI010000087.1:0-5928 GCA_045546715.1 Oscillospiraceae bacterium | reverse complement strand
CAAGGCGGAAACGCTGGTGCTGCCGGTACTGTTTCAGCCGGAGATCGTCCTCACAGAGAGCGCCTTTGCCATGCTGGACAGCGACGAATACTCCGCCGTGAAGCCCGGCTTTGATCCCAGCGAGACCTGCGGTATCCGGGAATACCGCCCCGGCGACAGCATCAAGACCATCCACTGGAAGCTCTCGCAGAAATCCGGTGATACCATGGTGCGGGAGCTCAGCCTCCCGGTGGAGCACGAGGTGCTGCTGCGCTATGAAAACCCCGCAGTGCACGAAACTGCTCCGGCAGCAATCCACGGCATGACGACAGCGCTGCTGTCGCTCTCGGCGGCGCTGTTTGAGCAGGGGATCATTCACGACCTCGGCTGGCGTGAAGCGCTCTGGCAGATCGATTCTGAAGATGCCCACCTTGCTGCGATGGATGCGCTGCTGTCCCTTCCTCCGGAGCCGGCAGCTGCGCCGACGGAGCACATTGGCGGCAGCTATGCCCATGTGGCGGTTGTCTCGGCAGAGCCTGTTTTGGGCCTTGCGGATCTCTATAACGGAAGCCGGATCACCGTCTTGAAGCATGGCACCGGCGCGGAGGGCCTGCAGCCGGACGGCACGGTGCAGATCTGCTTTGACGATTTCGAGCAGCTGAGGAGGGTGGAGCTATGAACCCAAACACGCTTTCTGTCTCTGCGTCGCTGCCCAAGGAACGCAGTCTGCCGCTTTCTGTGGTTCCGATGCTGCTCTCCATTGCGCTCTGGGGTGCGTTTTTGTGGATGGTTGGCCGCGTGACGCTGCTGTCTTACGTGGCAGCAGGCTCCCTTACTGCGCTGTTTCCGCTCTTTTGTCCGACGCGAAAACACCGGTGTTTGGTTGGCGGTGTGCTGCTGATTTTTCTGGCAGTGCTTGCCTTCCTGTTTTGGCGGCAGATCTCCGGGGGGCTCGCGCTGCTTGTCAATCGGCTCTTTGATTTGAGCGCGGCGCGACAGCGGTATTTGTATGACAAGTTTGCCGTTTCTGCGATTTCTCCGATTCCGGCGGTGCTGTGGAGCTCGGCATTGACGGCGGTATGCTTTGGCTGGCTCGGCGCGTGGAAGTGCGGGCAGCCCGGTGTGCTGGCGATTCTGATCACGGCGTGCTCCTGCGCTTATTTCGGCGTCACGCCCGGCGCTACCTGGCTGCTGGTGATTTTGGCGCTCTCAGGGCTCTCCATGGCGGTAAGGTCTGAGCTTCGAGCGGCTGTCCTGCTGCTGGCTTCTGCGGCGGTGATTGCAGGGCTCACGCTCTGGCTTCTGCCGGGAGAAAACGCGCGTATCTCCGCGCTGGACGATCAGCTGCGCGATACGCTCGCTTTCACCACCGTCACACAGCAGACACAGCCGGAGAGCACACCGACGCCCACGCCGGAAACCCAGCCGGAGCAGGCAAACAAAGAGCCCATGCTCCTCCAGATCCGGGAGAGCATGGACTCCAAAACCATCCTTTTGATTGTGTTGATTGCGGTGATTCTTTTGGTGCTGTTTGTCCCTGCGATTCTCCGCGACCGGCTGCAGAAGCGGCGCGACCGAAACCGAGCCGGCATGGACAGCGCAAACAATGCCGAGGCAATTCGCGCCACCTTCCGCTATGCGCTGCTCTGGCTGCGCGCTTCCGAGAGCGACGCGCGGGAGATGCCCGGCTATGACGCTGCATACAGGCTCTGGCAGGAAGCCGCCTTCAGTGACCACGCCATGACATTCGAGCAGCGCGAGCAGGTTCAGGCATTTCAGAAAACTGTCTCCGACACGATCCAAACCGAAGCCGGATGTCTCCAAAAATGGAAGCTTCGATATCAATACGCCCTATAAAACCAGGACCACCCGTCAGCATGGCGGGTGGCCTGAATCATTATGGTCTTTTATTTTTTATTGGCATCTTGGGCAATCATTCTTCGCTTTCTGCGGCTTCCTTCGCCAGATCCAGCGCAGTCGCCAGCGCTTCGTTGCCGGCAATGTAATAGCGAACGGCGTTGTCCAGCTCGTCTGCCGCTTCATCGCATCCGGCGTCGTTCAGCGTGTGGAACAGACCGTGGAGCTCCTCGGTGTGCTGACGGTTGTGATCCAGCATGTAGCCCAGCAGCTTGAGGACTTCCTCCCGCGTCATGGGCGGCTGTTCGGGGTGCGGATGGCTGTGTCCGTGGGCATGGTCAGAGGAAATATGCATGGTTGTCTCCTTTCCGGCGTTACCGCATGAATCGCTCGATGGCGGTGTTGAGCTCCTCGATGGCTCTGGTGTTGTTCTGCTCCACCGCGTCGGTGAGGCAGTGTTCGATGTGATCCTTCAAGACCACCTTGGCGATGCCGTTCAGCGCCGACTGGACCGCCGCCAGCTGCATGAGCACCTCGGTGCAGTCCCGTCCGCTCTCCACCATGCGCTTGACCGACTCCAGATGTCCGATTGCCCGGGAGAGCCGATTGATGACCGCCTTGCTCTGGGTGTGATTGTGGGAATGGGTGTGCTCGGGATTCGTCTCGTGGGTGTGGGTATAGACAGTGCCGTCGCTGCGGACGTGGGTGTGTTCGTGGCTCATAAGGCGCCTCCTGCGTGTACCGCGTGAATCAGGAACATGGGCGTGGAGGCAAAGCTGACCTTTTCCTCCGCCGACCAGACGCGATCCCAGGCTTGGGTGTCGGTGGTCACGTGCATTCCGAGCTCTGAGAGTACCGCGTGATCCCAGGCAGGCCGCATGGTGCTCGACAGCGGGATTTTCAGGGCGATCTGCTCCATCACATCGAAGTTTTCTCCGATGTTCTCATCCTTGAAGCCCTGCTCCGCCGTGGCCCTCCGGTCGGCTTCATAGCTTTCGCGGGCTTTCCGGTCAAAGAGATAGTGATACCAGTTGGCGTCGAAGTTCAGGAGCAATCCGCCGGGGCGAAGCACCCGCTTCCACTCCCCGTAGGCCGCTTCCGGATGGGGGAGGTTCCAGGTGAGATTTCGGGAGAGAATCACGTCGAAGGTGTGGTCTTCAAAGTCGAGCGCCTCGGCATTCATCTCCAGAAACGTGATCTTCTCCGCAAGCGCGCCGGCGTTCTTCTTCGCCTCTAAGAGCATGGCGGGCGTGAGATCAATCGCCGTCACGTCGTATCCCAGCTCCGCAAGCAGAATGGCGAAAAAGCCCGGCCCGGTGCCGATCTCCAGCACCTGAATGCTTCCCGCCTCGCGGCCGGGAAACTGCCGGGCGATGTGCGCTCTCAGCTCCTCGCGCCATACCTCGCGCTGTGAGGTGCGAAGCTCTGTTTGGTTCACTTTGGAATAGCCGTCCGCGCGGCCGGTCCAGTATTCCCGGTTTTCATTCAGAATCGTTTTGCTTGACGCCATAGGTCACCATCGGCCCTTTCTCAATGATGTTCAGCGACGCGCACTGGTGGATCAGCACCCCGTCGCACGGCGCAAACTCCGTAAAGAGGCTGCGCCCGAAGTAATCGCGGATCTCGCCCAGCTTTTCGCCCTTCCGGAACCAGTCGCCCACCTGCTTTTCGGGGTACCAGCAGCCGGTGCAGGGGGCGTCGTCGCTGGATTCCAGTAGCTCCGTTTTCGGATAAGTCACATAGTCCCCCGGCAGAATGCCGATGCGGCGGAGAATGTTCCGCACATCCGCCTTGTCCGCCTCGATTTCCTCCCGGCTGAACAGGGAGAGCTGCCCCCGCTCGATGAGCACGCTGGGGATGCCGTGGATAGAAGCCAGATTGTAGGCGCCGCCCGTGCGGCATTTCGAGCGGACAAAATACTTTGTGTTCACGCACTCGATCATCTCCCTGGCCTTCTGCTCAGCTGGCGCGCCGCCGAGATAATAGGCATAGGGGATCAATTCCTCAAAGCCGTCGCCGCTGTGGAGGTCAATGTAAAAGTCCACGTTGCGGATGAATACATCAAAGAGCGTGTGCGCCAGTTTTTCCGCTGTGCTGCCCTCCGCATTGCCGGGGAAGACCCGGTTGAGGTTTTTTCCGTCCTCGAAGACCATGGACATGGTTCGGTTTTCAAAGCCGGAGCGGTTGGCCAGCGGCAGGATGATCACGTTGCCGCGCAGCTCGTTCACGTCCAGTTCGTTGGAGAGCTCAATGGCCGCCTGGATGCCCACGTACTCCGCGTTGTGGATGCCTGCGGAGATCAGCACCGTGGGGCCGTCCTCTATGCCGCAGAGCAGAACATGGGGCACATGGAGCTCTGTGCCGTGTACGTGAATGTGATCTTTTATGGTTTTGCCGGGGATCAATTCGTGCCCGGCGATCAGTTTTCCCATCTTCTGGTTCTCCAATTTACTCAAAAATACTCAGCACTTTATCCTAACATACGGATTTCGTCACCACAACCTCCCCCGGGGGGATAAAAAATTGCACAAAAATGCAAAAAACACAAAAAAATATCCCCCCGGGGGAGGTTGTGGAAGCGATTCATGATGTGCTATAACTGACACGGATTATGCTTACAAGAGGAGGTGTGTCGATGGGCAAATATGTGCTTCGCAGAATCGTGCAGCTGATCCCGGTGCTGATTGGCATCACGTTTCTGTCCTTCGCCATGATGCGCATTGCCGGCAGCGACGCCATCACAGAGATGTACGCGGGCAAGGGCGCGGTCTCCCAGGAGGTCATCGACGCGGCCAGAGCGGATCTCGGCCTGGACAAGCCCTTTTTGACCCAGTATTTTTCCTGGCTCGGCGGCATGCTCACCGGCGACATGGGCACGAGCTACATTTCCGGCCGCAATGTGTTCGACACCTTCGTCTCCAAGCTCCCGGCGACGCTGCTTCTGACGGCGCTGAGCATTTTGCTTACCATCATCATCTCCATCCCGCTCGGGGTGCTCGCCGCCGTGCGGCATGATCGGTTTACCGACTACCTCATCCGATTTACCAGCTTTGTCGGCAACTCGCTCCCGAACTTCTTTGTGGCCATGCTGCTCATGTATTTTCTCAGCATCAAGCTCGGCTGGCTGCCGGTCATCTCAAACGGCCTCTCCATCAAAAGTGCCGCCATGCCGACGCTGACGCTGGCCATCGCCATGAGCGCGAAGTATCTGAGACAGGTGCGCGCCACAGTTCTGGAAGAATTAAACAAGGACTACGTCTACGGCGCCCAGGCCAGAGGCGTCCGCAGCCGCGTGACGCTTTGGAAGAGCGTTATGAAGTCCTCCATGCTCACGATCATCACCCTGCTCGCCCTCTCCATCGGCAGCCTCCTCGGCGGCACCGCCATCATTGAGAGCATCTTCATGTGGGACGGCGTGGGCAAGCTGGCCGTGGACGCCATCACCATGCGCGACTATCCGATCATTCAGGCCTACGTGGTCTGGATGGCCATCATCTATGTCCTGGTGAACCTGATCACCGACCTGCTTTATCACGCCATGGACCCGAGAATCAGACTGGGGGTGGTGCAGGATTGAACAAGGAACCGACTGTCCGCGTGCAGAAGCTGCGCCGGGATACCCTCAAGGCCAGACTCATTCTCTTCGGCACGCTTGCAATTTTATTGCTGCTCGCCTCCGTTTTCTGTGAGCAGCTCTGTCCCTATGATCCCTATGCTCAGGATTTGAGTATCGCCAAAATGGCCCCAAGCGCCGAGCATGTCTTCGGCACGGACCGCTATGGCCGCGATATGCTCTCGCGCGTCATCGTCGGCGCAAAGACCAGCATCTTTTCCACGCTGCTGCTCGTCGCCATCATCACCGTCCTCGGCACGATCATCGGCGTCTTCGCCGCGTGGGTCGGCGGCTGGACGGACACGATCCTCATGCGCATCTCCGACCTCTTCCTGGCGTTCCCCGGCTTGGTGTTCGCGCTGGCCGTGGCGGGCGTCCTCGGCGGCGGCCTGCACAACGCGATCATCGCTTTGGCAGCCATCTCGTGGCCGAAGTTTGCGCGAATCGCCCGAAGCCAAACCCTGGCGCAAAAGGAGATG
>JAZQDI010000086.1:0-34566 GCA_045546715.1 Oscillospiraceae bacterium | reverse complement strand
AAAAAAGCCGGAAGCAGAACCCTATCCGGAACCCCTTCCGTCACTTTTCATTTGCATTTCTGATCAGGACTGGGCAAGATTCGCCAGATACCCGATGATATTGTCGTTGATCTCGCCGGTAAGGGCACGGTTATAGTTGCAAAGGAAGGTACCGGAGATGAGAATCATCATAGCCTCGGCTTCCCTTTTTCCAACGTCCTCGCCGTAAACCGCGATGAGACACTGCTCCATGATCTCGCGCCATTCGCGAAACTCGTCCGTGACCATTTTCCCGATCTCTTCCTTGTAGTGACCGAGAACATAGGTCTGCGTGGTGGCGTTTGGGCGCAGCTCTCCCTCCGGTGCCTCGGCGACATAGTGCATGAAGTCGTTCAGAAATGCCAGATTTGAGTCATAATCCTTTCTGTCGTGAGTGGCAAACCACGTCATGCAATGCTCGGTCATGTAATCCTTTGTGTATTTCACATACGTCAGGATCAGGTCATCCTTGCTGTCGAAATAGTGCAGCAGCGTCGGATGGCTCATGCCTGCTTCCGCCGCGATGTCCCGGAGCGAGATCGTGTCGATCGGCTTTTTCTCGATGCAGCGCTGGAAAGCCATGAGGATCTCCATGCGCACTTTTTCTCTGTCAACAATAATAGGCATGTCTGCATTGTAGCACAAATTTACCAACTGGTCAACAAAAGTATTGACAGCGAAACAGAAGTATGATACTTTTAATTTACCATGTGGTAAAGATAGACCAATCGATAAATTATAGCAGGAGGAACTGACATGACACTCGAACAGGAGAAGAAAACAGCAACGTTTCTGGACAGCCGTCTGGATGACAAAACCGCGGCCGAGGTGGAGAAGTGGAATCTCGCCCTGCTCGGTCTGACGCTCGCGCACGACGCGGACCACATCATGCAGGCCCGCCGCTGGCATTATCACATCCCGCTGCAGTTGTGGGTCATCAATCTCGCGGTCTACGTGCTGCCCACGGTCACGGAGTTTCTGGTTCGCAACAAGCGCGCGTCTTCCTTCAGCGCCGCCGCAGTCGGCAGCCTGCTCACGACAGTCGCGTTCAATAAGGTGCATTTCTGGAAGCCCACCACGGACGTCTGGGGCGTCTGGAACAACAACTACTTCAAGATCAACAAAGGCGTCTGGCACGAGGGTCAGTTCATCCAGGGCATCAAGTGGTATGACTGGGCGCTGCTGCTGGATCTGGTCGTGCTGTGCGTCCCGATGACCAGGAGAATGCTGGAGATGCGCCGCGAGCACAAGGAGCAGCTCGAAAAGTAAAGCCGGCAGGCGGCAGAGATCTTTGGAGCTCTGCCGCCTTTTCTGATGAGGGATCCAAAGATGAAAACAATCAATCTGACCATTCTAGGCATGGACTGCGCCGCCTGCGCCTCCACGCTGGAGCGCACCATGCTTCGGCAGAAGGGCATTTCCCGCGCGTCGGTAAACTACACCGCCGGAACCATGGAGCTGACCTATGACGACGCAGCCCTCACACTGGAGGACGTGGTTCTGTATGTGAAAAAGGCGGGCTTTCGCGTCCCGATGGAGGAAGCGGATCTCGCGCTGTCCGGGGATGCGGACAGGGACGCCGTGAAGACCGCGCTACGGGAGGTTTACGGCGTGGCGGACGCGGTCGACCGCGCGGACGGGAAGCTCATGGTCACATTTCGCTCGGTCGGGGTGGACAGCCGCGCGCTGCTCGCAGCCTGCCGGGCGGCGGGCGCGGAGGCGGAAGTGACAGACTTCCGCGCCGGGGCGGAATATCATCAGCTGGATACCCGGATGCGAATGCTCCGAACGCTCGTGTCCGCCGCCGCGCTCACGGCGCCGCTCATGCTGGAGCTGCACCCCAAAGCGCAGTTTGTTCTGGGCACGGCGCTGCAGTTCGGCCCAGCCCGGTATTTTCACGCCGGCGCGCTGCGAAATCTCCGAAACCGAATTTTCGGCATGGATCTGCTGGTCTCGCTCTCCAGCTCGATCATCTGGCTCTACAGCAGCCATGCCGCGCTCACCAGAAAAAAGAACTTTACGCTCTATTTCACCTCGCAGGGCATCCTGCTGAGCCTGATCCTCTTCGGCAAATATATGGAGCAGGTCGCGGCCGGAGAGGCCGGCGCCGCCATCCGCAAGCTCCTGCGCCTCCAGCCCGCCTCCGCCATGGTGCGCCGGGACGGGGAATGGAAAGAGCTCGCCTCCGAGCAGATCCGCACCGGGGATGAGATCCTGCTTCGCCCCGGCGAGCGCGTTCCGGCGGACGGCGTGGTGCTGAGCGGCGTGTGCGCCGTGGACGAATCCATGCTCACCGGCGAGAGCATGCCCGTGGACAAAACCGAGGGCGCGCGGCTGGTCGGCGGCAGCCTGAACCGCTCTGGCTCCGTCACCTACCGGGCGACGACGCTCGGAAAGGATTCCGTTCTGCAGCAGATCGTCGCCATGGTGCGGCAGGCGCAGACCGAAAAGGCGCCGATCCAGCGCTTTGCCGACGCGGTGGCGCAGTGGTTCGTCCCCGGCGTCATGGCGGCGGCTGTCGGAACCTTCGCCCTGTGGTATTTCCGGCTCAGGAAGGGCGATCTGGAGCGGGCGATCCTCAACTGCTGCGATGTGCTCACGGTCGCCTGTCCCTGCGCGCTCGGTCTCGCCACGCCCACGGCGCTCATGGTCGGCTCCGGCGCAGGCGCGGAGCGAGGCGTGCTTTTCAAAAACGGCGGCGCGCTCGAAACCGCGTGGAAGGCCGATACCATTGTCTTTGACAAGACCGGGACGCTTACCGCCGGCGAGCCGGCGCTCACGGACGTCTGTCCGCTGCCCGGCGTGACGGAAGCGGAGCTGCTTTTCCTCAGCGCTTCCGTCGAGATGCGATCCGATCACCCGATCTCCAGAGCGGTGACGGCGCGCGCGAAGGAGCGGCTGAAGGACTTCGAGCCCGCGGAGGTCACGTACTTTGCCGATCTGCCCGGCCGCGGCGTCAAAGGCGTCATTGCAGGCGAGACCGTGCTCTGCGGCAGCCGCGCGCTGCTCTCGGATTGCGGCGTGCCGCTTGCGGAACTGCAGCGGCTGCCGGATCTGCGCAAAGAGGCGAAAACGGAGCTCTGCGTCGTGAAAAACGGGCGGCTGCTGGGCGTTCTCGGCGTGGCGGATGTGCTGCGGGAGGACGCGCGCAGCGCCGTCGCCGCGCTCAAGGCTTCCGGCAGGGAGCTCTGGATCATGACCGGCGATCACGCCCGGACGGCCCGCGCGATCGCGGATCAGGTCGGGATCGACCATGTGCTCTCCGGCGTGCTGCCGGAGGACAAGGCACGGAAAATCAAAGAACTGAAAGCGCAGGGAAAGACCGTCTGCATGGTGGGCGACGGCGTGAACGACACGCCCGCTCTCGCGACGGCGGACGCGGCGGTCGCCATGGGGACCGGCGCAGACGTGGCGATCGAGTCCGCCGCGATTCTTCTGCCCGCCGGGAAGCTCGCAAAACTGAACGACGCGTTTTCCATCTCCCGGAAAACCATGGGCGTCGTGCGGCAGAATCTCAGCTGGGCGCTGGGGTACAACGCCGTCAGCATCACGGCGGCGGCCGCCGGACTTCTGCACCCGTCGCTGTGCGCCATGGCCATGTCGCTGAGCTCCATCGGCGTGCTGATGAACTCTCTGCGCCTGCAGAAGCTGGGGAAGAAAAAGGAGCGTGACCGCCAGTGGAAGACGCGGTTTTCAAAACCTATATAAAGGGCATCTACTGCATTCAGTGTCCGGAGTGGATCATCTCCGCCCTGCTGCAGACGCGCGGCGTCATTGACGCGGACGTGGCTTATTTTCAGTCTGAGGTCATCGTGAGATACGACCCGGAGATCGTCTCGGAGGCGCAGCTGCGCGCCGCGCTGGAGGCCATGGGCTATCCGCCGTTTTCCCGAAAGCCCACGCTTGCAGAGCGCCTCGCGGCAAAGCTGCTCCGGCGCGGCGGAGGCACGGCATGAGCGCGCAGGTCTTTCAGCGGCGCGTGGACGGGATCATCTGCCCCAACTGCGCGTATGAAATCAACGCCCGCCTGAAACGCACAGAAGGCGTCTGCGCCGTGAAAACGAGCTATATCAAAAGCGAGGTCACGGCGGAATATGATCCCGAACGCATCTCCGAGCAGGCGCTCGAAGACGCGCTCCGCCGGATGGGCTATCCCGTCGGCAGAGGTCGGAGCAATCTGCTCTCCGATGCGCTGGGTCTGCTGTGCATTGCGGCGCTGTATTTCCTGCTGACGTGGCTGACGGGGCTTGTCCCCGTTCCGGCGGCGGAGCGCGGCATGCCTATGGGGCTCGTCTTCCTGACGGGGCTGCTCGGCGGCGTGCACTGCATCGGCATGTGCGGCGGCATCATGCTCACACAGCATAACGCCATTGCCTACAACGGCGGGCGGCTCATCGGATACACGGTCATGGGTCTGATCTTCGGCGCGGTAGGAAGCGTTCTGGTGTTCACCGCGGGGCTGAAGAGCGCGGTTTTCATCATCGCGGGCGGGCTCGTGATCCTGATCGGGCTGCAGATGTGGGGCGTGCCGCTGCTTCGGCGGCTGCGCCCGGGGCTTCCGAGCCCCTGCGGACAGCGCGGAAGACCCTTCATGATCGGCATGCTCACCGGCGTGATGCCCTGCGGCATGCTCACCTCCATGTGGCTCACGGCGGCCTCCTCTGCGTCTGCTGTGAAGGGCGCGGGGATCATGCTGATATTCGGTCTGGGAACCTGCGTCTGTATGCTGCTGCTTGGGCTGCTCGGTGATGCGCTGACACGCAAATACAACAAATACATTCTCAAAGCCAGCACCATTCTGATCATTACCATGGGGATGATGCTGATGATGAAAGGGATTGGGCTGATCTCACGCTGACAGAACTTCTGCCGCAAAAAAACAGACCATGCGGGAGCGCATTCGCTCCCGCATGGTCTGTTTTTATCCGAGATTCAAACCGGAAAGGGCGGCTTTTGCCGCTTCCTGCTCGGCTTCCTTTTTGCTGCGTCCATGGCCGCGGCCAATCTCCTGATCGTTCAGAGACACGGCCATGACAAAACGCTTGTTATGATCCGGTCCGGTGGTCTCCACCAGATCATAGCGCAGATGCTGATCCGCCTTGCGCTGGATCTGCTCCTGCAGTTCGGTTTTATAATCCATCACATGGTGGATCTCGCCGGCTTCGATTCCGTTTAGAATGTGGCCGAGGATAAAGGTCCGCGCGGGATCCAGCCCGCCATCCAGATACATGGCAGCGATAACCGCCTCCACGGCGTCCGCCAGAATGGAAGGGCGCTCCCTGCCGCCGCTGTGTTCTTCGCCCTTGCCAAGGCGCAGATGCTCTCCAAGCCCCAGATCCAGCGCCACAGCGTGCAGGCTCTGCTCACAGACGAGCTCCGCTCGCATGCGGGAAAGCTTGCCCTCCGGAAGATCGGGGAAACAGTGGTAGAGCTTATCGGCAGTGACCATGCCGAGAACGGAGTCTCCGAGAAATTCAAGCCGCTCGTTGCTGGCAGCATGGCCACGGCGCTCATTGGCATAAGAGGAATGGGTCAAAGCATTTTCCAGCAGAGCGGGGTCACGAAAAACATATCCAAGGCGATCCTGCAGTGCGCGCATCAGCCTTCCTCCTCCGCGCCGCTGAGACGCATGTACTCGATGTTCTCGGTGATGGACTGAATGATGCCGCTCTCGGCGAAGACCATCGCCTGATGGATGGCGTTGGAAAACGCCTCGGCCTTGGAGGAACCGTGGGCCTTGATGACCGGCTTGGAAATGCCGAGCATAGCGGTGCCGCCCACGGCGTTGGGGTCCAGCTGCGCTTTGAGCGAGCCAACCTCGCCCTTGATCATGAGACCGGCGAGCATGTTTTTCGGCTTTTTGAACATGGTCTTGAGCGTGGAGAGCATGAACTTGAGCGTGCCCTCCAGACCCTTGAGCAGAATGTTGCCGGTGAAGCCATCCGTCACGAGGACGTCCACTTCATCCTTAAAGATCTGGCTTGCTTCCACATTGCCGATAAAGTTAATACGGCCAGCCTCATGCGCCTGCTGCAGGAGCGGATAGGTTTCATGGCGCAGATCGTCACCCTTGTGCACCTCAGTCCCGTTGCAGAGAAGACCCACGCGGGGATTGGCCACGCCGTGGAGCTTCTGCATGTAGAAGCTGCCCATAAATGCGAACTGAAGGAGATATTCCGGAGTGCAGTCGGCATTGGCGCCGCAGTCGATGAGCATGCAGCCGCTGCCTCCATTGGGAAGGACAGGCGCAAGCGCCGCGCGGCGGATTCCGCGGATGCGCTTTGCCGTGAGCGTGGCGCCGGTCAGGAGCGCGCCGGTGCTGCCGGCAGAGACAACGGCGTCCCCTTCCCCGTTTTTGAGCATTTTGAGCGCTACGGCCATGGAGGAATCTTTTTTCCGGCGAGTGGCGGTACTGGGATCATCATCCATAGTGATAATCTCACGCGCGTCTACGATTTCCGGATGATACGCACCGGAGACCAGAGGCTCTATGGCTTCCTTCTGCCCTACGAGCACAATTTCCGCGCCGAACTTTTCATGCGCAAGCAGCGCGCCTTTGACGATTTCCTGCGGGGCGTTGTCGCCGCCCATCGCATCAACGATGATTTTCACAGGTGCAGAACCTCCTTTTCATTTTGTAAATCCGAGAGGATCTGGAGCGCACGTTCGGAAATGGCGGCATTTTTATTGTGCTTTCCCTTGACGCGATAACCCAGCTCCTGAATGATACCGAAATTGATGTTCATGGGCTGAAAATCACCCACACTGCCGCCGGAGACATAGAGTCCCAGCGCGCCGATGGCCGTCTCCTGTGGAAAATCCACCGCTGCGAGGCCGAGGACCTCGGCCGCCGTCTCAATGCCGACAAGCGCACCGGAGGCGCAGGACTCCACATAGCCCTCCACGCCGGTCATCTGACCGGCAAAGCGGATACGCGGATCGCTCCTGAGCCGGTAATAGCGGTCAAGAAGCTTTGGAGAATTGAGATAGGTATTGCGGTGCATGACGCCATAGCGCACAAACTCCGCATTTTTCAGTGCGGGAATCATGGAGAACACACGCTTCTGCTCTCCCCAGGTCAGATGCGTCTGAAAGCCGACCAGATTATAGAGCGTGCCCTCGGCATTGTCACGCCGGAGCTGAACAACGGCATAGTTATCTTTCCCGGTACGCGGATCGCGCAGGCCAACCGGCTTGAGCGGTCCATAGCGCAGGGTATCCTCTCCGCGCCTGGCCATAACCTCCACAGGCATGCAGCCCTCGAAAACGCCGCCATCGTCAAAGCCGTGGATTTCCGCCTCTTTCGCGGAAACGAGCTCCCGGACAAAGGCAGTATACTCCGCCTGGTCCATCGGGCAGTTTACATAATCCGCAGTCCCCTTATCATAGCGGGAGGCGAAAAACGCACTGTCCATGTCTACACTCTCGAGTGTGACGATGGGCGCCACTGCATCATAAAAATGCAGATCGAATTCCGGACAGAGCGACTGAATCTGCTCCGCCATGGCATCAGACGTGAGCGGACCGGTGGCAAGAATGACAATTCCCTCCGCGGGTATCTCGGTCGCCTCACCCTCGACGACGGTGATATTCGGGTGGGATTTGATTTTTTCGGTGATGAAACGGGCAAAGCCCTCGCGGTCCACCGCAAGCGCGCCGCCGGCGGCCACGCGGTTTTCATCCGCACTCATAAGAATGAGTGAATTCAGCCGGCGCAGCTCCTCTTTCAACAGCCCGACGGCGTTCGTCAGCTCGTCGCTGCGCAGAGAGTTGGAGCAAACCAGCTCGCCGAAATCATCAGAGACATGGGCGGGGGTGTGCTTCTGCGGCTTCATCTCGATCAGGCGGACGGGGATGCCGCGTTTGGCAAGCTGCCAGGCGCACTCACACCCGGCGAGTCCCGCGCCGATCACAGTTACAGTTTGGGGAGTCATAGGGTTCCTCCGATTCAAAGCAAAGAATAGTGAGTGGAGAGTGGAGATGATCTTGTGTCGGCTCCACTCTCCACTCTTTTACGCTTCACTCTTTGTTTTTTTCGTCTTCTTCGCAGTCGTTTTCTTTGCACCGGCTTTCTTCTCATCCCCGGCGGTTTCCGTCTTCTTCTTGCGATAGCCGCGCTTGTCTTCCGGAACGAAGCTGCGGCACTCGGGGTTGATGCAGAACGCCTTTTTCGCGCCGCGGCCGGATGGCTTGAAGAGCGTCTTGCCGCAGTCGGGGCAGAAATCCTTCGTCGGCACTTCCCAGCTCATAAAGCCGCACTCCTGCCCGCGCTCGCAGGCATAAAAGGTGTAGCCCTTTTTGCTGGTACGCTTGAGAATGCGTCCGCCGCACTTGGGGCACTTGCCGGGCATTTCAATGACCAGAGGCTTGGTAAAGGTGCACTCCGGGTAGCCGGGGCAGGCAAGGAAGCGGCCAAATCGGCCGGATTTCACGACCATTTGGCGCCCGCAGACATCGCACACCTCGTCAGACACCTCGTCCGGCACCTTGATGTGCTTGCCCTCGAGCCTGGTCTCGGCAGAGGTGAGTTCGCCGTCAAAGCCGGTATAGAACTCGCTGAGAACGTCCTTCCACGGGATGGAGCCGGTCTCGATATGGTCGAGCTCATCCTCCATCTGCGCGGTGAAAGCGAGGTCCACAATATCCGGGAAATACTCCTCCATCATCTGTGTAACGGTCTCGCCCAGATTGGTGGGCCGGAGGTACTTGCCCTCCTTGATGACATAGTCACGTGCGGTGATGGTGGAGATTGTGGGCGCATAGGTAGAAGGACGGCCGATGCCCTTTTCCTCCATGGCACGGATCAGCGTAGCCTCGGTATAACGCGTAGGCGGCTGCGTGAACTGCTGCTCCTTGCTGGTCTTGACCAGATCCACGCTGTCCCCCTGCTGCATATCGGGCAGAGGACGGCGAATCTCGCTCTGCTCCTCGTCCTTGGCCTCCTCATAGACGGCGGTATAGCCCGCAAACTTCTGCTCGGAGTATTTCGCACGGAAAAGGTGATTCGCGCTGACGGCGTCCACCACAACATTGTCATAGACGGCGTTCGCCATCTGGGAGGCAGTGAAGCGGCCCCAGATCAGGCGATAGAGACGATACTGGTCGTTGGTGAGATCCTTGCGCACGCTCTCGGGCGTGATGGTCACATTCGTGGGGCGAATAGCCTCATGCGCATCCTGCGCGCCAGACTTGGTCTTGAAGGTGCGGGTCTGGGGCGGATAGAATTCCTGCCCGTAATGACCGGTGATGAAGGTTTTCGCCGCAGCGAGGGCCTCATCAGAGAGTCGGAGAGAATCGGTACGCATATAGGTGATGAGACCCGTGGTACCGCGTCCGGAGAGATCCACGCCCTCATAGAGCTGCTGAGCGATGGACATGGTGCGCCGAGGCGTCATGCCCAAGCGGCGGGAAGCCTCCTGCTGCAGCGTGGAGGTAATGAACGGGGGCGACGGGCTGCGCTGCTTGGTGCCGCGCTTGACACTGTGGATGGAAAACGGAGACTTCGTAACAGCGGCAATGATTGCATCTGCCTCCGCTTCGGAATGGATCTCCTGCTTTTTCTCCACCGTGCCGTAATACCGGGCGGTGAAGTGATCGTCCGGCTTCGGGCCGCAGGAGAGCTCAGCGTCAAGCAGCCAGTATTCCTGAGGCTTGAAATCACGGATCTCACGCTCGCGGTCAACGACGATACGCGTCGCCACGCTTTGAACACGGCCGGCAGAGAGACCGGGCTTGATCTTCTTCCAAAGCAGCGGGCTGAGCTTATAGCCCACAATGCGGTCAAGGATGCGGCGCGCCTGCTGCGCGTCCACCAGATCCTGATCGATGTCCCGCGGATGCTGGATGCTCTTCGTGACCACGTCTTTGGTAATCTCATTGAACGTGACGCGGCGCGCCTTTTCATCCGGCAGACTGAGCAGCTCCTTCAAATGCCAGGAAATGGCCTCGCCCTCACGGTCCGGGTCGCTCGCGAGATAGACGATGTTCGCGTTCTTGGACTTTTTCTTCAGATCACTGATGACATCCTCTCGGCCCTTAACTGGCTGGTAGACCGGCTCAAAGCCTGCCTCAATGTCCACACCGAGCTTGCTCTTGGGCAGATCACGGAGATGGCCCATGGACGCCACAACTTTATAGTCAGATCCGAGATATTTTTCAATCGTTCTGGCCTTCGCCGGAGACTCCACGATGACCAGATCGGTTTTTGCTTTTGCCATATTGGGTTGTTTCCCCTCTCAAATCAGATATGATTACGTTTTAATATTCAGTGAAAAACGCTTTCCCGGCTCCTGAAGAACATAGCCCTGAATCTGCAGAACTGTGAGCTCAGAGAGCACGGAAGCAGCAGGCAGACCACAGCGGCGAATCATGTCATCCACGTGCTGATGCGGGACATCCATGACCGAAACGATCTTCAGCTGTGTCTCCGAGAGACCGGAGAGCTGCTGCTGCAAGTCACTATATGCCGGGACAGGGTCTTTGTCAATCACTTTTTGACGGATGGGCTGACGCAGCTTATAAAACCCCTCCCCTGTTTCGCGCGGCTCCTCGGCGGGCATTTTCGGCGCGGAAGTGCGCTTTGGCTCGGTGCGGCGGAGTGTGGTCGGGAACATGGAAACATAGTCTTCCAGCACGTCCCAGCCGCAGGTGGCCGGGCGGGCGCCGTCCTTGAGAAGCTGGTTGGTGCCGGCGGTGCCGGGCGCGTCCGCGTTGCCGGGCACGGCGAAGATCTCGCGGTTTTGGTCAGACGCATCCTCCGCAAAAAGCAGCGCACCGCTGCGCTCCGGCGCTTCCACAATCACAGCTGCCAGGCTCAGGCCGGCAGTGATGCGGTTTCGCATTCGGAAGCCAACCTTGCCGATGCCGGAGCCGGGCGCAAACTCGCTCACAACCGCGCCGCGGCGGGCGACATCCATTTGCAGATGACCGGCAAAGGGCGCGTCAATTGCGCCGCCAAGCACACCGATGACCGTTCCCTCAGCCATCAGCGCACCGCGGGCTGCTTCCGCATCAATTCCGGCGGTGAGGCCGGAGACAACGATGCCGCCGCAGGCAGCAATCTCAGAGCCAATACGCGATGCAGTGCGCAGGCCGTAGGGCGAGGCTTTCCGCGTACCGGCGACGGCAACAGAGGCATGATCGTCCAAACGGGGCATACGCCCTCTCAGATAGAGCACCACAGGCGGATCATAAATCTGCCGCAGGCGCTCGGGATAGGCGGCATCCCGCACCGTGAGCATGGAGAGGTTTCGCGCTTCAAGCAGGCTCAGCGCGCGGCTGGCGCCGTCCAGATCCTTGTCCATCAGGTCTCGCAGCTCCGCCGGCGCAAGTGACGGCAGCGCAGTGCGGTAATCGCCCTCCAGCGCGAAATAGAGCGCGCGGACATCGCCGAAGGCATCGAGCAGCTCCAGCTTGCGCTTCGGGCGGACGGAAAGCCGCTCGGAAAGCCAGACCCAATACTGCAGCTCGCTCATGACACTGTCTCCCCGCGGGTCATCTCCCACATAAGGACGGAGGCGGCCACGGCGGCATTGAGACTCTCAGCCCCGGGCTGCATGGGAATGATGATCTCTCCGTCGCACAAATCCAGCAGCGTCTGACTCAGTCCCTGCCCCTCGCTGCCGATGGCAACGGCAGAACACGCAAGCGAAACAGCGCGCAGATCCCGAGCGGAATCGGTCAGCGCGGCGCCGTAGAGCGGCAGACCGTGGCGCTGAAGCAGCGGCCGCAGCGCAGCCAAATCGCATTCCAGCACCGGCAGACGGAAGATCGCTCCCATTGTGGAGCGGACCGTTTTGGGACTGTGCAGATCGGCACAGGCGCCGGTCAGAATCACAGCGTCGATCCCGAGAGCGTTCGCCGTACGAAGGACAGTGCCCACATTGCCGGGGTCCTGCACCGTCTCGAGCACAATCACCCTGCGCATCCGCTCGGGCAAGGGCTTCGACTCAAGCGCAACGGAGAATACCGGTCCGGGAGAGTGAGACAGGGCGGAAACATACTCCACCAAATCCGACGGCGCACACAGCTGGCGCACGGAAGACGGAAGCTCCGCGCTCGGCCGCTCCGCCCAGAGAACGGTATCGATCCGTGCGCCGCTCTGCAGCGCCTCTGTCAGGAGCTTTTCCCCATCGCAGACAAACAGTCCCGCTTCCTCACGCGCAGAACGCTCCCGGCCGAGGGCCCGGAGCTGGCGGATGATGGGATTTTTGCGCGAGGTGACAACTTCCATGGTGCCTCCAAAAGGTATCACTAAAACTGGTGATACATTATAATACACGGATTTCCCGCTGTCAATTGATGGCGATCAGCGGCGCAGGACATCCAGAGAGACTGGGAAGGAGAAATAGGTATCGGGAAACGGTTCATCGGCGAGCGTGAAATGCCACCACTCGCAGTCGATGGGCTGAAAACCGTTTTTCACCATCAGATCCTGCAGGAACATGCGATTTTCATACTGTTCCGGTGTGACACCGCGATAGTCCGGATGAGAGGCTTCGCTGAAATAGTCAAAGGGACTGCCCATGTCAAGCTCCTTGCCGGTGCTCATATCCAAAAGCGTGAGATCCACAGTGCTGCCCCGACTGTGGCTTGATTGGCTGGCAATGTATCCCTTTTGAAACAGAGCCTGCTTTTCCAGCTCCGGATAGAAAAACGGCTTCATCCGCTGATCCAGATCGTCAATCCCCCAGAGGACAAAATGACGGACGGCAGTCGCGGGGCGGTAGGCGTCAAAGATTTTCAGGCGATATCCCATGACATTTGCCTGATTTGCTGCCACCTTGAGCGCGCGGGCGGCGTCTTTGGTGATGATGGCACAGGGCTGCTCATAGCCGTCGATGCGGTCACCGACAAAGTTATAAGTAGAGTAATAGCGGATCTCCTGCACAATGCCCGGTACATAATCGGACAGCAGAACAAAGCGGGAGGCGTCCATCTCAGCTGTTTTCTGATAGTCAATTGCCATATCTGATCCCTCATTAGCAACAAAATAGCACTGCCAGTATAGCACAGTTTTCTCCGAAACAAAAGCGCTGTCTGCTTGACATTGGTATTCGTCTTTGCTAATCTTTGCAGTATCTGAGACAAGGGATCTGGAAAACATGAAGAAAACGATTATCCGGCAGTGGCTGCAGATCACGGCAGGGCTGCTGGTATTCTCTCTGGGCGTACACCTGACCATCTTCGCAAACATCGGTCTCTCCCCATGGGACTGCTTGAGCATGGGACTGAGCTATCACACGCCGCTGAACTACGGTCTGTCCGTCACGGTCATCTCCGTGACCGTTCTGCTGATCGATCTGCTGCTGCATGAGCGCATCGGCTGGGGAACTGTGCTCGACGCGCTGCTGACAGGCAATTTCATTCAGGTATTCAATGACCTCAATCCCCTGCCGGAGAACCACAACGTCTGGCTTGGGGTTGTCATCATGCTTGCAGGGTTTGTGATCATGGCAGTCGGCATGTGGATTTATATGAGCGCCGGGCAGGGCTGCGGCCCGAGAGACGCGCTTTTGGTTGGGCTCGGAAAGCGGCTTCCCCGACTCCCAATCGGACTTGTGGAAATCCTGCTCTGGTCTGTCGTGACGGCGGCCGGCTGGCTGATGGACGGCCCGGTGGGCATTGGGACTCTGATCGCCACCTTCGGCGCGGGCGCCGTGATGCAGGTGGTGTATCAGCTTGTCCGGTTTGAGCCGCGGGACGTACACCACCGGGACATTGTGGAGACGACAAAGACTCTGCTGACTTCATGAAAGGGAGATGACTCGGATGCAAACCAGACTTGGCGCAAAATTCTGGACCGCCATGCTGATCTTCGGCCTGATGGGTCAGGTGGCATGGGTCGTGGAGAACATGTATTTCAATGTGTTCATCTACAAAATGTTCCACGCGACCGCAGGCGAGATTTCTGCCATGGTCATGGCGAGCGCCGTAGCCGCCGCGCTCACGACGATTGTAATGGGCGCAGTGTCTGACCGGGTTGGGCAGCGCAAGGCGTTCATGAGCGTGGGTTACGTGATCTGGGGTCTCACAATCGTGAGCTTCGCGTGGCTGAAAAACGTGATGATGGTCATCGTGATGGACTGCGTAATGACGTTCTTCGGCTCCACGGCGAACGATGCGGCCTACAATGCTTGGCTCACCGACCGGGGCGACGAATCCAACCGCGGACGCATCGAGGGTCTCAACTCCATGATGCCGCTGGTGTCAATTCTGGTGGTGTTCGGCAGCTTTCTGTCGTTCGATCTGGACCGGATGGAGAGCTGGCGCACGATCTATTACATCATCGGCGGGGCGACCGTGCTCATCGGTGTGTCGGGCTTCTTTCTTCTGGAGGACGCGCCGGACTTAAAGCCGGAGCGAGCTCCCCTGCTGAGCACCATCGGATACAGCTTCCGCCCCGCCACGGTACGCATGCATCCGCGGCTTTATTGCGTTCTGGCACTCTTCGCCGTGTTCGGCATTTCCATACAGGTGTTTATGCCGTATCTGCTGATTTACTACGAGCAAACGCTGGAAATGGAAAACTATGTTCTGATTCTTGCGCCCGCAATTCTGCTCGCGGCGCTCGTCACGGCGCTCTATGGCCGAGTCTATGACCGGACGGGCTTTCGCCGGAGCGTCTGGCCCGCTCTCGCAATGCTGGGATGCGGCTATGTACTGCTCTGGCTCTGCCGCGGCACAGTGCCTGTATTTATCGGTTCCCTGCTCATGATGTGCGGCTATCTCACGGGAATGAGCGTGTTCGGCGCGCAGATCCGCGATCTGATTCCCGAGGGAAGAGCCGGACAGTTTCAGGGCGTGCGTATCATTGGTCAAGTGTTCATTCCCGGGCTCATCGGCCCCGCGATCTCCTCACGGGTACTGAAAAACGCCGAGCAGATCCTGAACTCTGACGGCACATACAGCTTTCTCCCCCACGCAGGCATCTTTCTCGCGGCGCTGATTGTGGCTGCCGTTCTCGCAGCGCTGACAGCCATCTATCTGCAGCGCGGCAAACGCATATGACAAAGCAAATCCCCCGCCGGATGGCGGGGGATTTGCTGTTTTATTGCAGAGAAAAGACGGGAGAGGCATCTGACGCCTGCAGCAAGTCTTCGCCTGTCGGATGTCGGCTGAGCACCGCAGACTGTCGTTTCAAGCTCTCGACGCGATCATATGAAAACGCGGACAGTGCTTCGCATTTCCGATACACCCAGTCGACCGCAGCCGGACCGAGCATCGCCGGACGGATCTCCTGCGCGACGCCGGAATCGGAATCGACAAAAACAAAGGACATGGTTACATTGTCCCGCGGCAGCTCAGAGCCACAGGCGCGAGGCTCAAACGGCGCGGCAAGCCATTCCGACTCGCCAAACCGAAACAGGAGAAACAGGCACTCCTCGATGAGCGCGGCCGCAAAGCGAATCTCTCCGCTGCGAAAGCGATTCAGATCCTCCTGCGTCATCGTCGGAACGCCGACAAACACGCGCAGGAGTGAATCCTCGCACTCCACACGGACATACCTCCCGTGCGTGCGGCAGCCGGCAATGTACTGTCCAGTCTGTAAATTCCGTCTCTGGTTCAAAGCGTTACGCCTCCAGAACCTCTACCAGCTCGATGTGGAAGTTCAGTTCCTTGCCCGCCATCTCGTGGTTGGCGTCGAAGGTAATCATCGTGTCGTCCTTGGCGGCAACCTTCACCGGGAAGGGCTGGCCGTACTGATTCTGCAGATAAACCTGCTGGCCGACCGACACGCTCTCCGCACCGGGGAGCTTGGCAATCTCGACTGAGAAAACCGCGTTCGGATCCTTCTCGCCATAAGCCTCAGAGGGCATCAGATGCACATCCACAGTCCGTCCCACGTCCATATCGGCAACCGCCGCGTCAAATCCGGGGATCATCTGGCCTGCGCCGCAGGTAAACTCCAGCGGCTCGCCGCGGTCATAGGAGGAATCAAACTGCGTACCGTCGTTGAAGGTGCCGCGATAGTGGGCGCGGACCTTTTTGCCGACGTTCTTCCCCTGCGGGCCGCCGTGGCAGTCGCCGCAGTCATGGTCATGATCGCCGCAGCCATGGTCGCCGCAGGAATGACCCTCGCCGTGGTGGTGGTCACAGTTGGCGCCGGTATTGATCAGCTCGCCGCGCAGATAGGCCGCAACCGCCTCGTCCACATCACCAGAGGCGCCGGCGCATAGCTCGATGCCGCGCTCAGCAAGCGCGGACTGCGCGCCGCCGCCGATGCCGCCGCAGATCAGGACGTCGATGCCCTTGTCGTTCAGCAGGCTTGCAAGCGCGCCGTGGCCGCTGCCGTTGGACCCGATGATCTGGGCGCTGACGACCTTCCCGTCCTCGACCTCAAAAACCTTGAATTCCTCGGTGTGTCCAAAGTGCTGGAACACGTTTCCATTCTCGTAAGTGACTGCAATTCTCATGTGATTGCTCCTTTAGTTTAGTTATGATATCTAATCATATCAAAGACACAATGATTTCACAACGGAGCATTTTACTGCTCCTGCACCTGCATCACCGTGATTGTATTCACCATATAGGCAAGCCGCTTGCCGAAGCCGTCAGACCCCTCGGGGATATAACGAAGAGATGCGACAAGGCAGCCATCCGCTGCAGGGATGATATACACTGCCTGAAGCACATCCGCCGTGAAGCCGCCGCCTTTGACTTCGGAGGCGTCGAGTCTGATGCACTCGCCCGGACCGTCCAGTGTGACCGTATCCCGGTTGATTTCATATTCTTCGGAGAGCGTTTTACTGACCGAATCGGCAACGGTCTCCGCATCGTCCGGGCTGCAGGTCACCTCGAGATAATTCTCGGGATTCTCCGGATCGTCATATCCCCAGACAATGCACTCCCGATCTGCTTCGCTGCGCCGGACAAACGACTCGTAGTCGTAATCCATCTCAAATCCGGCAGTCTCATTCCGGATATGCTCGAGCTGGATCGTTTCCTCCATTCCCTCAAGCATGATCGTGCCTTCAAAGCGCTCGCCGTCCTGTCTTTCGGGTGCGGCGGCCGCTTCCGGTTCTTCTGTCTCTTCAGCCGCTTCGGCAGATTCGACCGGGCTGACAGATTCGGCAGGTTCCGCTTTCTCTTTGGGCTTGCCGCAGCCGCAGAGCGCAGCGATCAAAAGCGCCATGCTCAGCAGCAGAGCCAAATACCGTTTGGTTTGCTTCATACAATTTCCTTCTTTCTCCGTAATAAGATGAGGGTGTGATTGATTATATCATATAATTGCAGTAAAACACAGCAAAATGAAGCGAATAAGATCGTTTTTCTGACGCCATTACGGTGCGCGCATTGAAGCAGGATTCAAGTACTTTTATTCATTCGTAAGATGCGGTTTATAGGTCAGCCCCAGAAGGCAAGGCGGGACGTCCTTTACCATGAATGAAGTAAACTCCGCCGTATCCATTTTGCAGTCGCTCAGAACCCACTCTTTCAGGAGATCGATCCGGCTGTAGCAGAAAGACTTGATCGCAAACAAATCCTCATTGCTCAACTCTGCCCCGGTCTCCGCCTTCAGCGCCTGCGTAAACAGATCGATCCAGTATTTTCGCATAAAGTCATCAAAAGAATTGACCCCATACTCAGAAAACGCTTCCCGATAGAACTTTCTGTGCTCCTTGATGACGCCGAACACCCGCTCTGTGTGCTCCTGCGAAAACGCATCCTCTTCTCCGCTGTAATGTACGCTGACCGTGCGGGCATAGATCCATGAAACCAGATCATTTTTATCCAAAAAGTAATAATAGAACGTGTTTCGATTGATCCCGCTGGCCTGCACGATATCCGAGACCGTGATCTTGCTGAGCGGTTTCGTCTGATTCACCGCAAACAGCCCCTCGGCAATGATCCGCTTGGTGTGTCCTTTCAGCGTCATGGTTCTCATCTTCTTTCCAGATAAATGTACTTCCCGTGTCTGAAATACAGACAAAGCGGTCTGTTTGTCTGTATTCGGCTTGTGACAGGGTTCATTATACTCCAAGTAAGGAAGCTTTGTAAAAGGAAATTGTCACAAAGGAGGATATCACGATGGAAAACAAGCAGTATGATGAGCAGACCGCGCAGTTTATGTACAACGTTTTGAAGTCCATGTATCCGGGCATCTCCGAACAGGACGCCGTGGCCATGAGCCGTTCCGCCGCCACTTCCGGCGGATATGAAAACGGCCCGGACTCCAAAGAGCAGGCAGATGTGCCGAAGGGCACGCTGGTGGAAGGCTCGATCGTGAGCCAGCTTTATCCGGAATCAGCGCACGCGTACAAGGTCTATCTGCCGGTCGGATACGCTGCAGAGAAGATCTATCCGGTCACCGTGTTTCTGGATGGCGTTTCCTATTATCTTGCGGAGCCCTTCAATGCGAACATCGTGCTCGACAACCTGATCGCCGCAAAGCGCATCCCCGCCATGATCGGCATCTTCATCGATCCGGGCGACCACGGCGAGGGTATGCCGATCTGGAGCGGAAAGTACGGCGAACCCATGAGCAACCGCAGCATGGAATACGACTCTGTGACGGACGTCTATGCCCGCTTCCTGATTGAGGAGCTCTTCCCGCAAGTGAGCCGCGATTATCCGCTGCCGAACGATCCCGAGCTCGTTTGCATCTGCGGCGACAGCTCCGCAGGTCAGGCAGCCTTCAACGCTGCATGGCACCGGCCGGACGCCTTCCGCAAGGTCATCACCCACGTCGGCAGCTTCACGAACATCCGCGGCGGCGACTGCAACATTGACCGCATCCGCAGAAATCCCCCCAAACCGCTTCGCGTGTTCCTGCAGGACGGCGAAAACGACCTGAACATTGTTTACGGCAACTGGCCCCTCGCCAACAAGTCCATGGCCTCGGCGCTGGAATACAGAGGCTATGACTACCGCTTTGAGCTCGGCCGCGGCGGCCACAACTTCGCGCACGCCGCTTCGATCCTGCCCGAGATGCTGGAGTGGATCTGGCGATAACAGAATTGTTTTAAAGAGATACTGACAGCAAAACGCCTCAACCAATGGCGGTTGAGGCGTATGTACCATCACGGCAGCTTCTCAGGCAGCAGGAGATCGATGAACGCAAGAAAGATCGTTGGACCGGTATGGGGATTAAACTATTTACCGGAGCTGTCGAACTCGGAGCTATCGGCTACTGGCTTAATAAGGGCTTGAAGTTCGAGGAGACGGGTTGTCTTACCAGTCGGACATTTTCGACGTGCGTCAATCACATGTTCAAGATGATCTTTAGAAAGTAATCCGAATGTGATCAAAAAGAAGAGGTTCTATATAGAGCCTTTTCTTTTTTCTTCGCATCTTTTCCAGCTCCTGTAATGAAGGAGGAAAAGAGCTCTTTATCTCTTTACAAAATGATATTTTGGCTTGTATAATAAAACCCAGCAAGTCAAAGAAAGTGATATGCTCCCTCTATGAGAGACAGTGAAATAACAAAAGCACTGTCATCATGGAGGGAGCATTCTTATGGCAAGAAAGAAAAGGCTAACAGCGGGAGAGCGAATAAGAATCGTCCAAGACATTCTTGAAGGAAAAACGAGCCAGTCGGCAGCGAGCCGAAAGAACGGAATTAATTGCAGCACAATCAACGAGTGGGTTCGGACGTATAAGGTAGAAGGAACGCAGGGGCTAACAGATCACAAAAAGAATCGGTCATACAGTCCTAACAATCTCGGCCATTCCTCTGCTGCGTTTACCATGAACGTGTATGCCCACGCCAGTAAACGAATGAAGAAACGTTCTGCCGAGAACATGGAGCGTTATATTCAGGAAGTCCGCCAATAAGGGAAACTATAAGGGAAACCGAAAAAGAAAATCCCTCAAACCATTACAGTTCAAGGGACTTTGTGGCGGAGAAGGAGGGATTCGAAGCGCCGCGAGCGGCACTTCGTGCGCGAATGTCCCCTCTCGCTCCCGGTGCGATGCGCCGGAACCGCTCGGGGATGACAATGGGTTCAAATCCCTCCAAAGCAAAAAGCAACACATCCAATCGGATGTGTTGTTTTTTGTGGCGGAGAAGGAGGGATTCGAACCCTCGATACCCTTTTGGGGTATACACGATTTCCAATCGTGCGCGCTCGGCCGGACTACGCGACTTCTCCACGGCTGATCGTAAATACGCTGTTCAGTTGTCAGCTTGAACATTATAAGTCGGATGAACGATAAAGTCAAGCCCCAATTTCACATTTTTTCGTCAGCCTAAAAAAGATGCTGTGACAGCCCGCAATTGATCGACGTGAATGCGCTCGGATTCAGCCAGATCCTGATAGAGCTCGCGCAGCTCTCCTGCCGTATTGGCGGCCTCTTCATACGCAGCCGATCTTGCGCGGGCGGAGAGCCAAAGCTTTCGCAGTCGGCAAAGAGGCGGCTCACGCAGGCTGCAGACCGACGGAAGCACTGCGCGGCAGCCTGTGAGCAGAAAATATGCAGTACGCAGCCGAAGATACCGGCGGCGGGTCTCCCGGAAAACAGCAGCCATCGGCGCGCCGCATTCACCGGCGAGGCGACGCTCGAGCAGCATGGTCTCCCCTGTCTCATCAAGAAAGCGGCGAAGCGTTTCCTCCGGACGCGGAGCAGGCGGCGGCGCGCCCTGCACTCTCGCCCAAAGGCGGTCAAAAGACTCCTGCGTCATCATGAACTCTTCCATAGCAATCCCTCCGAATCATTCTATGCGGAGATTGCAACGGATGGGAATGGATGGTAGAATAGAGACAGCACTCGCATCCACCGCCAATGCGGTCCCCCTTCCCCCCAGAGGGAGAAGGTTTCTCAAAGGAGGCTGAAAGAATGAATAAAGCAGCACTGATTATGGTTGACATGCAGAAGGGGTTTCTCGATCCGGCGTCTCCCTGCTTCATTGCGGGTGCAGCGGCAACCGTTCCCGCCTGCGCAAATGTAATTCGTCACTGCCGTGAAAACGGCATTCCAGTCTTTTTCGTGACAAGACGATACCGAACGGACGGCAGCGACGTGGAGCACACGCGATTTCGTGCCTGGCTTGCGGGCGGAAAGCCGGTCTCCCCTGACTGCGCGGAGGAAATCGGCATGGCAGATCCGGAGGAATTTGGCACAGCGCCGAGTGATTACAGAGTGTTCAAGCCGCGCTTCTCCGCCTTTTTCCAGACAGAGCTGGACGGGATGCTCCGCAGACTCGGCATCCGCACGGTGGTGCTTGCAGGGACGACAACGCCGAACTGTATCCGCACCAGCTGTTATGACGCGATCAGTCTGGAATATAACGTTGCGGTGCTCACGGACTGCACCTCCTCTGCCACGGAAGAAATCCAGCGCGCCAACCTGCGAGACATGGAAAATATCGGCGCACAGCTGATCTCCAGCACAGACTGGATTGCGGGAACGCCGCTGAAGGACAGCACCGCCGAAGTTCAGAGGCTTGTCCAAAAGGGAATATAAGTAATATTAATCACATCGAAGAAAAAATTTCATTCTTCGATGTAATTTTTTGCGCGTTTCTGTCTTGTGCAAAACTACCGAATAAGATAGAATTATGTCGGTAGTTGTTGTGATATTTAACACATCATCACAGCAAAGAGGTGAAAACTAGATAAGGAAGTGAGAGCGTGAGTCAAAAACGCACCGGGTTCGGGACCCGAATTGGCTTTGAGCTGGCGGCAGCCGGCTCGGCAGTGGGTCTCGGCAATCTGTGGGGATTTCCCTACAAGGCAAGCGCCAATGGAGGCGCCGCCTATTTCTTCGTATATCTGGCATGTATCTTTCTGGTAGGCGCAATGGCGATGCTGGCGGAGTTTTACATCGGTCGGCGAAGCATGGCAAACCCTGTGAGCGCATACAAGGCAATCTCTCCCGGCTGGGGCTGGGTGGGTCTGCTGGCTGTGGTAATTCCTGCGCTGATTATGTGCTACTATCTGGTACTGGGCGGATGCACGGTGAAATACGCGCTGGGTTCCTTTGACCCGTCCGAGAGCTTTCTGCAGTTTGCGGGAAACACCGGGGACATGATTCTGCACACGGTGGTCTTCGCGCTGCTGGCGCTGGCAATCGTGACGGCGGGCGTGCGGCGCGGCATTGAGAAGGCGTCAAAGCTGCTTCTGCCGACGATGCTGGTGATTCTGATCGTGATCAGCAGCTTTTCACTGCTGCTGGGCGAAGGCGTGCAGGAGGGACTGGTCTTTTATCTGAAGCCGGATTTTTCCAAACTCACAGGCGCCGGCATTCTCTCCGCGATGGGGCAGGCCTTCTTCTCCCTGTCACTCGGCTGCGGCGCTATGATCACCTACGGCTCTTATTCCGGCAAAAAGGTGGATCTCGCCCGGTCCACGGCAGTAGTCTGCGTGCTGGACGGACTGCTCACCTTTATGGTGGGACTCGCGATCTTCCCGGCGCTGTTCCACTACGCTGCTGTGACCGGAAGCTCGCTGTCTGAGCTCGGTATGGGCGGCATCGGTCTGATGTTCATCACACTGCCGATGGTGTTCGCCGATATGGGTGTGGGCGGACAGATTTTGAGTCTGCTCTTCTTCACCATGGCATGCACTGCCGCGCTGACCTCTATCATCTCGATTCTCGAGGTCGTGACGCAGTTTATCATCCAGCGCTTCAAGACCGCGCGCAGCCGCGCCGTGACCTGGGTGACGATCTGCTGCGTGGCGCTGTCCGTCCCGGTGGGAATCAGTCTGGGCATGAGCCTGAACGGCTCGAACGGTCTCACCATATTGGGAAAGAATCTTCTGGAGCTTCTCGACACGGTAACAAACACGCTGCTCATGCCGATCTGCGCGCTGCTGGCATGCCTCGCAGTGGGCTGGAAGCTTCCGAAGGGCGAGCGCTTTGACGGCTTCACGGGCGTGATGCTGCGCGTGGTGACGCCGATTTTCATCGTGGTGATTGAGCTGTTCGGCGCGCTGGATCTCGTATTTCCCGGAAAAGTGTTTTCCGGCGACGGCTTCGGCGTTCTGATGATCGCGGCCGGCATCATCCTTGTATGTGTGATGGTCTTCTTCCTGCGCCTGCGCAGACGTGACACCGGCTGCAATGAGGACGAGCACGCGGCAAACGCACAGCGACGCGCAAAGCTGAAGGCAGGACTCCAGCGCGGCTGGACGCGTCCGGAATAAGGCGGTGATGACATGAAGCAGAAACACAATCTCATGCACGTCATCACCATTGGCTTTGCGCTGTTTTCCATGTTTTTTGGCGCGGGCAACGTGATCTTCCCGCCGTATCTGGGTCTGCAGAGCGGCAAGCAGTGGTTCGCAGGCTTCGGCGCTTACTATATCGCCGACGTGGCGCTCGCGCTGGTAGCGCTTTTCGCCCTGCTGAAGGAGGGCAGCGCAAACCGCGTGATGGATCGTCTCGGCAAAAAACCTGCCATGTTCCTGATGACCGTGATCATCCTCTGCATCGGGCCAATGCTCGCCATTCCCCGCACGGCTGCCACGACCTACGAAATGGGCATCGCGCAGCTGATCCCGGGACTGAATCCAATTCTCTTCTCCGCGCTGTTTTTCGCAGTGATTCTGGCTCTGAGCATTCAGGAATCCGCCGTCATCGACATCATCGGCAAATTTCTCACCCCTGCTTTGCTGCTCGGTCTCGCAGTGCTGATCGTGATTGGTATCATTCACCCGCTGGGCGAAATCAGCTCTGAGGTGCAGGTGGACAATGTCATCGTAAACGGTATTCAGGCAGGCTATCAGACGATGGACGTGCTGGCGGGGCTTGTTTTCGGCGCGGTGCTGATCAACAGTGCTTCCGACAAGGGCTACACTGAGCAGAAAGAACGCATAGGCGTGCTCGTGAAGAGCGCAATGCTCGCGGGTCTTCTCCTGCTGATGGTTTATTTGGGTCTGGCCTATCTCGGCGCAACGGTCTCCAAGCTCTATCCGGCAGACATCAGCCGCGCAGAGCTCGTAATTCAGATCGTTTTGAGTCTGCTCGGAAAGCCCGGTCTCATCATCTTCGCGCTGGTGGTAGCGCTTGCCTGCGTGACAACTGCGGTCGCTCTCGTGAGCAGCGCGGCCAATCATTTCACCACGCTGTGCAGGGGCAAGGTCTCCTATAAGCTTTTCGTGGTGATCATCTGCGTGTTCAGCGCGATCGTATCCAACCTCGGTTTGGACACCATTGTATCCATCGCGGCGCCGATTCTCGGCATCGTGTATCCGCCGGTGCTGGTGCTCGTGATCGTAAGTCTCCTTGCGCCGCGAATGACCAACAGCATTGTGATCTCAGCGGTGATCGGCGCGCTGATCTCCAGTGTGCTGTCAACGCTGGACGGGTTCGGGCTGCACATGCCCTTCCTGCAGATGCTGCCGCTGGCAAATGTGGACATGGGCTGGGTGCTTCCCGCCGTCATCTTCGGCGTGGCAGCGTTCCTCTACCGTCTGCCATGGCAGGAAAAAACCGAGGAAGAATAATTCCAAACCCACAGGCGTATGGTTACACCTGTGGGTTTTGATTGACAGGGACAGTCTCATTCCGTTAAACTGATGAAAAACATATGAGGAGGTCGGGTGGATGAAAACCATACTGAAAATAATCGCATGGCTGCTCACCATTGTGCTGCTCGCCGTCATCGTGCTGAGTGTGATTCCGCTGACGGAGCGCGTATCGAAAGCGCCCGCCGCCGGAGCAGAAGACTGGATGGCTTCATTGGATGACAGTACCGTGATCAGCGAAATCACAGTTCCCGGCACGCATGACTGCGCGTCCTGCTGGCCGCAGCTGGGCTTCATCACCAAATGTCAGGCACTGACCGTGCCGCAGCAGCTGAACATCGGCGCGCGGTATCTGGACATCCGTCTCGGCGCCGAGGGTGACGCGCTCAAGCTGTTTCACGGCTTTACCAAATGCAGGGTCTCTCCCCTGCCCTGGGCGGATCAGATCGATTTGGCGGATGTTCTGAATGACTGCTACGCATTTCTGGACGCCCACCCGGGCGAGACAATTCTCTTTGCAGTGAAGCAGGAGCATGGAGACGAATCCATAGCCGAGTTTGACACGTTGGTTCAAAATTATGTAAACCAGTCGCCTGAACACTGGCTGCTCACCGATACCCTGCCTACGCTGGGAGATGCGCGGGGAAAGCTGATTCTGCTGCGGCGGTATGAGGGCACGGGGCTGCCTCTGCTCTGGGAAAACCAAAACGGTCATGATGACGTGACTCTGAACACGGTGCGCGAGGACAACGGCAGTTACACGCTGTGGGTGCAGGATCGGTATGAATATGGCGCGGCGGACAAGTGGAACGCCTTCACCGCCGGACTGCAGACGGCACAAATCGACGAAGGAAATGCCGCTGTGCATTTTCTCAGCACCAAGGGCACGCTGCCGCAGGGACATCCCTGGTATTTCGCGCAGAAGCTGAATCCGATGCTGCTCAGTGGCTCTGATCCGCTCAGCGGATGGATCGTGGTCGATTTTCTCACACCGGAGCTGGCGGAGCACATCTACAGCGCGAACGGAGTCTTTTCGGATTCATGAATGTTCCTTTAAGAATCTCCTGCCGCACTTGTCGAAGCACGGAAGATATGGTATCTTAAAGTCGCTTTCTGACAAACGATTGACAGAAAAGGAGATTTCCCAGATGCAGGTAAAACAGACCGATGTCTGCGTCCGGCGTATTCCGCGCTATGTCTGGAAGTATCTTGCGGCAATGCTTCTGACGCAGCTCATTGTCTTTTATTGCACGAGACTTCTGCTGCCATATCTTCCCCAACATCATATGGACATTGCGCTGGATGCACGGATTCCCTTCCGTCCGGCATGGATCGTGGTCTATTATGTTTCATTTATTTTCTGGATTGTAAGTGCTGTGCTGATTCTCGCAGACAGCCGCGCCTACGCCCGCCGCGCTGCGGCCAGCTATATGCTCGCCATGGCGATTTGCGGGGTGATCTTTCTCGTCTATCCCACTACGATCACACGCCCGGTTCCGGACGGAACTGATTTTTTCTCCGGCTGTGCCCGGATGCTCTATGACATGGATTCGCCTGTGAACCTGTTTCCTTCCCTGCATGTGCTCATCACATACTTCTGTCTGCGCGCTGCAAAGGGCAGCAGACTGTTCCCAAAGTGGTTTTTCCCAGCGGGAAGTGTGTTTCTCGCGCTGGTGTGTCTCAGCATTCTGTTTCTGAAGCAGCATGTAATCGCAGACATCCCCGCCGGTATCGCAGTCGGCGAATTATCGATTCGACTGGTGCTTTTCAGAAGAGAGAAAGAAAGAGAAAAGGAGTATTCCAATCATGCTTGAACAAAGCCGATGGATTATCCGGCCATTCAATGGCGTCTTCCTGGCCTGCTTTGCGCTGTTTCTGCTCATTCTGATTGCCGCGGGGCTTGCGCTGCGCGGCAGATCGGAACGCGTAAAAAAAACAGTGCTCGTCACGGCTTGCGTGCTGACACTGCTGGGCTTTTTTGTTTATAAGTATTTTCTTTCCATCGACGCAGAATTCAACGAAGCCACCGCTGCAATGGGCGGCTTCAACTGGTGGGGCGAGCTGCCGCTGCAGCTTTGCAATATCAATATGATTCTGATTCCGATCGCAGTGATTCTCCACCGTCGCGAGCTGATGAGCTTTGGCTTTTTTGTTGGCCCGCTCGGCGCGCTGATGGCGCTGCTCATGCCCGGAACCGGATTTGACGGCTACTCGATTTTGCTGCCGCGTATGCTTGGATACTACGGCACGCACTTCATGGTAATAATGGAAGGGCTCGCGCTCGCGGTGTTCGGGCTGTATCGTCCGCGCTTCCGGGATCTTCCGGGCACCATCGCAGCGCTGCTGCTCGTTGCACTTGCCGTATTCGTCGTCAACGTGATTCTTCGTCTCACCGGTCTGCATCCGAAAGCCAATTATTTCTTTTCCATGGAGACCGAGGGAAACCCGGTGCTCGAGCTGTTTCACCGGATTCTGCCCTATCCGTATCTGTATGAGCTGCCCTGTATGGCAGTGCTCATTCCGTATATGCTGCTTGTCACAACGCCTTTTGCAATCATCGACAGGAAGAAAGAACCACAGCCGCAGCAATAGCAGACAAAGCCGCTCTCCGGTACGCACCGGAGAGCGGCTTTTTTATAATCAAATAATCAAATTTCTTTGAGCGCGGAGACAACATTCTCAAAATGCATGGAGTGCGACGCTTTGACAAGGACGCGATCGCCGGGGAGAATCAGATCCGCAAGCGCCGGGAGGAGATCCGCGAGCGTGTCGAACGAGCAGACGGACGAAAGCCCGGCCTCCTTCGCACCAGCGGCAATATGCTTTGCGAGCGTTCCGCAGGTAATCAGCAGATCCACGCCGCACTGCGCGGCGACGGCGCCGGTCTCAGCGTGAAGCTGCGCTTCCTTCTCTCCGAGCTCGCCCATGTCGCCCAGAATGGCAACACGGCGCGCCGCCTCAGCGCGCTGAAGCGAGCGCAGACCGGCAGCCATGGAGTCGGGGTTTGCGTTATAGCAGTCATTCACAACTGTAAAGCCGCTCCCCTGCTCGATGCTCGCCCGCGCGCCGGCAGGGGCATACGCCGCGATGCCGGAAAGAATCTCTTCATCCGTGAGACCAAAATAGAGACCCACGGCGGCGCCCTCCAGCGCGGCATAGAGCAGCGGCTCGCCATAGGCGATCTCGGCGCAGAGGCGACGGTCGCCGCAGACGATGGTGCACCGCGTGCCGCCGGAGGGGAGATATTCAATTTCTTCCGCACGGACGGTGCAGCCCTCAGAGAGGCCGAAAGTGATCTTTTTCTGCTGACAGGTCATGGCGCGGAGATAATCATCATCTCCGTTACAGAAAACGACGGCGTCGGGCGCCATGTCATTCAGCACAGAAGTCTTTTCCCGGAAGACGCCGCTGCGGTCGCCGAAAAACTCCAGATGCGCCCGACCGATGACTGTGAAGAGCATGGCGTCGGGCCGTGCCATTGCGGCAAGCGGCTTCATGTCTCCGAAATGGGAGACCCCCAGCTCCACCACGGCAAATTGGTCTTCCGGCATAATGCGCGAGAGCGTAATGGGGACGCCCAGCTGGTTATTGTAGTTTCCGGCGGTTTTGAGCACCTTCCAGCGCTGAGAAAGAACGGACGAGACCATCTCCTTGGCTGTCGTCTTGCCGACACTGCCGGTAACGCCCAGAACCGGAATCTTCAGCCGGGAGCGAAAGTCTGCCGCCAGCGTCTCCAGCGCCGCCTGCACATCCGGAACGACAATAACCGGCCGCGCCTCCCCTTCCGGAACAAAGCGAGCAAGCGCACAGGCAGCCCCAGCCTCAAAAGCAGCGGGGATATAACGGTGACCGTCGCTGTTTTCGCCGGGCATTGCCGCGAACATACAGCCGGGAACCGCCTCGCGATTGTCCTTGCAGATCTCCGTAACAACAGCACTGCCGTCGCCGGAAAGCACGCCGCCGACAAGCGCTGCAATGTCTGAAACGGTATAACCGAACATTTGTCAATCCTCTCTCAGTGCGATCTCAATGATCTTCTCACAGAGCTCGCCATAGCTGATTCCGGCGGCCTCCGCCTCCTGCGGTACCAGACTCGTGGGCGTCATGCCGGGGAGCGTGTTGATCTCCAGGAACCAGAGGTCCCCCGCCTCATCCAGTATGAAGTCGGCGCGGGAATAGGCGCGCAGACCGAGGGCACGAAACACTGTAAGCGCAGCCTCGGCAAGCGCCTGCTCCGTCTCGGGCGGAATGGGCGCGGGCGTGATCTCCTTCGCAGCGCCGGGCTGGTATTTGTTCGCATAATCATAAAAGCCCTCGGCGGGGATGATCTCAATGCTGGGAAGCGCCTTGTCATCCAGAAGGGCAATCTGCACCTCGCGGCCGGCAATATACTGCTCGCACACCACACGGTCGCCGTTTTTCGCTGCGTCCAGCAGAGCTGCGCGAAGCTCCGCCTCGTCATGCGCGATGGCAACGCCGATGCTGCTGCCGGAGTCGACCGGCTTTACGACACAGGGCAGAACTGCGCAGCGCACGGCCTCGTCGAGATCCATGCTGCGGCTGTCGATGATCTGCCAGGCGGGTGTGCGCACGCCGAGCGGCGCCACGAGACGCTTGGTCAGGTCCTTATCCATGGCAATCGCGCTGCCGAGATAGCCGCTGCCGGTATAGGGAATGCCCATGAGATCAAAGGCCGCCTGCACACGGCCGTCCTCGCCGGTGCGGCCATGGAGCGCCAGAAAGACGATATCCGCCATGGCGCAGACCTCCAGCACATGCAGGCCGAACTGGCTCTTGCTCTGCCACCTGCGGCTGCGCTTGACCTCTTCCAGATCCGGCGCGAGCGCCGCAATTTTCGTATCTCCAAGCGCAGGCGGATTCTCAAAGATCTGCGCAATGTCGCCCGCGTAATCCTCCAGACCGAGGAACATATCCGTCAGCACGACCTGATGGCCGCGCTGAGAAAGCGCTCCGGCGATCTTCGTGCCGCTGGAGATGGACACATTCCGCTCTGGACTCAGGCCGCCGCACAACACAACAATTTTCATCAAAAACAATCCTCCAGATTGCAGTTTTCAGGGTTAACTTTTGGATTATAACACATGAGAGAGTCATGGGCAAGTTGACATTGGTGAAAAGTTCCTATATAATTTACTTTCTGAAAGGATTTGATCTTCTATGCACTATATTGTGATGGACCTGGAGTGGAACCAGGCCATGAGCTCCAAGTCCTCCGTGTTCAACAAGCTGCCCATTCATCTGCGCGGGGAAATCATCCAGATCGGCGCGGTGCGGCTGAACGAGGATTTCTCCCCTGCCGATGAATTTCAGATCGACGTGAAGCCGGTCTATTTCAAACGTATGCACTACAAAGTGAAAAAGCTCACCGGCTTTGACCGCGAGCGTCTGGCCAAGGGCGTCAGCTTCCCCGAGGCACTCGAGCAGTTTCGCCAGTGGTGCGGAAGTGAGGAAGTGACCTTCCTCACCTGGGGCTGTGACGATCAGGGGATCATGGAGCAGAACATTATCATTCATGATCTCGACTGGGATTGGATCGCAGGCTGGGTGAATCTGCAGCTGATTTACAATCTCCAGACGGACAGCGACAGAACGCAGAAATCGCTTGCCACAGCCATGGAGCACTTTGAAATTCAGCAGACACGCATCGCGCATGACGCGCTGGGAGACGCTTACAACACGGCTCTGGTCTGTACGCATCTGGACCTGGAGCAGGGGCTCACAGATTACGCCACGGCAGCACAAAAGCTCTCAAGCCGGGCGCCGAAGGCCACCTACAACAGCGACGGTCCGATCCCGCTGGAGCACGTCTCCTCCGATTATTACCCCACGAAGGCTGAGGCGTTCACAGACAAGGAATTCATTCATCCCGCCTGCCCGCACTGCGGAGAGGCGCTGGAGTTTTCCAAGTGGGTGAATCAGGGCGATCAGCGATATATGGCCATGGCGGCCTGCCCGGAGCACGGTAAGCTGCTGGTGCGGCTGAAATTCCACAAAGCGGACATTGATCAGTGGTCTGTGACGCGCATGACCTACGAGGCCACCGAGAGCATGCAGAGCTACTATAAAACCAAAGCCTCCCACTCCCGCCGCCGCGGACGCGGCAAGGGAAAACGGCGCAGCTCCTCCGCTGCATCACAAAACGCTGCTAACGCGTAAGATCGAAGGCGCAGACGATTGTCTGCGCCTTCGGTATTTTCTGCCTTGTTCTTTCCACTGGAATATGGTATTCTGATGCAAATCACACTATTGGAGGAATTCTGGCAATGAAACTCGCAGTTCCCATTGATCCCGAGACCGGGATGGTGGCTGAGCACTTCGGTCACGCGAAGCATATCAAGCTCTATGACGAGGTCATGGGCGTGGTATTCACCGACGTTGTGGAGTCCCCTGCCAACGGTCACGACGGTGTCTGTGCCTTTCTGAAAGAGAACGGTGTGGAAGCGGTGCTGTGTATGAATCTGGGCGAGGGTGCGCGCGACGCCCTCTTTGAACACAACATCGGCGTGTTCGCCGGCGTCTCCGGTCCGGCGGATGAGCTTGTGGTCGCGCTGCTGGAAAACCGGCTGCGCTTTGTAAGCGATGCAACCTGCCCCCACCACCACGGCGAGGGCGGCTGCGACTGTGGCTGTGACTGCAGCGACGAAGGCTGCGGATGCGGCTGCGGCTGCTGACAGACGGCAAATGAATCTCCCTCTCGGTTTTCGAGAGGGAGATTTTTTGGGTTTTACTGTGCACGATAGAGGAAGGTGACAATCTGGGCTCTGGTGCAGCCGCCGCCGGGGTTGAAGGTATCGGCGCTGCCGTCGCCCTTGGTGATGTCATGGCTCACGGCCCAGAGAACCGCGTCGGTGTACCAGGTGTCCGCAGGGACATCCTTAAACGGATTCTTCGCGCCGTCAATGGCCTTGGCCTTTTCGGCTCTGAACAGGAATGTAACGATGTGGGCGCGGGTACAGGTGGCACTCGGCGCAAAGGTGGTCGCGCTGGTGCCCTGCGTGACGCCGTTTTCCACCGCCCACAGAACGGCCTTATAGTAGTAGGAAGACTCAGCCACATCCTTGAAAGGATTGGTCTTTGTCTTTACATCGGGGGAGCCCGCCGCGCGATACAGGAACGTGACCGCCTCGGCGCGGGTGCACGTGGCGCTCGGCGCGAAGTGCGTGGCGTCCTTGCCAGCCGTGATCTTGTTGGTCACAGCCCAGTCAACCGAGGCGTGATACCAGTTGTTGGCGCTGTGATCCACATCCACAAAGGCCTTGCTGGGGCAGCTGTCGCCGCCGTCACAGGCGGTGTTGACCTCGTAGGCCTTGTCGGTGAGGGCGCCGGCAAAGAGCGCATTGCTGATAAAGGCGAACTCATCGCGCTGGTGGACCTTCTGCGTAAGGGTGTTGGCGAAGAGCGTGATGTTCACATCGTTGCCGTTCTTGTCCTTGCCCTCGTAGGAGAAGCCCTGAACGCCCTTGAGGAAGGCGGAGACATCGCCGCGGAGGAAGCCCTCAAGCGGCTGCTTCGTGCTGTCGCGCTGGACAAGGATCTTGGCGCCGGACGGAACTGCGCTGAAATACGCGGTACCATAGCCATAGAAAACGTTGTCGCCGTCGGCAATGTAGCTTGCGTTGACCAGCGTCTCATTGGGATAGGTGACATAGCCGAGGCAGTCCATGCCCTCGACCACGGAGACCTCGATGCCGTCAAGCAGCTCGCCCGCGCTGGCAGCTGCGCCGTAGGTGTAAACCTCGCCGCGCCACATCTCGGCACCCGTGTAGCCGACATAGGTCTTGCCGGCCTGAACCTGCGCAATCTCGGCTTCGGTGAGCTCGGATGTGCCGACAATCGCGTCAGCCTTGGCGGGATCGGTGGTGGTCTTGAAGTTCATCAGATCCATCGCCCAGCGATCATAGTTAAAGTCACCGGCGTTCCAGTTGATGAAATTCGAGTTGACATAGCCGCTGCCGGCAGGCGCAAGCATATCGACGCTGCCCGCGACATAGACCACGGGCGATTTTTCCATGACAAAGGCCTTGACTTTCGGCTCTTTCACGCCGGTCGCCGTAAGCACATAGGCATTGGAAATTGCCTGATAATCCGTATAGGAGACGATGAAATCTCCCTTATAGTCGCCCTCGGTAATCATGCCAACGGTCTTGCCCGCCTGCAGCATGGCATTCACCGCAGCGGTGGAATCTTCAGAGGCGTTGGAGATGATCACGTCTCCCCCGGTCACGCCGGTGAACTGGCTCTTGGCATTCTCCTTGAGCCATGTGAGCGCAGCGTCATAATCGAGCGTATCGCCCACGGCGGCGGAGAGCGTCTGATAGTCCGCAGGCTTGGTGACCACAGTCTGGTCAAAGCCTCTCGTATAGTTGAAAGCGGTGATGCCTTCGGAATAGAGCGTGGTCCAGCCGGTGATGACCGTGCCGTCATAGAGCGCGCCGTTGGCGACGCTGCGCTTGGCCTGGTGCATACTCACCACGGCAGAGCCGGCGGGATAGGTCACGCCGCCGAGCTTGACCTCGGACTTCGTGATGCCGACCTTGACATCATTTCTGGTGAGCCACTCGATCATGTCATAGGCCGCCTGGAGGTTGACCTGATTGGCGCTGTCGAGCGGAATCAGATAAGCTTCGGGGAAGAACTGACCATTTTCGTCCTTGCCGTCATAGGCGGGACGGAAGATATCCGCCTCGGCGCCGGTGACGTCGTGCTCATCGGTGAACCAGGGACCCACATCGGCGTCGGAATTGGCATTGCTCGCGCCGCGGGAATAGATGGTGACCTGATCGGTAAAGTAGCCGATTTTTTCAGCAGCAACATAATCGGACAGACCGACCATGCCATAGGTCGCGGCGGTGCGGGCTGACTCGGAGTAGGCGGGCAGCTCCACCGTGTATGCCACGCAGCCCTGCAGCATGGCAAACTGCGGGGTATAGCTGGTGGACATATCGTCCCACGGATCGGCCCACCAGGCGTTTCCGCTCTCATCACTCACGAGATAGTCACGCTCAGGGATGACATAGGACTGATAGTCATCGTTGTTGGCAACGGCTGCTGCGCCGAACTTCTCACCGCCGGCCATCAGGTGCTTTGCCAGCAGGTCATATTCGACATTGGGCTCGTGAGGCGGATCGCAGGGTTCCACCTGGAAGCCGATAACCTGACCGTGAAGCTCAACATGCGTGACGGGGTTGAACATGCCGATGAGGTGCTGCATGTTCTGCGTCTCGGCGGTGACCTGGAAGGAGTTGTCACGGTTCAGATCGAATCCGTTGGAGCTCTCACGGGTGAGATAGAGACGGCCCTCCACATTCTCCTCGGGGACGAGGATAAAGAATACGTCATCGAGCAGCTCGTCCACCGTGACGGTGGTCTCTTCGCTGGTGTAATAGCTGTCATAATCGGCAACCTTGCCGGATTTCTGGCTGTCATCTGCAGGCCAGACAGAGCCGAGATAGGTGGTGAGATCCTGCACGAGCTGCGGCGTGTGCAGGCCGAGCGCCTCGCGCTGCGCCTCTACCTTCTCCTTGCCGGCGGCTGTGAGGCCGGTGAGCTTGGTGTAGTCGATCTTCTCCTGCTCCACGAGCATTTTCGCAAACTCCATGATGCCGTCAACTGCAGCAATCTCATTGGAGTGAATGTTGGAATACAGCACAGGAACCTGGAAATTCTCCAGCGTACCGGCCTTGAGCTCGGCGAGAACCTTGTCCGGTTCGGTCTCGGCGCGCTCGCACAGCGCGAGCCAGTTTTCCACGGCCTTGCTGTCCTTGGCGACGATGAGATAGGGCATGTTATAGCCCGCAGTGGAGGCGCCCATAGAGCCCTCGGTGACATAGGGCTTGGCGGTGGCTGTCAAGCCCACATAGGTAACACTTTGTCCAACAACATGGGTTACACTTTTTCGGGCGGCACCCTGCGCCGCTTCTTGGATATAATCAGCCTTTGCTCTGTGTCAATTTGAGCAAATTCAAACGTACCGTACTGCAGGCCGACTACGTGCTCCGAGATGTAGTTGAGTTTCACATACTGACCAATCAGCGAATCGGATATAAAGTACCTATGCTGTTGGATGCTGATGTAACCTTTGTAGTTAATCTTCCTCAGAATCGCTCCGGAGTCATAT
>JAZQDI010000085.1:0-2187 GCA_045546715.1 Oscillospiraceae bacterium | reverse complement strand
GCCGATGATGGCGACCTTCTGCTCATACGGAATGTCCACGGGACGGCGATACTTCGTCTCGGCGACGTAGCGGTCCTTCATGGGCTTCTTCAGATCCTGCTCGGCGATGAACTTCTTGATCTCGTCGATGGCGACAGCCTTATCGAGCTTGCCGCGGGTGCAGGCGTCCTCGCAGCGGCGGTTGCAGACATAGCCGCAGACGGACGGGAAGGGGTTATCCTGCTTGATGAGGTTCAGAGCGTCGAGATAGCGGCCTTCCTTGGCGAGCTTGATGTAGCCCTGGATGGCGATGTGAGCGGGACATGCGGTCTTGCAGGGGGCGGTGCCGCTCTCCCAGCAGTTCTCGCGGTTGTCAGACACATAGTTCCAGTTCCATTTTTTCTTGCTCCAGAGGTGCTCGCTCGCGAGCTCGGCCTTCGGATATTCCACGGGGCCTTCCTTGGTGCAGAGCTTCTGGCCGAGCTTGAGCGCGCCGGCCGGGCAGACCTCGACGCACTTGCCGCAGGCGACGCAGTTTTCGGTGTCAACGTGCGCGCGATAGGCGGAAGCGGAGAGGTTCTGGGTGTTGAAGAGCTGAGAGGTGCGCAGCGCGAAGCAGACGCCCAGATCGCAGTTGCAGATGGCAAAGATCTTGTTCTTGCCGTCGATGTTTGTGGTCTGGTGGACGTAGCCGTTCTCCTCGGCACGCTTGAGAATCTGCAGTGCCTCTTCCTTGGTGATGTTGCGGCCGCGGCCGGTCTCATACATGTAGTCGGCGAACTCGCCCACGCCGATGCAGCACTCGTCCTGCATCTCGCCGGAGCCCTCGCCCTTGATGCGGCGGGCGTTGCGGCAGGAGCAGTAGCCGACGTTGATGTGGCCGTCATACTTGTCGAGCCAGTGGGACAGATGCTCGATGTCCATCGTCTCGTTTTTGGCGGGGATGGCCTGCTCCACGGGGATGACGTGCATGCCCACGCCCGCGCCGCCGGGAGGCACCAGCTGCGTGATGCCGGCGAGGGGCAGGAAGGTCATGTCGTTGAACTTGTCGCCCAGCTCCGGATACTTCTCCATCAGGAACGGGGTCATGTTCGTCATCTCGGCGATGCCGGGCACGAACACCTGCACATAATACTGCTTGGTCTTGGTGGGGTTGTCCCAGTTGTACTCTACCGCACCGGTGAACGCGGCCTTCATGAGCAGCTCGTCGATGCGCTTGGGATCCTTGCCGGTGAGCTTTGCAATCTCATCGACGGTTTTGGGCTTGCGCAGGCCCATCTTGAGCATGATCTCGGCCTGCTCGTCGCTCTCGAGCGCGCGGTCGAGGATGATGTATTCCGGATCCTCTTCAGTCAGCTTTTTGATGCCGAACTTGTAGGGAAGGCGGTCGGTGATCATCGCACCGAGCTTAAACAGAATTTCTCTTGCCATGGTCTTTTCCCCTTTCAAAATATATTCCATTCTACTGTTTTCAGATCATACGAATACATCATCATTTTATCAGGTAACTGTACGGAAGTCAACAAAGAAAGGGAAACACAGTCGAATTGCATTGTCGAAAACGACAAAAGGGACTGCCGTGAGGCAGTCCCTTTCAGATCAAAAACGATTACTTGCTGATCTTCTTGATGATGGTGCTCTTCGCGCTGGACACGGCGATCTTGCCGACGTTCTTCAGCAGCGCCTTGGTCTTGTCGTCGCAGCGGATCATGGTGGAAGCCTCCGGCACGTCGCGGTGCAGGTGGATGGCGTCGAACATGCAGCGGGTGGTGCACAGACCGCAGCCGATGCAGCGGTTCGGGTCGACAACGCTCACGCCGCAGCCGAGGCAGCGGCTGGCTTCGGCCTTGACCTGCTCCTCGGTGAAGGTGAGACGATCGTGCTGGAAGGTCTTGGCCTTCTTCGGGTCGTGCAGGATCGGCTGACGGGCCGGCGTGTCGAAGCAGTCGGTGTCGAGCATGATGTTGTTCTTGTCGAGCTCGTAGAACTTGCGCAGGTTGCGGCTGATCGTGAGGCTCTGGCCCTCCTGCACGAAGCGGTGCAGAGACTCAGCGCCCTCGCGGCCGGCGGCAATCGCGTCGATGGCGAACTTCGGGCCGGTGTAGACGTCGCCGCCGACGAAGATATCAGGCTGCTCGGTCTGGTAGGTGACAGCGTCGGCGATGGCGTTGCCCTTCTTGCCGGTCTTGAGCGCGCCGACATCGAGCT
>JAZQDI010000084.1:0-6100 GCA_045546715.1 Oscillospiraceae bacterium | reverse complement strand
GGTGAAGCTGCCCTGCTCCGCGACGGCGAGAAAGATGCGCAGCTGCTCCGTCTCCATCAGAAGCTGAAGGTATGGGGCAGCAGCTCCGAGAGCTTGTTGGAGACATAGCGGTCCTTCTTTGCCGAGAGAACCTCCATATCCGGCGCGAACTCCGAGAGAAACTGCCGGCAGGCGCCGCAGGGATAGCAGTAGTTCTCGCCCTCGCCGTAGACAGCGATGCGGACGAAGTCGCGGCGTCCCTCGCTGATGGCCTTGCAGGCGGCGGTGCGCTCGGCGCAGATGGTGCTGCCCAGCGCGGCGTTTTCAATGTTGCACCCGGTGAACACGACCCCGCCCCGGCACTCCAGCGCCGCGCCCACGGGGAAACGGGAATAGGGCACATGGGCGTTCTTTGCCGCCTCTTTTGCCAGATTGATCAGCTCACGATCCGTCATGGAAAGTCCTCCTTTGCGATATTATTTCAGATTGATGGTCCAGTCTTTTAAGTTTTGGAAAATGTTGTCCTGCTTGGGGTCAAGCCCGCCCACCACGCCTCTGTGGGCGCAGACCTCGTGCTTTTCAAAGCAGACGGGGAGAATGGGGGCGTTGTCCACGATGGTGGCGAGCATGGCGCGGCAGGCCTCGGCGCGGTGCGCCTCGTCTGCCGAGAGATAGGCGCTGATGGCCTCCTGATAAATCGGGTTGGTCACGCCGCCGAAATTCACCGCGCCGCCCGTCACGAGAATGGGGGAGAGGTCAAAGTCCGCGGTCAGGCGCGTCTCGCCGTAGTAGAGATCAAAGTTGCCGATCTGCAGCGCCTCGAGATATTCCTCCCAGGGCAGGGCGTTGACCGTGAGATTCACGCCGATCTGGCCAAGATCCGTCGCGAGCTTGTTGCACACGGCGGTTTTCTGCTTGCTGTCGGAGCAGACGAGCATGGAAAGATTCAGCTCCGTGGCCTCGGTGGAGCCCTCAGAGGCGAGATACTCTCTCGCGCCGTCGCCGTCATAGTCGAGCACCTTTGCGTCCGTGAGCTGGCTTGCGGTGTAGCTCATGTCATAGCCGAGTCCGCCGACGAGCGAATCGTCATAATAGAGGCTCGACGGGTGGATGGGCAGCACCGTCGCCACGGCGCAGTCATTCAGGAGACTCACGGCGTAGGAGCGGTCCACCGCCGTGCTGAAGGCTCTGCGGAAGACGGGATTGGAGAAGAAACGGCTGTTGGTGTTGAAGGCGATGAACTGCAGGTTTGTGGTGTTGTACTGCCGCGCCTCGCTCACGCTCGAAAAGCTCAGATCCGACTCGCCCGAGGGATCGTTGCACACGAGATCGAGGTCGCTGTTGTCAAAGGCGTTGATCACGTCCTCCATCGCGGCGTATTCCCGCAGGACGATCACATCGATGGGCATGTCGGCAGCGTCTGGATGACCCTGGTTGAGCACGAGGGTGTTGTATTCATCCCCGAAGTAATACGGGCCGGTGCCGGGCGGGTAGGAGTAGCTCATGGAGTCGTTTTCGATCACCGGGATCGTGAGCAGGGCGGGAAACTGCGTGTTCGGGCGGTCGAGCGAGATGACCACAGTGCCGTCCTCCAGCGGGTTTACGTCCACAACGCTGCGCAGCCGCGCGGCGTAGAGCGCGGATTCCTTCGCGCTGTTGATGGAGTAGGCAATGTCCTGCGCCGTGAGCTGCTTTCCGTCGTGAAACACGCGGCTCAGATCCGGCTGGAAGGTCCAGACAACGCCGTCCTCCGAGGCCCAGGAGAGAAACAGCCCGGGCTGCGGCAGGAAATTATCGTCCAGCTGCACCAGCGGCTCATAGACGAGCTGCGCCACGCGCTGGTTGTGGATGTTGTCGGTCGTGTAGGGGTTCATGGCGGACTGGGAGCTGTAGTTGAGCGCGAAGAGATCGTCCGTCTTGTCCACGACGACCTGCTCCTCCTCGTCATAGCTGATCTCCGGCTCGACGGTCTTCTTGCCGCAGCCGGCGAGCAGCATGGAGCCTGCCAGAAGCAGGGCGAAAAGTCGTTTTTTCATGGGAAGCCTCCCTTGGAGAGCGTCAGGCTCTCAGCAGAGTTCGCGGCTCGGAAGCTGCGAAGAAATTGGAATTGATTTTTCCGGCGACATGTGCGGTGGAATAATCACCGCTCGCGGAGAGAACGTGCGAGCAGAGCGAGTGCGCTGAACGAAGCGCATCTTTCCCGATTGAAAGCCCGGCGAAGCGGGTTTCAATCGGATGAGAGGGTGATAACGGCGGTCATTACGCCGCGCTTGCCGTGGGTTACGCGGTGCGACCAGAATTCATCCGGCGCGCACATGGTGCACTCGGTCGATACGGCAATGTGTTCTTCCGGCACGCCGAGCTGGATGAGTCTTCTCGCGTTTGCGGCCTTGAGATCCACATAGAGCCGATCGCCGCGCCCTGCGCGGATCAGTCCCGCCGTCTCGCCGGAGAGCAGAGTTTCCACGCCCTCGGCGACCTCCGGCCCGACCTCGAAGCAGCATGCGCCGATGCCCGGACCGATCGCGGCGGAGATCGTCTCCGGCGCCGCGCCGAGAGAGATCATTTTCTCCAGAGCCGCGCCGAGAATGTCCGCCGTGCTGCCGCGCCAGCCGCAGTGCACCGCGGCGATCACGCCGTGGGTCTCGTCCTGCAGCAGCACCGGAATGCAGTCTGCCATAAAGACCGCGAGCGGCACGCCCGGCTCGTTCGTGACAAAGCCGTCGCACTCGAAGCGCGGAGCGAGCCACGGCGCCTGCGCGTCCGTGGCGGAGACGATCTTCACGTCCCGGCTGTGAATCTGCCGGCCGTAAACCACGCGGGAGAGATCCATCCCGGCGGCCGCGCCGAGGCGGCGCCAGTTTTCGCGCACGTTGTCCTCCTCATCGCCCCGGCGGACGCTGAGATTGAGGCTCTCCAGATGCCCCTTGCTCACGCCACCGAGCCGCGTGGAAAACGCGTGCGGCGCCGAAATCGCCGAGGCGGTATAAAACCGCACGCCGTTTGTATTGTGTTGCTGAAAGTGATTCATAAGTTAAAAAAGCCTCGCAGAGTTCGCGCCTCGGATGGCGCGAAGAAATGAGATCATTTTTGTGCCCGAACTTGTTTGGGTGCAAAAATACTTCTCACGAAAGGGCTTTCGCTGTTATCGTGAGCCGCGCTCGCAGCCCAGCGGAAGCCCTGAAGTGAAGCCTTTCCCAATGAAAACCTCTGGTTTTCATTGGGCTCTTCCGCAGCATTCCTTATACTTATACGGGTTCCCGTTGGGCTTTTTCTTCCCGCAGGGGCAGGGATCGTTGGGCTTGGGCTTCTTCGCGGCGCGGACGGGCTTTTTCTTCACGCTGTCGTCCCCGCCGGCGTTCGCCGTCGCGTTTTTCGACACGCTCTTGCGCTGCAGCTGCGCTCTCGGCTGCTGCACCTGCACGCGGTAGAGACGGCTCACCGTCTCCTCGCGGATGCCCGCGGTCATGGCCTCGAACATGTCAAAGCCCTCCTGCTTATAGGCGTCCACGGGCTTGACGTTGCTGTAGGCGCGCAGACCGATGCCCTGACGCAGCTCGTGCATGGCGTCGATGTGGTCCATCCAGTATTCGTCCACCACGCGCAGCAGAACCACGCGCTCGAGCTCGCGGATGACGCTCGTGCCGTCCTCCATCACGCCGAAGGCCTCCTCGCGCGCGGCGTAAACCGCCTCTGCGCGCTCGAGCACCTCCTCCGAGAGCTGCTCCGCCGTGAGCTTACTAAGCTCCGCGTCGGAGTGCTGAATGTCATTTTCGCGCAGGAAGAGCTTGCGGAAGGGGGAGAGGATCTCGCGCAGCTGTGCCTGCGACTCGATGTGCACGCCGCCCATGGCGTGGGTAATTTCGCCCGTGACGTACTCGCGGATCATGTCCTGAATCTGATCGGCGAGATTCTCGCCGTCGAGCACCTTGCGCCGCTCGCCGTAGATGATGTTTCGCTGCACATTCATCACGTCGTCAAACTCCAGCACGCTCTTACGGGTCTGGAAGTTGCGGCTTTCGACCGTGCGCTGTGCCTGCTCGATGGCGTTCGAGAGCATCTTGTGGTCGAGCGGGGTGTCCTCGTCCACGCCGAGGGAGTCCATCATGCCCATCATGCGCTCAGAGCCGAACAGACGCATCACGTCGTCCGTCATGGCGATGAAGAAGCGGCTCTCGCCGGGGTCGCCCTGTCGGCCGGAGCGGCCGCGCAGCTGGTTATCGATTCGTCTGGATTCATGCCGCTCGGTGCCGACGATGAAGAGACCGCCGGCGGCCTTCACGCGCTCGGCCTCCTCGTCCACGACGGCCTGATGCTCCGCCTTCTTTTCGGCATAGAGCGCGCGGGCCGCGAGAATGGTCTCGTCGTCCGTGTCGGCGTAGCCGGTGGCGAAGGCAATGACCTCGTCCTCATATCCGGCCTTGCGCAGATCCGCTCGGGCCATGAAGTCGGCGTTGCCGCCGAGCACGATGTCGGTGCCGCGGCCGGCCATGTTCGTCGCGATCGTAACGGCGCCGAATTTGCCCGCCTGTGCGACGATCTGCGCCTCCTGCTCGTGGTGCTTCGCGTTCAGCACGTTGTGCGCTATACCCTGACGCTTCAGGAGCTTGGAGAGATATTCGCTCTTTTCGATGCTCACGGTGCCGACCAGCACGGGCTGGCCCTTCTCGTGGCACTTCACGATCTGGTCGATGATGGCGCGGTTTTTGCCCGCGTCGGTTTTGTAGACGACGTCGGGATTGTCGATGCGGGCGACGGGCTTGTTCGTCGGGATCTCAATGATGTCGAGATTGTAGATCGCGGCGAACTCCTCCTCCTCGGTCATGGCGGTGCCCGTCATGCCGGAGAGCTTGCCGTAGAGACGGAAATAGTTCTGGAAGGTGATCGTGGCGAGAGTCTTGTTCTCCTTCTGCACGACGACGTGCTCCTTGGCCTCAATCGCCTGGTGCAGCCCCTCGCTGTAGCGGCGGCCGATCATCAGACGGCCGGTGAACTCGTCCACGATGATGATTTCGTTGTCCTTCACGACATAGTCAATGTCGCGCTTCATGATGCCGTGGGCCTTGAGCGCCTGGTTGATGTGGTGGTTGAGCGTGGCGTTTTCCAGATCGGCGAGATTCTCCAGACCGAACCAGCGCTCCGCCTTGGCGATGCCGCGGGCGGTGAGTGTGGCGGTGCGGGCCTTCTCGTCCACGACGTAGTCCGCGTCGAGATCCTCGTCCTCCTCTTCCTTCTCGTCGATGGAAGCGTAGACCTTCACCTTGAGGGAGCTTGCAAAGTCCTCGGCCTTCTGGTAGAGGTCGGTGCTCTCGTCGCCCTCGCCGGAGATGATGAGCGGTGTTCTCGCCTCGTCGATGAGGATGGAGTCAACCTCGTCCACGATGCCGAAGGCGTGGCCGCGCTGCACCATCTGCTGCTTGTAGAGCGCCATGTTGTCGCGCAGATAGTCAAAGCCCATCTCATTGTTCGTGCCGTAGGTGATGTCGGCGGCGTAGGCCGCCTGGCGCTGCTCGTTCGTGAGCCCGTGCACGATCAGACCGACCGAGAGGCCGAGCGCGTTATACACCTTGCCCATCCACTCGCTGTCGCGCTGCGCCAGATAGTCGTTCACGGTCACGATGTGCACGCCCTCGCCCGTGAGCGCGTTGAGGTAGGCCGGCAGGACGGCGACGAGCGTTTTGCCCTCGCCGGTTTTCATCTCGGCGATGCGGCCCTGATGCAGCACGATGCCGCCGATGAGCTGCACGCGAAACGGGCGCATGCCCAGAATCCGGTCGCACATCTCGCGCGCCACGGCAAACGCCTCCGGCAGCAGATCGTCCAGACTCTCGCCGGCTTGATACCGCTCCTTAAACTCGTCGGTCTTGGCGCGGAGCTGCGCGGTCTCGAGATCCTTGATCTTCTCGCCCTCGCGCTCAATCTTATCGACAATGGGATAGATCCGCTTCAGCTCATGATCGCTGTGGGATCCGAACAGTTTTTTCAAAAGACCCATTATAAATCTCCTTCTTTGCCTAATGTGACATTGTATTATAACATATAAATGTGAAGAAAGAAAGCAGAAAAAGTAAGGGCGAACTTCGGTCGCCCGCCCACCTCGGGAGGCATCCCACATGCGGGG
>JAZQDI010000083.1:0-4762 GCA_045546715.1 Oscillospiraceae bacterium | reverse complement strand
CCGTAGTTGGCATTGTAGGAAAATCCAAAAGTTTAGATTTTCCCACAATGCTTATCTTTTGGTCTTTGGTTCGGAATAGTGTAGTGCTGGCGGTCTATCTCTTGTTTTCGGTTGCTTGCTTCCTTACCGTACATGAGCATTATAAGCCGGGATCAAACACAGGCTTAAGCTGTAAAACATCATTCTGTGACCTTATCCAGCAGAAACTGCCTGAAGGCGCGGCCTGCTCTGGTCGGGAGCGTTCCGGCCTTTTCCACCAGATAGATGTGATGCCCAGCACGGTCGTCGTCCAGATAGCGCACCACGGTGTTTTCTCCGCAGTGGGACACGGCGGTGAAGTCATAGGTCGCCGCGATGCCGAGCCCCGCCTCTACGAGCTGCTGCAGAAGCGACTCGTCCGGGGTCTCGATGGGTACGGTCACCTGGAGCCCCCTGGCCAGCATGAACTGGTCGATGTTGGTGCGAAAGCAGTGGTAGGCGCGGCCCTTGCCGAGGATGGTCTCGCCCGCAAAATCCTCGAAGCGCAGACGCTCCTTCTGTGCCAACGGATGGTCACGGCGCATCCGGAAGGCGTAGCGCGAATAGAACAGCGGCATTGCCGTGAAGCGCGTGTTGTCGATCGGGCCGTTCACCACCGCGAAATCGCACCTACCTGCCGAGAGGCTCTCCAGCGCGTACTCGTCCGTGGTATCGAGGATGCTCAGCGTGACCTCCGGGTGTTGCCGATGGAAGTCCAGCAGGAGGTCCGCTCCAAAATACCCGAACAGGTGATCCAGCGCGCAGATCGTTACCACCGACCGCGCCTGGCTGGTGAGGGTGTGTACGCCTTGGATCGTGGCATAGTCGTCGAGAAGCCTCTGCACATGCGGCACCAGCGTCGTGGCGAAATCCGTGGGCTCCAGGCCGCGGTTGGAGCGGGTGAACAGGGGACTGCCCAGCTCCTCCTCCAGAGAGCGGATCACGCGGCTCAGTCCCTGATGGGTCAGATAGAGCTTGTCCGCCGCGGCCTGAATGTTGCGGCAATGGTAGACCTCCAGAAAGTAAGACAGCTGTTTTTGGTTCATATGATCCCCTCCAGCTCTATTTTACTACAACATTTTTGTTGCGGCAAGAGCGGACTTTGTTTCTGTTGCGCAGCGGGAAACTATGTTAAATTATAGACACAGAAACAAACACCCCCCCTGCCGTCATGAAATTTCAGCAGATCCGCAGCCCGACCATCAAATTCACCTACGCCGGAAACACCTTTCTGATCGACCCATGGCTGGCGCCGCGCTTTATGAGCGGTTGCCTCGCCATGATCCCGATGATGTGTGCCATGAACCGCGGCGGCGATCCGCGCAAAAAATATGTCTTCGACGAGTGCTCCACCTGGGAAGCCGTGAAGCCGAAGCACAAGTGGCTTCCGTGCCCGCTGCATTCCCTGCCCATGTCCGTCAAGGAAGTCAACGCTGGCGTGGACGCCTACATCTGCACCCACGTGCATCTGGACCACATCGGTCTCGCTCCCAACGGCAAGGCCTGCCAGGGACTGGACAAGAAGCGTCCGATCTATGCCATCAACCGGCAGGACGCGGATTACCTGGAGTATTCCGGTATGAAGGACGTCCGGGTGGTGGAGGATCGCATCACGTGGGGCGACGCAGAGATCATCAAGGTCAACGCCGTTCACGGCACGAAGGTTCCGTGCTGTGACGCCGCAGGATTCATCTTCCGCAGCCCGAACGAGAAGACGCTCTACGTCTGCGGCGACACGGTCTGGTGCGACGACGTGGCGGAGACAATCGAGAAGTATCGTCCCGACGTGATCATCACGAACAACTGCGCTGCCATGCTGGTGAAAAACGGCCGTCTGATCATGGACGACAACGACCTGGCCAAGGTCTGTGCAGCAGCACCCGAAGCCGTGGTCATCGCAAGCCACATGGACAACGTGCCGCACGCCACGCTGACCCGCAAAACCCTGTCCAAGAAGCTGGGGAAAAAGGGCATCCGCAATCGCGTCCGCATCCCCGAAGACGGAGAGAGCTACACACTTTAAAATGCATATGATTCGCAAAAAGGCGGCAGGGAAGATTCCCTGCCGCCAACTTTGTGATTAGAGATAAAAATCGTGTTCTCTGCTGTCGTACCACTTCTCGAGATACGGAGCGATGACTGCCATCAGCTTCATGTCCAGATTAAACATATACATGGTGAAGGTGCCGACGAAGGCGGCCGCGCCGAGACCGGCAGCGTACAGAGGAATCTTCGCTAATTTCTTCATGTCGTTTCTCTCCTTCCTTAGTACGCCTCGTCATCGGGCAGATGCTCGAGGGACGGATCCAGCGGTTCTTCCCGCATGACGGTACGCATATAGGCACTGACCTGATCGCGGATGGCATTGCGGGTGTAGACGCGCGGATCACAGAGGTCATGACAGACCCACATGATGTGGAGACCGAGCTCGCGGCCCTGTTCCTCGAACATGCCGTGCAGGCCGGTGAGCGCCTTGCAGGACATGTGCTCCCACATCATGACCATGTCCGCATTCATCTTTTCGGTCAGATCCCAGAGGTCATTGAGCAGCACCTTATAACCGCCGTGGGTGTGGTTGCGCATGATCATCTGCATGTTCAGCATCGCCATATCGCGGTAAGCCTGCTCACGGTTCTCGGGCGTATCGGTATCGGCGATCATATCCCGGTTGATGATCGAAAGCATATCGGCCAGCGGCACGACGCCCCAGCACTGGATCATCCAATAGAGCATGTCGATGACATACTGCGGCTGCACGCCCCAGACGATGCAGCGATGACGGTATTCCTTCGCGTACATCCGCTTTTCTCTGCAGCCCTTTTCCGCCAGCTCCAGGAGTTTCTTATCAATCTTCGCAAACTTCGGGTCTCGGCCGGAGTTGCCCATGTAGTTCGTATCATTGTAATGGCTGAACACGGAGCCGAAGAACTGCGGATACGGCGTGGAGTTGATCTCGAGCTGGGCGTTGCGGCACTGGGTGGCATAGTTGACGCGTTTGGCGCAGTCAAAGTAGATATCCCAGTTCCACTTCGCACCGGTGTGCTCCTCGACAAACGCGATCGCCTGCTTGATCTGCTCGACCGCATAATCCATCACATCCGGGGACTGGTGGCGCAGCGGGGTGGCCAGCTGGAACGTCGGGATGCCGTACTGCCGCTCGAGCCGCTTGGCGATGATGCCGTTGCCCATGAGAGAGCCGTCGCAGGTGGTGTTGTTCTGCACGGCGCAGCAGCCGAGGACACAAAAGTCATCATCCATGGAAACACCTGCCTCAGCCTCGGGCATCGGGCAGACGTCGCCGGCGATGCCGTTCTGCTGCGCCACGTCGAGGTAGTGCATGACGTTGAACTGATGGAAGATGTTCGAGGCGAACATCGTGGGCACCTCGCGGAGGATGGTGTGGACTTCCTTTTTATCGAAGCCCATCATGAAGGTGACCATGGAGTTCTCATCCGTCAGGACGCACTCATTGGAATACTTCACGTCGTTGCCGACGCGGCGGTCACCGCGGAAGCAGTTGTGGATGGCCTGCGTCACGTCTGCGATGACGTAATTCATCGCCGTATGGCTGATGCGAAGCGCCTCGTCGCGCAGACCGACGGTGAACTTATCCATGCCATGCGGCACGAAGAGATAGCTCATCATCCAGCGATAGCGCAGGAAGCCCTTGATGTTCCGCGGCACCATGATAAAGCGCCCCAGCACACTCATCAGGTAAAGCCAGCGGGTGTAGTCATAGAACGTATCCTTGACGCCGCGCCACTCGCGGCGGCGGCGAACCTTGAGCTTGTCGGTGTAAATCTTGCCGGGAGACTTTTCGCCTGCACGCTCTCTGGGGTTCACGATTGTCTCAACAGTCTTCATCGTTCCCATCTTTACTTCCCGCCTTTCTGGATATTCTTGATCTCAATGCTCTCAACAAACGCCTGCACACGGGTGCGCATCTGGCCGGAGGAGGAGGCAATGTTGTACGGGCGGTCAACGCTCAGGACGGGATAGCCGTAATCCTCCTGCAGCATGTGGCTGCCGAGCACACGCTCGTAAGCCCACGGATCGCAGAACTTGACCTGCTGATAGATGATGCCGTCGACGCCGTATTCCTTCGCGAGATCCGCGACATACTGCTTGCGGCCGTAGACCTTGGGCTGATCCATCATGCGCGGGCACTGGCAGTGCTGGATGTAGTGGCGGCAGACCTGCGTGAGGGCGTCCTCCTCGTCGTTGAGGACGATCTCGGTACGGCCGGGGATGGAGCCGAAGCAGAAGCGGTCGGCGCAGACATAGGCGCCCTGCTCCTCGATGAGCTTGATCAGGCCGGAGTCGTCCACCTCGGAGCCGACCAGAACCACGCGGCAGCGCCAGGGCTCTTTCTTGTCGGGCTCGCGGGTCTTGAGCTCTTCCAGGGTCTCCTCCAGCTTGCCCATGACCTCATCGATGGGGCACAGATAGGTGGCAAGACACAGGACGTGGAACTCATAACCGGTGATGCGGGGATGCGCTTCCTTGCGGAAGTCGCCGATGGCGCGGACCAGACGGACCATCTTGTTGTGCTTCTCGACCGCCTTGCGGATGGCCTTGTCGGAAATGTCGACGCCATACTTCTCGTGCAGCGGATTCAACACATGGTTGGTGCACTGCAGCACCGCCAGATCCACGTCGGCAGGGGTGTTCTTAAAGGCGATCTCCATGTACTCATGGAAGAAGTTCGGGTTGTCCTTGCCCATGGTCCCCAGCAGCTCCATGT
>JAZQDI010000082.1:0-9786 GCA_045546715.1 Oscillospiraceae bacterium | reverse complement strand
GTCGAGATGTGCATGCCTGGTGACAACGTCGACATGAACGTCGAGCTGATCAAGTCGGATCGTAGCCATGTCGTTCTGTGAGCCAAGGAGTTGGGTCTAGTCATTGTCTTCCTAAGACCGCTTGGCCTCCGACTTACTTCCGTACCACGGACGTGACCGGCGTCATCAATCTCCCCGAGGGCGTCGAGATGTGCATGCCTGGTGACAACGTCGACATGAACGTCGAGCTGATCACCCCCATCGCCATCGAGAATGGTCTGCGCTTCGCTATCCGCGAGGGCGGCCGTACCGTCGGTTCCGGTGTTGTCATCGGCATCAACGAGTAATTCCTGAAATAGAAGAACGTGCTGCAAATCGCAGCACGTTCTTTTTTTCTGTACTTGTCACCATGGCGCTTTTCCGTTATACTGAAATTACCAATTGAAACCCGCAGGAGGTGGAATCTATGAGAAAACACATTGCTTTTGTAATGATCCTGCTCCTTTTGCTCCTGCTGGCTGCCTGCGGGAAGAAGGTCACAGGTGCGGCTTACCCCGCGGTGTTCGTACATGGCTATTCCGGCTGGGGCAGCTACGATGCTCGAAATGCCTCCACGCCCTATTGGGGGCTCGGCTCCACCAATGTGGAGAACTCCCTGCGCGCCCGCGACTATCAGGTGTATATGGCGTCGGTCGGCCCTGTGTCCAGCGCTTGGGACCGCGCCTGTGAGCTCTATGCGCAGATTACCGGCACCCGCGTGGACTACGGTAAGGCGCACAGCGCCGTCTGCGGCCACGAGCGCTTCGGCCGCGACTTCACCGGTCACGCGCTCATCCCGGATTTCACGTGGGACGCTTCGCATAAGGTGCACCTCATCGGCCACAGCTTCGGCGGCGCGACGATTCGGCTTCTGCTCGATCTCCTTGCAGACGGCGACGCCGCAGAGCAGGCGGCAGGGGAGGATGTGAGCCCGCTGTTCACCGGCGGCAAGGCAGATTGGGTCTGCTCTGTCACGACGATTTCTGCGCCGTCGAACGGCACTACTGCCGTGTATCTTCCGTCCTCAGGCGGAAGCATCAGCGCCGGAACAGATGGCAGCTATGACCCGAGGCTGGATCAGTTCGGCATTTACGCCGACTCCACGGAAGCGGCAGATGCGATGATGGTATCCACCGGGTTTTATGAGCACTATGACAACGCGCTCAATGACATGACGGTGGACCGCGCCTGCGCCATCAACGCGCTGATTGAAATGCAGCCGAATGTCTATTATTTCAACTATTATGGCACCAGCACCGTGGACACCGGTACGGCGAGCGTCCCGAACGAGACCATGACGCTTTATCTGAAGGATCTTGCCTCCGCCATCGGCAGCTACACCGGCGAGACGCCGGGCGTGTACCGGCAGGGCTTTGCCGAGTCGATGCAGATTGTGAATGTGCCTGTGCAGGCACTGGACGCTTCCTGGCAGCCGAATGACGGTATGGTCAACGGCGTGTCCGCCTACTGCCCGTATCATCTGGATGCGGGCGGGCAGCGCGTGTATGACGATCATGTTGACGCGGCGGATGATACCGAGTTACAGCCGGGACAGTGGAACATCTTCCCCGATCTCGGCAAGGATCACTTCGCCGTCATCGGCGGCATCTTCACAGAGCAGGGGACAGAGGTGATTCAGTTTTATGTCCGGCTCATGAACCGGCTTTGCGCCCTCCCGGGATAAAGAAAAGCAAGGAACCAATGGTTCCTTGCTTTTTAGCGTTATGCGGTTTTTGTGGTCTTTTTCGCAGCAGCTTTCACGCTGGGCGTCTTGACCTTGATGCCTAGCGATTTGAGTACCTCGGTAATCTCCTTTACCGGCACGATGTCCAGCTGATCCTTGACCTCCTGCGCCACATCGCGCAGATCCTCACGGTTGTCCCACGGGATGAAGACCTTCTTCACACCCGCGCGCTGTGCTGCCATGAGCTTCTCCGGCAGCCCGCCAATGGGGTTCACGCCGCCGCGCAGACTCACCTCGCCCGTCATGGCGACGGCGGGGGAGACTGCCTTGTCTGTCACGAGAGAGGCCAGCGCCGTCGTGAGCGTGATGCCTGCGCTCGGACCGTCCTTCGGCGTCGCGCCGTCGGGCACATGGATGTGCAGATCGTGCTTGTCAAAAATCTCTGCCTGCTCCGGGAAGAAGCCCTTCACCAGACTCACGGCGATCTGCGCGCTCTCCTTCATCACGTCGCCGAGCTGGCCGGTGATGATGATTTTGCCGCTGCCGCGGGTGAGCATGGTCTCAATGTAGAGAATCTCGCCGCCGACCGATGTCCAGGCAAGCCCCGTGACAACGCCGGGCTTTGCGCTTTCGGGCACCATCCGGTGATGCAGCGGCGCCATGTCCAGTACCTCGCGCAGTTTCTTCGGCGTCACGCGCAGTACCTTGCCCTTGCCGCGCACGAGCTGCACTGCCGCTGTGCGGCAGAGGGTGTCCATGCGTTTTTTCAGCCCGCGCACACCGCCCTCGCGTGTGTAGTCGGAGATGATTTCCTCCAGCGCGGCGTCCGTCACGACGACCTGATTTTCCTTCAGGCCGACAGCCTTGAGCGCCTTCGGCAGCAGATGCCGCCGCGCAATCTGGAACTTCTCCGTCGGCGTGTAGCCCTGGAACTGAATGACCTCCATGCGGTTCAACAGCGGCTCCGGGATCGTGTCGAGAGAGTTTGCCGTGCAGATAAACATGACGTTCGAGAGGTCAAACGGCACATTCAGATAGTGATCCGTAAATGTGCTGTTCTGTTCCGGGTCGAGCACCTCTAAGAGCGCGCTCGCGGGGTCGCCGTTATAAGAGCCGTAGAGCTTATCGACCTCGTCGAGCACCATCACGGGGTTCGATACGCCCGATTTCTGAATGCCGTCCATGATCCGGCCGGGCATCGCGCCGATATAGGTGCGTCGATGACCGCGGATGTCGGCCTCGTCGCGCACGCCGCCGAGACTTACGCGCACATATTCGCGCTGCAGCGCCTTGGCAATGCTCTGGCCGATGCTGGTTTTGCCGGTGCCGGGCGCGCCGACAAAGAGCAGAATGCTGCCGGCCTGCTGGCGCTTGAGACTCATCACCGCGATCTGCTGAATGATGCGCTCCTTGACCTTTTTCAGGCCGAAGTGATCCTCGTCGAGGACCTTTTCCGCCTCATCAAGGTCAATGTCCTTGGCCTTTTCCTTCTTCCAGGGAAGACTGGTGAGAAAGTCCAGATAGTCATAGAGCAGAGCGGATTCCGCGCTGTTCTGCCCCTCGTGCTTGAGCCGGCCGAGCACCTTCTGCGCCTCCTTGAGCGCGGTTTCGTTCATGCCCGCCTCTTCAATCTTGATCTCCAGTTTGCGCAGATCGGTCACTTCCTCCGGGTGCAGCTCATCCAGTTCGCGCTGCAGATATTCCATCTGCTTGCGAATGGCGTTTTCCCGGTATATTTTCTGATGATCCTCTTCCTGCGCCTGCGCGGCCTCCTGATTGACCTTGCTCATCTCGAGATTCTCATAGATGATCTGCTCAAGCATATCTGCGCGCTTTTTCTGGCTGTCCTCAGCGAGAATGGCATAGCGCTCAGCGTTGGAATTCTGCATCCAGGGGCTCATGATCACGGCCGCCTCGCCGATGCTGTCCCAGCCGCGGATGTAGCTCTTCGCGGCGTTGGCCCAGCGGAAATTCTCGCTGAACTCCGTGAGCGCCTTTTTCACCTTCACGAGTCTGCGCACCGCATCCTCAGACTCCAGATCCTCGATGTCCCTGCGCCGGGAGATGGAGAGATCGATCGTGTGGTCGCGATAGACGGCCACATCGTCGATGTTCACGCGGTTTTTCGTTCGAATCACGACGAAACCGTTGTTGCTCACCTCTGTGACCGTGCCGCTCAGACCGATGGGGTAGAAGCTGTCGTTGGTAAATTCCTCCCGCGCCAGATCCTCTCTGGCGATGATCATAATCACCTTTTCGTCCTTCACCGGCGCCTTGCCGGTGAGATTGCGGTAGTAATCTTCCTTGAAGTAGATATTCGCGTCCGGTACCACCAAAATGTTATAAATCGGAAATACTGCCATGTTCATCCCTCCTTGGGAAATTGGCACTCTTTTTGATGGAGTGCTAACGTCGAGGTCGAAAGAATGGCCTCCGTGACGAAGACCCTCGATTCCTTGACATTTGTAAAGTTTATGGTAGAATCTTAGCATATACCTTTACAATTGTCAACCCAATTCACATATTGTTTTCAAATGAAGGAGAATCCCTATGTACTGCGGCTCCAATCCCACCGCGATTCTCAGCCAACAGCAGCTGGCCGAGGCGATGTTTCGTCTGCTCGCGGAAAAGCCTTTTTCCGCCATCTCTGTGAGCGAGCTCTGCCGGGAAGCGTCCGTCTCCCGCCAGACGTTCTACAGTCTCTTCGACTCCAAGGAGAGCGTCATCACCTATACGCTCACGGAGCATTATTGCTATACCCCGGAGCAGGGAGGCGGCTGCGGAACGCTGCGCCAGATGTGCGCCGATTACAGCGAATATCTTCGGACGCACGCGGACTTTTTGCGCACGCTGGAGGACAATGATATCATCTATCTGCTGTATGACGGTTTTTATGACTCGCTCATGGCGTGCGACTGCTTTCTCACCGGCATGGCAGCCGAAATCCGCACTTATGCTGCGGACTTCATGGCGGGCGGCTTCATGAGCATCGCCCGCGCCTACCTCCGCACCGGCGCTTCGACGGACACGGCTCTCCTTGAGGAGCTGATTGTGGGTCTGTTTAACGGGCAGCTGTTTGAGAAGAATTTTTGAGATTTGATTTGCTGCTCTGCGCCCTACGCGCTCACTTCTTCAACTCTATACAGCTCTCCCAATTCACTGTACAAAAACCCGCCGTCCTCCATCGCCTTCAGACAGGCGAGCAGACCATCGAAAAAGCCGTTTACGTTATAGATTAAAATGTCCTTGTCCAGCCGGTGCGAGGCTTTCATGGCAAGGATGCTGAAGAGCTCATCCATCGTCCCGATCCCGCCCGGCACGGCAACGAACGCGTCCGACATAGCGATCATTTCGTCCTTTCGGTCGGACAGCTCCTTCGTGCGCACGATTTGGGTCAGATGCGGATAGTTCTCTGTCTTTTCCTCCAGAAAGTCCGGGATCACGCCGATGATCTCGGCGCCCGCGTCGTGAAAGCCGTCGGCAATTGAGCCCATCAGCCCGCCGCCGTATCCGCCGTAAACGAGCGTGTGTCCGGCGCTTCCGAGACGATAGCCCAGATCATACACCGCTTTGGCGTAGCCATCGCCCACGTCGCAGGATGATGCAAATACGCAGATCTTCATTTTATTCTCCTCTCAGCTCATGCAGCAGGCGGATCTCCCGGGCGTACCCCTCGTCCTCATTGGGCGTCTCCAGAATGAAAGGGAGATCGCGCAGCGCCTCGTGCTTGATGATTCGTTCAATGGCCTCCAGGGGCAGAACCCCCTGGTCGATTTTTTCATGCCGGTCCTTGTGGGAGCCAATGTCGTTTTTGCTGTTATTCAGATGCACGGCGCGGATTCTGTGCAGACCAACGATATTGTCAAACTCCGTGAGCACGCCGTCCAAATCGTTTACAATGTCATATCCCGCGTCCCAGACGTGGCAGGTGTCAAAGCAGACGCCCATGTGTTCCTGCAGCGCAACGCCGTCCAGAATGGCGCGCAGCTCCTCGAACCGTCCGCCCACCTCGCTGCCCTTGCCCGCCATGGTCTCGAGCAGGACGGTCGTGCGCATCTCGGGATAGAGCACTTCGTTTAAGATCTCTGTGATCTTCTCAATTCCCACGGAGACGCCCTGTCCCACATGGCTGCCGGGGTGGAAGTTGTAGCAGTGACCGGGCGTGTGCTCCATGCGCTCCAGATCCTCCCGAAACGCCTGCCGGGCAAACTCCCGGACGTTCGGCTTCTCCGCGCAGGGATTGAGCGTGTAGGGCGCGTGGGCGACAAGCGCGTCAATGTCGTTTGCCTGCGCGTGCGCGAGGAAGGCCGCGACGTCCGCTTCGTCCAGCGCCTTGGAGGCGCCGCCTCTGGGGTTTCGCGTGAAAAACGCGAAGGTGTTCGCGCCGAGCGCTTCGGCGCGTTTTCCCATTGCCAGATAACCGCCCGCGGCGGAAATGTGGCATCCGATACGAAACATAGTAATTCCTCTGTCTTTCTATGGAGATTGATTATGATTCAATATGAACTGATTCGCTCTGACCGCAAAACCCTCGGCCTGCAGGTAAAGGACGGGCGTGTGATCGTGCGTGCGCCGCGCCGTGTTCCGCAGTCGGAGATCGACTGCTTTGTGCGCGAACACGCAGCTTGGGTTGAAAACGCGCTCTCTCGTCAGGCGACGAAAAAGGACGCGCACCCGGAGCCGACTGCCGAGCAGCGCGCTGCGCTGATTCAAAAAGCGAACGACCTTCTGCCGCAGCGCGTGGCATACTGGTCTGCGCGCATGGGGCTTTACCCCACGCAGATCAAAATTACCTCGGCGAAAACCCGCTTCGGCAGCTGCGGCTCCAATGGACACATCTGCTTTTCCTGGCGGCTCATGCAGTATCCGCCGAAGGCGATTGACTATGTCGTGGTGCATGAGCTCGCGCACTTAAAGCATATGAACCACAGCCCTGCGTTTCATGCGCTGGTGGCGAAGTATCTGCCGGATCACCGGCAGCGCCGCGCAATGCTCAAGCGTTGACGCTCCGCTCCAAAAACGCGCTGATGTCTTTCCAGACGTCCATCCGGCCGTTGTCCAGATGAATCTCGTGCCGTCTGCCCGGATAGAGCTTCATTTCCGTCCGTGTGTGTCCGGTCTCACGATAGCAATGCAGCGCGTCCTTCACGCCCTCACCGTAGGCGCCGACCGGGTCATCCCCGCCGGAGACGAAGAGCACCGGCAGATCGAGCGGTGTTTTCTCATAGGTCTCGTCGCGCAGCATGGCGCGGATCATGGTGAGCAGATCGTGGTAACCGCGGTAGGAAAAGGGAAAGCCGCAGAGCGGATCGGGCTTTCCGTCCTTCAGCAGATAGCTCAGATCCGTGCTCAGCCAATCCACGTTTGTCTTTTTCTCTGTTCGTTCGGCAAAGCCCTTCTGCACCACGCGGTCGATGAGAATCGCGTCCTTCCGCCCGAAAGCGATTGAGAGCGTCTTGGCCGAGGCAATGCCCAGATTCAGCGCCTTGTCGCCGTTGCCTGTGGCGCAGACCACAGCGGCGGAGAGCTCGTCTCCGAAGTCCGCGAGACAGTGCCTGCAGACGAAAGAGCCCATCGAATAGCCAAAGAGCACCATCGGCAGATCCGGAAAGTCTTCTTTTGCCCGGTTATGTACCGCTCTCGCGTCTGCGCGGAAGACGCGGCCTTCCGCGTTTTTGCGTCCAAAATAGCCGAGCGGATACTGCTCGTTTGTGCTGTGCCCGTGGCCGATATGGCTGTGTCCGTAAACCGCCCAGCCGCGGGATGTGAAAAACTCCGCCATGCCGTCATACCGGCCGATGTGCTCCTGCATGCCGTGCAGCAGCTGCAGCGTGCCGCGCACTTTTCCGTCGTCCGGCAAAAAGCGAACTGCCTCGATCCTGCAGCCTCCCGCTGCGGAAGGGAATGAGAATTTCTCTTTTATCATAATTGTTACCTCGGAACCAGAAGATACTTTCAGCATACAGAATTTTCGTTGTCCTGTCAATTGACATTTCCTTCGTCGGGGATTACACTGTTATTTCCAATTGGAAAGAAGGATCTAAAATGAAATTAGGCATTGCCCTTGCGGGCGGCGGCTCCAAAGGCTCTTATCAGGCCGGATTCTGGAAGGCGCTGCGGGAGCTTGGAATTGAATATGATATTGTCACCGGCACGAGCATCGGCGCGATCAACGGCGCGCTCATGGTGCAGGGCGATTATGAGCGCGCTGAGCGCCTCTGGAGCACCGTCACGGTGGAGGACATTATGGCCCATGGCATCAACCTCAAGCACGACATGGACTATTACTTTGAAAATCGTGATCAGCTTCTGCAGGCGGCGAAGGAGTTCGCAGCCTCCCGCGGCGCGGACATCACTCCCTATCAGGCGCTGATTCATAAGGAATTTGACGAGACTGCGTTTTTCGCCTCCCCGGTGGACTACGCCGCCGTGACGGCGCGGTTTCCCTCTCTGCAGATGGTGGAGGCTTGCAAATCGGACATGGAGCCGGGTGCGGTCGAGCCGTGGCTGCTCGCGTCTTCCTCGTGCTTTCCGGTGTTTCCACTCTGCGAGATCGAGGGGCAGAATTACATCGACGGAGGTTATGCCGACAATCTCCCGATCGGCACGGCGTTTCGTCTCGGCGCGGATCAGGTTATCGCCGTGGCGCTCAAGCCGGACGCCTTCGACAAAAACTATCCGCACCATCCGCTCGTCAAGCGCATTGCGCCGTCCAGACCGCTTGGTCCGTTTCTGGATTTTTCGCCGGATGTGCTCTCGCGCAACTTCCGTCTCGGTTATATGGACACGATGCGCGCCTTCGACCGCCACCTCGGCGTACGCTACTCCTTCCGCCCGGAGGGCGAGGCATTTTTGCTGGACGCTGCGCGCGCCTATCTGCTCTGGCTCCTGCGTCGGGATCTCGCGCCTGCAGAATCGGCGGTGCAGAGCGTACTGGTTCATATGTCCGGAGACGACCGCCTGTCTGACCAGCTCTTTGCGCGGCGGGACGGCGACCTGCTATCGCTCTCGATTCAGGCGCTGGAATACTTTATGCAGCTGCTGGACTATCCCCACGAGGATCTCTATGATCTCGAAACGCTCCTGCCCGCTCTGCGCGACGAGCTGCTGCGCGATGATGCTGCGCCTGCCGTGGCGCAGGCAGCGTCTCTCGGCGCACTGCTGGAGCGCACGGACTGGAAGTCCTATCTGCGCCAGATGGCGCCCGGCGGCGGGGGAGACGACGGGGAGATTTTGCTCGCCACATGGCGGCTCTATCTGCTGGAGCAGCGCGAGACCGCCGAAGCAACCTGTTAAAGGAGACTGTTATGCCAAACACGGATCATCGACATGACCTGCAGGAAAATCTGCAGGGGAATCTTCACGACCTGCAGCAGGAGCTGCTGCAGATGCAGGAGGAGCTCAACAAGCGCCTTGAGGAACTGCGGACCGGAAAGTTCTCCTTCCGAACCTACACCCGCGAACACCCTTATATGCTGCTGTTTCTCTACCTGCCGGTCTATCTGGTCTGGTTTTTCCTGCAGGAATATCATCTTGCCTCCACGGACGGCTGTTTTGTGAGCTACCTGCCCATTGACGATCAGATCCCGTTTCTGCCTGGATTCATTTTCCCGTATATCACATGGTATGTGTATCTGCTTGTCCCGGCGATCATCTTCCTCGTGAAAGAGGACGGCCCCGCCTTTACACGGTATGCGCTCTTTATCATTTTGGGCTTTTCCGGTTCGCTGCTGTTCTGCATGTTGCTTCCGAACTGCCAGCTGCTTCGCGCCGATCTTTCCCAGCCGCAGAATCTTTCGGAGTTTCTTGTCGCCGCGATTTACGGCGCCGACACACCGACGAACGTGCTCCCGAGCATGCACGTCGTGGGGTGCATCGGTGTGATGGTTGCCGCGTTTGACGGAGAGGAGTTTCGCCGCGGGCGCTGGTTTCTTGTCCTCTGGGGCATCGCGATCAGCGTCTCCACCGTTTTTGTCAAGCAGCATTCCGTTCTGGATCTCATTGCCGGAGTTGGCTATGGATTCATTTTGTATCTGCTGCTCTATGTGCTGCTGAAAAAGCCCCTCGACCGGATCGGAAACAAA
>JAZQDI010000081.1:0-11333 GCA_045546715.1 Oscillospiraceae bacterium | reverse complement strand
ACTGCCGGGACGGCTCTTTGGATTTCAGATCGCAACAGCGCCAAAGCGCCTGTTACACAATGGAAAGAATCAGGGCGAGAATCGCGGCCGTGAGATTGCTCATGAGATTCACGGTGTCATTGTTGATGCGGCGATATCCGGAGAAGCGTTCTGCCGGAAGACCGCAGTGGACTTCCCGCTCTGTGAGACCGCCGCAGGCCGCGCAGCGGTATTTCACCTGCAGCCGCGAGCCATACACACTGTCGGCCATCGCGCCGAAAAATCCAGCTGCGAACACGATGAGCGCGGCGAGTGCGTTTTGCGTGCCAATTCCCCAGATTCCGGCAATGACCGCTGCTCCGAGCGCCTCTGCCGCGGTTCCCAGCGGCGTCACGCCGCCGGAAAGGCCGGTCGGAACCGGCCTCCCTGTGACCAGATCGCGCGGCGGACACGCTCTGCGTCTCGCAGCCGTTCGTCACCAAGGTAATCCACCGACTGGAGGATGAGCTGGGCACCAAGCTTTTTGATCTGGAAAAGCGCCGTGTTTCCCTCAATCCCAACGGCGAATATTTCTATCGCCATGCGCGGGACATTCTCGACCGTCTCGACCGCCTGACCGAGGACATGGCCGCCATGCAGGAGCAGGCGGAGTTTACCACGACGCTGCTGTATAACAACGCCGGCTATCTCAGCGCGCTCAACAGCGCCTTCATGGCGCAGTATCCGCAGAGCGTCCTGTCTGAAACCTATGCCCGCCGCTCGGATATCATCGAGCTGCTGAATACAAACAAGGCCGATTTTGCCATCGCTCTGCCGCCCATCACGGGGGAGGAGTCGCGCATGATCGAGACTGTCACCGTCCTGAAGGACACGGGCAGCATCATGGTGCCGCCGGATCATCCTCTGTTTGAGAAGGAGTTTGTCACGCTCGAGGAAATCGCGCCGTATCCGATTGTCATTGCGCCCAAGGGTTCCGGCATGCGCGACACGATCGACGCCATCTTTGCCAGTCACGGCCTCACGCCGAACGTTGTTTATGAGACGAACGACATGGACCTCCAGCAGCGCGCCGTGCTCGTGGACAAAATCGGCATCGCCTTCATGTCCATCATCCATACGCGCGACCCGCTCATTGGGCAGTATTGCCGCAAAACGCTCACGGACCGCTGCTTCGGAACCGTCGGTCTGAGCTATAACAAGTATCGCCCCGAGACCGTGAGCACCCGGGAATTTAAAAAATTCGTTCTGGAGTTTTTCGGCAAGCTCCAGGCCCTAGCGGATACGATATAAACCAGCAAAAAAACACCCCCGAGGGGGTGTTTTTTTGTTCGGATGTGTTTTATTCCTTCTCTTTGCCGTTTTCCTCGCGCCATTTGGCATAGGCCTCGAGCTCCGGGTTCACCATGGCGAAGGCTGCGACGATGACGGCCACGTCGTCCACCATGCCGATCACGGGCTTGCTGTCCGGAATCAGATCGTTGCCGCTGAGCAGATAAATCAGCGCGCAAATCATCGTGACGATCACCTTCACGGATACCTCCGTGTATTCCTTGGTGATGTATGCGCGGATCATGGAGATCATGAGCGGGAATTTCGAGAGCGCGTCGCCCACGCCGGGCACGTCCTTGACCTTTTCCTCCGCCTGCTGCAGCAGCTGCTCGAGCTTCGGCTTGTTTTTCAGCAGCTCCTCGGCCTGCTCCTTGAAGGTATTCAGAGCCTCTTTTGCTTTGTCCATACTGATGGTACCGGCCATGGTTCATTCCTCCTTATTATTTTGGGATTTCCTGTATCATATTTTAATCCGACTTCCGCGCACGTTTGTTAATAAAACGTGAATGAATGACGAAAAACCGGCATCACATTGCTGCGATGCCGGTTAATGTATCAGGGATTTGCGCTCGCCGTAGGCTCAGCGGAGACTTCCGCCGAGGGAGCGGGCGTCGCGGTGGGCTTGGGCGTTGCCGTCGGTTTCGGCGTGGCCGTGGGGGCCGGGGTTTCCTCCACAATGTCGAACGTTGGGAAGTCAAAGGAGAAGGCGTCAGAGATATCCTTCAGCGTGCCTTTTTCTACAGAATCGTTCCACATTTCGATCGCGGCCTTGATGTTGTAGTGATCATAAGCCTTGTCCCAGACGCGCTCGGGGCTGCCGCCGGACAGCAGACCGACGCCCAGAATCAGTTCGCCCAGAATCAGAATGCACAGGGCGGTGATCAGAATGATTTTCCATGCTTTTCTCATTCTACCACCACCTCCTTACGGCTGAAACGGATTCCGCCGCGGTTAATCAGACGCACCCAACCGAAGCAGACCTGCACCAGGAACCAGATGGCGAACCACATCAGCACCATGGCGACTGCGAACAGAGCGGCGCCTGCGCCGATGAGCAGAAGCATATCTGCCACGACGGTGAAGCCGATGAAAGCGGACATGAACACGACCACAGAGCAGCCGATGGCTGCCACGCCGATGGCCAGGAAGACCAGACTCAGCGCGAAAAGAACCAGGAACACGGGCAGACCCGGTACCAGACCGGGGATCAGGAAATACAAAAATGCCTTCCATCCGACCGTGACGAGCTCGACTTCGGGCTCAGAGTCAATCGGTCTGCTGGCTTTGCCGGAAGCAGAGGGCGGGATGGGCTTCGCGTCGCCGAAGAGCTCCTCTGCCAGCTCCAGAGCGGGATCTTCCTCCTGCTCGGGCAGATCAGCGGAAACCTCCTGGAAGAAGGCGTCATCTTCGGCCGGGAAATCGCCGAAAGCCTCAGCAGCCTCCGCCGCCACAGCCTGAACCAGAGCCTCGTCCACAGCAGGGACAGACTCCGGCAATTCGTCAAACGAATCCGTCACGTCTTCCAGCTCGACGGGTACGGCATTCAGCTCCTCATCCGCCGCGATTTCATCGGTCACGGCAGTAAAGCCGTCGTCCTCGGAAGCCTCCGTGACTTCCTCAAAGAAGCCGGTATCTGCCGCTTCCTCAGAGACGGGGAGAAACGCTTCCTCGACCGCTGCGGCCTCGCCCTCAACTTCCTCCGCGAAACCGGACGCTTCGATCTCCTCAAATACCGGAGCTTCCTCAAAGGCGCCCTCCAGGCGCTCGGGGACAGCCGCATCCTCTTCGGGAAGAATCACGTCCTCCGCGGCTTCCGCGGGCTCGTCGGCATACTCCGCCGTATCTTCAAACGCCAGCTCGGGCATCTCGCCCGCTTCCGGCGCTTCGGCGTTCGCTGCGGCCTCTTCCATCAATTCCGTGACCGGCTCGACGCTGATTGCTTCCGCCACAACCTGCGCGGGAGACGCGCCGCGCTTCTTGTCCGCATAGCGGATCAGCGCCACGGCTACTTTTGTAGGACTGCCGATCTGTTCGATCAGCTTTGCTTCATCTTCTGCGGAGTCAAACATCTGCTCCATCTGCGCGATCAGGCGCTCGCGGGTATCGTCATCCGTGATGAGCGCAAGCAGGTTCGCGACCTCCGCCATATAACTCTGTCGATTGATAGGTGTCACCTCCATTGAGACGCGAATCAACACGTTCACGGGTATTATATTGCAGGAATGCCCCCGGGTCAAGAGTAAAAATGAAAAAATATGACGAAAAAGTGAAAAGTGGTGTCGTTTTCGGGAAATGAAAGGCAGAATGCTTGACAACGCATGACGAATTGAATAGAATAATTCAGTTACCGTACTTAAATATAAAAAGGAGCATTTTTGATATGGCGAAAGAAAAAAAGGTGGAACAGATCACCGATATGGAGGTGGACTTTGCCCAGTGGTTCACCGATGTGTGCACCAAGGCGGAGCTGGTGGATTATTCCGGTGTAAAGGGCATGTTCATCCTGCGTCCCTATGGCTATGCCATCTGGGAGAATATTCAGAAGATTCTGGACGGGAAGTTTAAGGACACCGGCCATGAAAACGTGTCCATGCCGATGCTCATTCCCGAGAGCCTCCTGCAGAAGGAGAAGGACCACGTCGAGGGCTTTGCCCCCGAGTGCGCATGGGTCACCATGGGCGGAAGCGAGGAACTGCCGGAGCGCCTGTGCGTGCGCCCCACGAGCGAGACGCTCTTTTGCGAGCACTGGAGCCACATTGTCCACAGCTGGCGCGATCTGCCCTGCCTTTACAACCAGTGGTGCAGCGTCATGCGCTGGGAAAAGACGACCCGTCCCTTCCTGCGCGGCCGCGAGTTTCTCTGGCAGGAGGGCCACACGCTCCACGCCACCGAGGCCGAAGCGCGCAAGGAGACGCTGCAGATGCTCGAGATTTATGCCGACACGCTGGAGAAGGACCTCGCTATGCCTGTGATCCGCGGCAACAAGACCGACAAGGAGAAGTTTGCCGGCGCGGTGAACACCTACACCGTCGAGTGCATGATGCACGACCACAAGGCGCTGCAGAGCGGCACCAGCCACTATTTCGGAGACGGCTTTGCCAAGGCGTTTGACATTGCCTATACCGATAAGGAAAACAAGCTCGTCGCGCCGCACGAGACCAGCTGGGGCATGTCCACCCGCGTCATCGGCGGTCTGATTATGACCCATGGCGACAATAACGGTCTCGTTCTGCCGCCGCATATCGCTCCCATTCAGGTCATTGTTCTGCCCATCGCCGCGCACAAGCCCGGCGTGACTGAGAAGGCTGAGGAGCTGGTCGCCCGCCTGAAGGCGGCCGGTCTGCGCGTGAAGGGCGATTTCTCTGATAACAGCCCCGGCTGGAAGTTTGCCAACTGGGAGATGAAGGGCGTGCCCCTTCGCATCGAGATCGGCCCGCGCGATATGGAGCAGGGCCAGTGCGTTGCCGCCCGGCGCGACAACGGTGAGAAGGTCACCGTCTCTCTTGACGAGATCGAAACCGCTGTCCCCGCGTTGCTTGACGCGGTGCAGCAGGGCCTGTTCGACAAGGCGAAGGCCAATCTTGACAGCCACATTTTCGAGGCGCACTCTCTTGAAGAGGCCAAGGAGCTGCAGGAGAAAAACGGCGGCTTCATCAAGACCATGTGGTGCGGAGACCTCCAGTGCGAGCTGGATATGAAGGAGAAGGCCGGCATGTCCAGCCGCTGCATCCCCTTCGAGCAGGAGAATCTGGGTGAAACCTGCGCCTGCTGCGGAAAGCCCGCCAGGCATATGATCTACTGGGGCGTCGCATACTAAAAAAGATCCTGTCGTAAGACAGGATCTTTTTTAGTTATTACTCGCGCTCCATCGCCGCGTCGCCACAAGCTCCATATCCCTCACTTCCGTGTTTTACACGAAAGCTCACTCATTCCGCTGCGGCTCCTTACCAAATCAAAGCCCTTGCTTTGATTTGAAGAGGAAAAACGGGGGCGCGGATATGAAGACGGCATCCAGGCGGCGGAATGGAGCAAGCCCGTTTTGACGACGGTGCGAGGACTCGCTTATCGCAAGTCTCAGGGTGTTATTGCCGGGGCAGAGCTCCGGCAATAACGATTTTGAATTCATTCGCGGCTTGCGAGCCGTGAACTCTGCGAGGCTGATTCGTAGGGGCGGACGACCGATGGTCGTCCCTACAGAACGGCAAGCGGCTTATTTCCCCAATTGCCGGTACAAAAACGTCACCGCCTGCGCGCGAGTGCAGGTGCTGCCCGGGGCAAAGCTCGTCTTGCTCATGCCCTGCGTGACGCCCTTTTCCACGGCCCAGGCGACCGCACCGGCATAATAAGCGCTGCCCGGCACATCCGAAAACTTCGCGGCACTGCCCGCCTTCGGGGAGCCTGCCAGCCGGTGCAGGAAGGTGACTACCTGCGCGCGCGTGAGCTTTCCGTTGGGGTCAAACCGACCGCTGCCCACGCCCTGCGTGATGCCCTCGCTCACGGCCCATGCCACCGCGTCGGCATAATAGGCGCTCTTAGCCACGTCGGAAAATTTGCTCTCCGTTTTTGCCTTCGGCTGCCCCTTTGCCCGCCACAGGAAGGTCACGAACTGCGCGCGGGTGCACTCGCCGTTCGGGGTGAAGCAGTCCTGCCCGGTGCCGGAGGCAATGTCCTTGCCCGCTGCCCAGCGCACGCTCTCGGCAAACCAGCTGCCGACGGGCACATCCCAAAATCCAAAGGCGCAGTAGGCGCGCGCATCCATAAGCGGCGCTGCGTCATCGTCCCAGTCCGAGCCGGTAAAGCCGTTGTTCGTTGCCAGCAGCACAAAGGAATGTCGCCAGTCGAGATAGTCCACATAGCTGTGCCACTCGCCCTGGATCACGCTGTCACTCTTTTCGTAGATCACCGGGTCCTCCGGCGCTTTGTCAGAGACGTCGAGCACTTCGTTATATGCTGCGGACTCATAGATATCCACCTTGCCGTTCTTCATCACGAAGCACTTAAATCCGCCCGTCACGGTGACGGTGTTCTCCCCCGGCTCCGTAGCGGTGGTCTCAGCCGCCAGAATGGGCCGGTTTTCAAATTCGCCCACGCTGACCGTGCCGGTGTTGGCTCCGGCCATGACGAACAGCGGCGTGCTCAAAAGCGACTCGGCCTTGCCGTCGCGGATGGCATAGACCTCCAGCACAGCATGTGCCTCGTCCTCCGGACAATGCACGAGAATCATCTCCCGCGGCGCCTGATCGTCCAGATCGTAAAACATGGCTTCTCCGTAGTGCTCGGTGTGGTCACCGGCGTTGATCGCCTTTTCCAGCACGGGCACATACGCGCGCAGATCCTCCGGCGCGGCGAGCGCCGCGAAAGGCAGCAGACCGAGCGCAATGACCAGTGCCAGCAGCAGACACAGAAAGCGTTTTTTCATCGAAACCCCTCCCAGTTGTTTTCACGCATACAGCATACACGGTTTTTGATTTGCAGGCAAGGGGGCAAAACAAAAAAAGGAGTCTCGTGAGAGACTCCTTTTTTGATCGGATGGATTTACAGCGCCAGCTCCTTGCGGTTGTCGCCGTTCGGGCTTGCGACAATGAGCTTCTCCGGCGTCACGGCCACGGTGCACTTGGCGTGCAGCGCGCCGCCGAAGGTGTCCACGGTGAGCTTCTCGAAGTAATCAAACATCTCGCCCTCGGTCAGGAACTCTGCCGTGCCCTTCACCTGATAGGACTCGGCGCCTGCTGCGGCAGCGATGGCAATTTTGCCGTTTTTCTCAATGTTTTTGAGCGTCGTGTCGAGCAGAACCGCGCCGATGTAGAACTTGCCGTCCGCGCCGACGCACTTGAAGCCCACGGGAACCACGTTGGGCTCTTCGTCAAACGTGGCCAGAAACCAGGGATTGTCCTCAAATACCTTCTTCACAGCGTCTGTCATGATAAGTACTCCTTTCAGATTAGCTCTTATTTTAGAATTTACAAAGTTTTACGCTTCTGCTATTATATTAGTCAGAGAATCCGACACTGTCAATTATGGAAAAATTGTTGAGCAAGTAAGAAAAAACGGAGTGATCACATGGACAAGAAAGCGGCCGCGCTCTGCCCCTGCATGGACGCCTGTGTGCTGCGTCAGGTGATGGATATCCTCGGCGGAAAGTGGAAGATCCCGATTCTCTGCTCCCTTCTGGCGGACGGGCCGACGCGGTATAACGATCTGCTGCGCAAAATGCGCGGCGTGTCCAACACCATGCTGGCAAAGTCGCTCAAGGAGCTTGAGCGCGACGGGCTGATTACCCGGCAGGAATATCTGGAGGTGCCGGTACGCGTGGAATACGCCGTCACAGCCCGCGGCGAGCAGCTGCAGAGCGTGCTGCACCAGCTCATTCAGTGGCAGATGGAGACGAAATGAATTCGGCCGCCCGCATGAAAAATGAGAGCCTGCAATCGCAGGCTCTCATTTTTTGCTGGTCTTTACCAGCCTTTTTTAATCGGCAGCCACCATGTGAAGCCGAAGCTCAGGCACTGGGCGAGACCTTCCGCCTTCCCGAGACCGGCGTCCGCGGCGACCTTGCGGCCGATCAGCAGATATTCCGCACCGTGCGTGGCGGCGAGAATCAGCAGGGGGAGCGGCTTTTTCTTCGCCGCGAGAAACGCGCCCACACCGTACAGTCCGACGCAGATGGGCTTGCCGAAAGCAGTGGTCAAGTTTTTCATGGAAATCCCTCCATCTCAGTTTGGTAAAATTATTCTACCACAGAGAAATGGATTTGTCACGGTCTGCGCATACCGCCGCCCTGCGGGCCGCCTCCCATCTGGCCGTTCTGCGGCATCTGACCGTTCATTTGGCTGTCTTGCTCCATCTGGCCTCTGCCGCCCATACCGCCCATCTGACCCATGCCCATGCCTCCGCCATATACGGCGGAGGTCATGGTCACGGTCTGGGAGCTGCTGCCGGCAGTGAGCGTGTAGGTGCCGCCCTGCTGCACGTCAGGCGTGCTGATAACGACGCATTCATAGGCCTTTTCCGGCGTCCAGCTGATGAGCTCCGCGCCGCTCTCGTCCGTGAGTGTAACGGCGGTGCCCGCGCTCTGTGCGCCGGTGGATACGAGCATCACGCCCTGATTTTCGGCGCTGGAGAAGTTCTCGGCCATGCCGCTCGCGCCTGCGGCGACGATCGTGCCGCCGGTGATGCTGGCGGCGGTGCCGTAGTCCAGCGCGCCGTTGCCGGAGTTGGTTGGTCCGGAGACGAAGACCTGCCCGCCCGTCATGGTGATCGAGCCGTTGGAGTCGATGCCGTCGCCGTCCGCATTGACATACAGCGTGCCGCCGGAGATGGTGATGGAGGCGCTGTCGTCTGCCTCGAAGGGATTGCTGCCGAAGAAGCTCTGCGCGCCGCTCTCGTCGCTGCCGCCGGCAGCGTTGAGTCCGTCGTCGTCCGCGTTCACGGTGATGGCGCCGCCGGCGATCGTGATGGTTCTGCCCTCGATGCCCTCATAGCTGTCGGCGATGGTTACGGTGCCGGCGGAGATCACGGCATTGCCCGAGGCGTGCACGCCGTCGTCCTCGGCAGTAATGTTCACGGTGCCGCCGGAGATGGTGAGATTGCCGAGCGTGTCGTCCTCGTCGTTTTTCGCGTGCAGACCGTCCTTGCCTGCCGTGATCGTTGTATCGCCGCCGCTTATGAGCAGCTCATCCTTGCCGGTCATGCCGTGTGAGGCCGCGGTGATGACATAGGTACCGCTCTCCACGGTGAGATCGTCCTTGGAGACCACGCCGTGTCCTGCGGGGGAGGTGATGGTGAGACTGCCGTCGCCCGTCAGGATCAGATCCTCTTTGGAGAAGATCACGGCGTCAATGCTGCTGTCATCTATGGCGGTGAAGCTGCCGCCGTTGGAGAGGCTGTTTTCGCTGCCGGCGGCGAGCGTTACGGTCGCGTCGCCGCAGTTTGCCACATAAATTGCGGCGGAGGTGCCGCTCGTGATATCTGCGCCGTTTAAGACGAGGTTTACGTCGTCCTCGTCCCCGGCGCTCACGATGATCATGCCGTCAGAGAGTGTGCCGCTGATTTCATAAGTGCCCGCGCCGGTGATGGTGACGGTGCTGCCGTCCACGGTCACGTTTTCGCTTGCGGCGCTCGCGCCGCTGCCCGAAAGAGTGATGGTGTTCTCCGCTGTTACGGGAGCAGCTTTCACGGCTTCGGCGGAGCCGGCGGCGTCCGTCTGTGTCTGCGCGCCGCATCCCGCGAGCAGCAAGGCGCTGAGCATGGCTGCTGCGATGGGGACTTTATATTTCTTGTATTTCATGGTGTTCTCCTTCTTTACAGTTCGTTGTTTGCGGTCTCCTGGCGGGAGACGGTGATCTCCAGATTGCCGTTGCGGCAGCGAAGCTGGTCGATCAGCGCCTTCTCCGCTGCGGCGGTGCGCAGCGTGATATCGTAGGTCAGCCGGAAGAGGCTGCCCATGTTGGTCGTCTTGACCTGCGTCAGCTCGAAGGCTGTGGTATATTCAGCGAATGCGTCATCAAACACGTTTGTGTAGTCCAGATCCTCCGGAATGGTCACGCGCAGGGTTCTGTAGAGCGCGGCGTGCTTCATGCCGAGGTTCAGCCCGTTGTAGATGAGCATCACCGCGCACATGATCACGGTGAAGAGCGCGGCATAGCCCAGATAGCCCATGCCGGCGATCAGTCCCGCGCCCATGGCGAGGAAGATGATGCCGATCTCCTTTGCCGTGCCGGGCACGGAGCGGAACCGGACCAGACCGAACACGCCCGCCACGGCGACGCCAGCGCCGATGTTGCCGTTGACCATCATGATGACCACGCAGACCACGGCGGGCAGCATGGCGACGGTTGCGACGAAGCTTTTCGTGCAGCGGGAGCGGTACATGTAAGCTCCCGCGAGCAGCAGCCCCAGCACGAGCGACACCGCCACGCACAGCAGGAACATGCCCGGGGCGATCACCGCCGTGGTGCTGCTGTCGAATACACCGCTGAAAATGGAATTAAGCATATTTTCTTTCTCCTTCCTTGTGCTGATGTTCCGGGAAAATCAGCGTCTGATACGCCGTTCCGTATTTGGAAAAGGACGTTTTGTAAATGCGCTCCCGGGTGAGAAACTGTGTCATCCAGAGCGGAAGCCCGCCGGGCGTTTTCAGCTCCAGAAGCACCATGCCCTCCGGCAGCAGGGGCGTGCCCCAGGCGCCGGCTGTGAGCGAGAGATGATCTTCGCGGCAGAGAATGTTCTCGTCGAGCGTCACGCGAAAGTCGCTCCCGTCCCTGGAGTAGTAGGCCTCGCGCTCATAGCTGAGAAAGACCACCGGCTTCAGCTCGTCGTAATACCCGCGCACATAGTCAATCTCGCGGGTGATCTGCCCGGTTTTTTTCGGCTGTGCCTCGCCGCGCAGCCACGCGGCCGCTTCCCGGTTCGGCATGGAGACGCGGCGCTTATACACCACGTCTTCAAATTTTTTCTTCAGCTCCACGAAAACCGGGCCGTCCTCCTTCGCCGTGCCGTAGCTGCGCACGCGCAGCTTTTCCTTGTAGGCCGGCTTTTCCAGACTCCGGCGGATCAGCCGGTAGCTCGGTGTGTCGAAGTAGAGGTTGCAGATCGTGGTCCGGCCATACTCGTCGAGCGCCATGTGCTCGGCCATCGCGCGCAGGAGCCTAGCCTTCTGCTGCCGGGTGAGCATGTATTTGATTTCATATCGTTTGAAGATTGCCTGATATGACATTTTCCTGCCTCCCTTGCGGTTTCTGACGTCAGTATATGGCGCGAACACTAAATGAACCTTAAAGGGAAACTTTCATTTTGATCCATAACGAATTCGCAGGCCTCGCAGAGTTCGCGGCTCGGAAGCCGCGAAGAAAAATCAATTCATTTTCACGCCCACACTTTGTTTGGGCGTGAAATTCCTCTCACGAAAAAAGGACGTTTTCTTTCCCCAAATTGTATTTGGGTCGAAAACGTCCTTTTCGTGCAATCCCCTTCAAAACGAGAGAGCGCCTTTTGGTGCGGTCTTTCGTTTTGGGAGCGGGGCGACA
>JAZQDI010000080.1:0-31763 GCA_045546715.1 Oscillospiraceae bacterium | reverse complement strand
TTGGCCTCCGACTTCGGGTTTTTTATATCTTTTTTTCCAGACACACCAGATTGACGTCCGGGATGCCGTTGAACACACATGGGACGACGCCTGCCTCGCGGTAGCCGAGGGAGGCATATAGTTTTCTTGCGGCGGTGTTTTTCTCGTTCGTGTCGAGGCGCAGGGCGCGGCAGCCGCGCCGTCTGGCTTCCGCCTCGTAATAGGCGACGAACGCCCTGCCGTATCCCTTTCGCGCAGCGCCAGGATGCACCACCAGCGTGTGCAGCACGAGCACCTCGCGGTCCTCCGCCGGGAATGTCCAGTCGATCAGCGCGTAGCGGTCCACCTGCTCGTGGTCGATCTTCGCCGCGGCGAAAATCTGTCCCTCGTCCTCCAGCACATAAAGGCTGCCGACTTGGAGCGACGCCTCGGCGGTCGCGCGCGTGGGATACACGCCGCGCACCCAGCCGATTTCGGCGTGTCCGGACTCCTCTTCGGTGTGGATGGCGTCATAGATCTCCGCTACCGCGTCGAGATCGGCGGCAGCTGCCGGTCGAATGGTCATGCGTGTACCTCCTTCGGTTCTGCTCGGAGCGTGACCGCCGTCAAAATCAGCAGCGGCCAGACGCCCAGCGGCGCGAAGCGCTCCAGCCAGCGCGCGGCGCACCACGCAGCGGCGACGCCGATGTGAAAGCACAGGAGCGACCCGAGGAAAAACCGCGCCTTGTGCAGCTTTTTTTCATCGTGTCCGATCAGATATTCCGCGAGACTCAGCCCGACCTGCCGGGTGTTGTTCGTGGAGAAGATGCTCGCGCTCTGATAACCGTAGGCCCCGGGGAAGGAATTCCACTGAAAGCTCATGGCGAAAAAAATGGGCCAGAGGCGCACGACAGTCGGCGCATTCGCCGGAATGAGCGCGAGGGCGACGGCGGCGAGCGCCGTGATGATGAGCGAAACCGGCTTCGGGCTCCAGGGCGAGACGTCCCGCACCCAGACGAAGAGCATGGCCGCGGCGAAGTAGAGCGCGAAGGCGATCAGCCGCAGCAGCACCTGCACAAAGTCCCCGCCCAGCAGCGCGAGCACAAGCTCGATGAGGTTCATCGTCTGTGCGTTGCCGAGCGTGCCCGCAATCTCGAGCAGGGCGAAGCCGCCGAGAAACCCGCCGCAGAGACAGGCGCCCCGGTGCTGCAGGCGGTGAGAGAGGTCTGCGTTCACCATTTATTGCGCACTTTCTCGGCAAAGCCGGGCAGATCCTGCACGGTGATTTTCGTGCCGTCGTCCAGCACTGCCGTGCCGGTAAACCGGCCGAACACCTGATGCTGGTCGCTCATGAGCACCTTGAAATCGGTTTTGCTCTTTCGGTCGAGCGTCGGCGTAAAGTCCATCTCGAAGCGACCGTCGTCGCTCGTGAACTTCCACGGCGCGAGATAGTCAGGCTTGCCCGCATCGTCGCCCGGGATGCCGAAATGTACCCCGTTTAACTTGTGCGCCCGTCCGTCATAAAAGAGCATGTTTTCGCTCGCGGCGGAGGTGTCGCCGAAGCCGTAGCCGATGTTGAAGCCGAAGGGCACGCCGTCCGCGAGACCGGAGGCGCTGCCCCAGTACCACGTGTTGTCATAGGTCCAGACGCCGCGGCCCCAGTCGAGCACGGCGAAGCTGTCGGCCGGGGAGAATTCATAGGTCGTGTTGTGATAGCCGTAGGTCACAAAGCCTTCGGCGCGCATGCAGTTGATTTTCTGGTTGTAGTAGAAATGGCCGTCCTTGTCAAAGGGCGTTGCGATCACCATGGACTCCGCCGGCTCGTCGGTGAGCGTCACCTTGGCGTAGAGCGAGCCCTCGGGGCCGAACTTCTTCATCTGCGCGATCAGAACGCGCTTTCCGTCCTCCACGGTGAACTGGAGATAGTAGCCCTTGCCGGACGCGGCGGTGACGCCGCGCACGCTCGTCTCCGGAAGATTTTTCTTTCCCCGCGTGAGCGCCTGCATCGGGCTTGTCGTGATCTCCCAGCCCTCTTCAAGATTGATGAGAGAAATGGAGTCCATGCCCATATAGCCGTTGTCCGCAATCGTGAGACACAGGGCAATTTTTCCGTTATTAACGCAGTAATAGTCCCATTCCTTCAGGCGCAGGGGAGAGGCCTTCACGTCCGCCCGGCGATAGATCGGCAGGAGAGATTTTGCATACCCGGGCTCCGCAATGTTGCCCTTTTCGTCCAACAGAGGCCGGGATGAAGTAATTTCATGCTGCATCGGTTGTTACACTCCTAACTCTTCAATGCTTCACATGCCCCGTTCCTTCTTCACCTGCCGGATGTCCCGGCCCACGAAGGGCAGGGCGAGATATTCGCCCTCGATCCGGGAGAGAATCTGCGGGGTGTAGTTCCGCTTGAGATCGGCGTCGGTGCAGTTGGTGGAGATGATGGTGGTCTTTTCGCGCGCAAGGCGCGTGTTGATGAGCGTATAGAGCGCGCTCACGGAATAGGGGGAGATCATCTCCGTGCCGAGATCATCGAGAATCATCAGATCGCAGGAGAGATACTGCCCCACCTTGGCGCCGGCCTGCTCGCCGGCTTCGGAAAAGCGCTGGAATTTCGCGGTTTCAAATGCGCCGAGCGCCGCCGCGGCAGATTCATATGCCACGCGGAAGCCCATGCCCGCGACCGTGCGCGCAATGCATCCGGAGAGGAAGGTCTTGCCCAGTCCCGTGCCGCCCTGCAGCAGCAGACTCGGCGCGCCGGGCGTGAAGTCCTCGGCAAAGTGACGGCAGAAGCGCAGCGTCTGCGCCATCTGCGCGCGGTAAGGCTCGTCATAAAGCGAGAGATCAAACCGGTCAAATTCCTCGTTCCCGGTCTGGAGCAGCGTGCTCAGATCGCGGGTGGTCTCGGCGTTGTAGAGCGCCATGAGACACTCGCAGATCGAGCCGTCGGGGAGATAGCCGGTGTCCTTACAGGCTCTGCAGGTGAAAACGCCGTCCGTAAAGTCGGCGGGAAAGCCGCTTTTCTGCAGCAGCGCGGTGCGCTCGTCCTGCAGCTTGAGATTCCGCTCCTGCAGCGCGCGCAGCTCCGGCGTGGGGTCGGTGCCGTGCTGCAGCGTGTAGCCGAAAAGCTCGAGCATCTGCGCTTTGAGTGCCGCGTCGATGCGCGCCGCCTCCGGGACCTTGACATAGAGCTTTCGTTCCCGGCGCTCGCGCTCACGCTCGTTTTCCTCGCGGCGGTGCTGGAGAACTTCGCGGGCGCGGGCGAGATAGGTTCCGTTCAGTGCCATGGCCGGGTCACTCCTTTCCGTTCTTGCGGCGGCGCAGCAGCTCCTCCGCCAGCGCCAGATCGTTCCTCGGCGCGCTGGGCGCCTGCTCCGGCGCGGCGGCGCGGCGCTTCACGCCGCGCGGATCGCCCTCGGCAATCTCGGCGAGCGTGTGCAGCCCCTGCTGGTGCCAGCTCTGGAGAATCTTGTTGAGATAGGCCCATTTGAGCCCGCCGGCGCCAATGGTCGTGCGGTCATAGGCCTCGCGCACGGCGTCCGCGCCGAAGCCCATTTCCGCCCATGCAGCGAGATATTTCTTCTCCGACGGGGAGGGCACGCGGTCAATGTTCAGCGCCGCGAGCAGCTGCGCCGTGTGCGCCTCGCGCTGCCGCTGCCGCTCGATGTAGCTCTCGGCGAGCTCCAGTGTCAGCAGTTCCTCACGCGCCCAGATATATGCTTCGCGCTCAATCATGCGCATGGTCGGGTTGCGCCCCGGTCCCTTCTCGGCGCGAAACCGCCCGAACACATAGGTCACAAGCTCCATCAGCACCGCCACGGGCAGACCCAGATAGTCCTGCATGCCGAGCAGCGTTTTTGTCTCGGGCGTGGTGAGCTTGCGGCCGAAACACTGCTCCGTGAAGGCGACAAGACTCTGAAAATTCAGATCCTCCCGCACGCGGCGCACGAGATCCTCCGCCGTGTATTCCGGCAGCTCATCCGGCGCGGGCAGGGGAGTCGAAGGGGTCTGTGCGCGGCGGCCGGACGAGACCAGCCCCAGCGCAGCGAGCTTTTCCATCGCCTCGCGCAGCTGCGTCTCTGTAAGCCCAAGCGCGCCCGGGCGCAGGGGTCTGCCGCCGGTGCGCTGCAGCGCAAGATATACCAGCGCGCACTGTCCGTCTCCGGCGCGCAGCAGCTTGTCGATTTCCTCCGCCGGGATGGACACCGCCACCGGCCGGGAGAGGGTATAGTCAGATGAAATCATGATGATATCCTTTGTTGAAGAATGTTTTACAATTATATCATTAATTTTATCTTGTAGCAATAGCGGTACTTGTGATATAATAAACTGTATTTCTGGAAGTGTGCCCAGACGGGGACACAGAACCAAAATGATAGAGGGTCGCTATGCTGGAACTGCTTGCACCCGCCGGAAGTCCCGACGCCGTCATCGCTGCGGTGCAGAACGGGGCCGACGCGGTTTATCTCGGCTTCGGCGCGCACAACGCGCGCCGCGGCGCCAATAACTTCACAGAGGAAGAATTCATCAAGGCCGTACGCTACTGCCATATTCGCGGCTGCAAGGTCTATGTCACCATGAACACGCTCGTCGCCGACCGGGAGATGGATGCGGTGATTGACCTCGCGCGCAAGGCCTCCAAGTACGGGGCGGACGCGCTTCTGGTGCAGGATCTTGGTCTGGTGCGTGTGCTGCGCGAGGCCGTGCCCGATCTGCCGCTGCACGCCAGCACGCAGATGAGCATCCATAACCTCGCCGGGGTCGAGGCCGCGGCGGAACTCGGATGCACGCGCGCGGTGCTCTCGCGCGAGCTGAGTCTGGAGCAGATTCGGGAGATCTCCCGCCACGCCAGCATCGAGACCGAGGTCTTTGTGCACGGTGCGCTCTGCTTCTGCTACTCCGGACAGTGCTACATGTCCGCCCTCATCGGGCGGCGCAGCGGCAACCGCGGCATGTGCGCGCAGCCCTGCCGCCTGCAGTATTCCATGGGCGGCCGGATGGACGAATATCCGCTGAGCCTGAAGGACAACTGCCTCGTGGATCATCTTCGCGCCCTGGAGGACGCGGGGGTGGCCTGCGTCAAGATCGAAGGGCGGATGAAGCGCCCGGAATACGTCGCCGTCGTCACGGATGTCTATTCCCGCTGCATTCAGGATGAGCGCCGGCCCACCGCCGGCGAGATGGAGCGGCTGGAGACGGCCTTCTCCCGTCAGGGCTTTACCCAGGGTTATTTCCTGGGCCAGAAGGGACCGGACATGCTCGGCCGCCGCGACGCGGACGATAAGAGCGCCGATAAGCTCTTTGCCTCCGCCCGCCGCGCCTATGGCGAGGGCGAGCGCCGCCGTCTGGGCGTGAAGTTCTATGTCGTGCTTGAGGCCGGTCAGCCCATCCGCGCGGCCGCCGAGGATGTGGACGGGGTGCACGCTGTGGTTTCCGGCCCGGTGCCGGAGCCTGCGCTGCGCGCCTCGCTCACGGAGGCGAGTCTCGCCGAGCAGTTTTCCAAAACGGGCGGCACGCCCTACTACGCGCTGGACATTCAGGTTAAGGCCGACTCCGGTCTCTTCCTGCCTGCAAGTGCCGTGAACGATCTGCGCCGCCGCCTCATCACCGAGCTCAAAGAGGCCCGCGCGAAAAATCCCGAGCGCCGCAGTCTCGAACCGCCCGCGCCGCCGGAGGGGCACAATTACCAGACCGATCCCGTGCGAATCTATCAGGTGCTCTCTGCCGAGCAGCTCACGGAGGAGCTCGCCGCGCTCGCGCCGGATTATCTCTATGTTCCCGTCGAGGTTATCAGCGATGCGCCTGAGCGGCTGGAGCCGTTCCAGCGCCGGGGCGTGAAGATCGTCGCCGTGCTCCCGCGCGTGATCACGGACGACCAGAATCTGGAGCTTGACGATATGCTCCGCGTCGCCGCAGAAAACGGCGTGGAGGAGGCCCTTGTCGGCAATCTCGGTCACATTCTTCCGGCGCGCAGGGCGGGCATGCGCATTCGCGGCGATTTCGGGCTCAATGTCTTTAACTCCCACACCGAGGAGATGCTCCGCCACACGGGCATGCTCTCCGTCACGGCGTCGTTCGAGCTGCGCATGGCGCAGATCCGTGATCTCGCCAAGAGCGTGGACACGGAGATGATCGTCTATGGCCGCCTGCCGTGCATGATTACCGAGCAGTGCACGATCAAAAACAGCGCCGGCCGCTGCAACTGCCACATTCCCAACCAGCTGGTGGACCGCCGCGGCAGCGCCTTCCCGGTGGTGCGTGCGTTCGGGTGCCGCAATGTGATCTATAACGCCTATAAGCTCTATCTGGGCGACAAGCAGGATGACTACAGCACGGCCGGACTCTGGGGCGCGAGACTCCTCTTCACAACCGAGACGCCCGCCGAGTGCGTGGCTGTCGCCAAGAGCTATCTCGGCCAGACGGACTATAAGCCCAATGGCCTGACAAGAGGACTGTATTACAGAGGAGTCGAATAAATGGCAATTATTTTAGCCTCCGCCTCACCCCGGCGGAGAGAGCTTCTGGCCGGTCTCAGCGTATCGTTTGAGGTGCGCCCCGCGCAGGGGGAGGAGCACCCCGCTCCGGGCCTGAACGGCGCGGAAACCGCGAAGCGGCTCTCCCGCGCCAAGTGTCTTGAGATCGCGGCGGACGCTTCGCCGGATGATGTGGTCATCGCCGCCGATACGGTCGTGGTCGCGGACGGAGAGATTCTCGGCAAGCCGCACGACGCGGCGGACGCAAAGCGGATGCTCCGCGCCCTTTCCGGCCGGAGCCACTGGGTCTATACCGGCGTCACCGTCTCCCGGGACGGCAGCATTCTGTCCGACGCGGAGGGAACGCAGGTGCGTTTCCGCACGCTGACGGACGCCGAGATCGACGCCTATATCGCCACCGGCGAGCCGATGGACAAGGCCGGGGCCTATGGCATTCAGGGCCGCGCCGCCCTCTTTGTCGAGAGCATTGACGGCGACTATTTCAACGTTGTCGGCCTGCCGCTGTGCAGGCTGGGCGAGATGCTGAAGGAACTGGGCATCGCTCTGATGTAATCGCGCAGGGCGGCCGCCCGTGGACCGCCGAGGCGGGGTACAGGTCCCCGCCCTACAGGATGAATATAGGATTGATGAAATCAAGATGAACTGGAAAGTGTTTTTAAGAAAAACAGCCCCGCGCCTGCTTGCGGCGGTGCTCATCGTAGCGCTGATCGTGGGTGTGGCAGGTCTGCTGCTGCGCGGCCGCGCCGGGATCCTCACGGATCTGGAGGGCCGTCTGCGCGAGCCGTTTCAGCAGGGGGCGCACACCGTGGCGAGCTTCCTTGAGGGGCTGTACGGCTCTGTCTATGGCTATGACCAGCTCAAGGCGGAAAACGAGTCGCTGCGCAATCAGCTCGACGAGGCGCTCACCCAGGCCCGCGAGGGACAGGAGGCGCTCGAGGAAAACGAGCGTCTGCGCCAGCTGCTGAGCTTTTCGCAGCGCCACACGGACTTTGACCTCGAGTCTGCCAAGGTTGTCAGCTTCGGCGCGTCCAACTGGTCTGCGCTCATGACCATCAGCAAGGGCTCTGAGTCCGGCATCGAGGTGGGCGACAGCGTTATCACCGAGAGCGGCAGTCTCGTCGGTCAGGTGACAGAGGTCGGCTCCGGCTGGTCCACCGTGCGCACGGTCATCGATGTGGATATGAATGTCGGCGGCTATGTCTCAAACTCCGGCGCGACCGGCATGGTCGTTGGCGAATATACGCTCATGCAGGAGGGCTTCGTCAAGCTCGGCTATCTCGCCGAGGGCGTGAGCCTCTTTGAGGGCGACACGGTTCTCACCTCCGGCAAGGGCGGCGCTTTTCCGTCCGGTCTCGTGGTCGGCACGGTGAGCGAGGTGCGCTCCGACGCCGGCGGTCAGGAGACCTATGGCGTGCTTCAGCCGTCCTGCGACCTGGCCAATCTTGTGCAGGTGTTCATTATTAAAGACTTCAAAATCGTTGAGTAACAAGGACTTTTGGTATGTGGCGTGATCTCATTCGAAAAGACCGGCTGCGGAGCGTTCTGCTTCTGGCGCTGTATCTGGCGCTGACGCTGCTGGCGCAAAATACGGTCTTTGCCCGGCTTCGGCTCTGGGATGTGCGCGTGATCGTGCTCCCGGCGCTGATGGTGGCGGTGGGCATGTTCCGGGGCCCAATCTGGGGCGGTGTGTTCGGCATCTTTGCCGGCTTCTTCGCCGATATGGGCTATCCCGAGACGGTGATGCTCTTTCTCTTCCTGCTGCCGCTGCTGGGCTATGTCGGCGGCATGCTCTCGGAGCATCTGATGAACCGGGGCATCTTCCCGTTTCTCGTCCTTTGCTTGGGCGCGCTGCTTCTCACTGCGTTTGCGCAGCTGTTTCGCCTCTGGGTCTTCCACGGCACGCCGCTCGCGCCCCTGCTCCTCACCGGCCTGAAGCAGACGGCCGTGAGTCTCCCGTTCGCCATTCCGTTTTATTTCATCTCCAAGGCAGTGAACCGGAGAGAAAGAGCGGTGTGAGCGCGGGGATGACCGGTTCTCCCGCTCGGCCTTTCATTCGTTCTCTTTTCATCTGGAAGGAATTTGACTATGGATAAACCCATTCGCCCGGGGCGGATTGCGGCGATGGCGCTGCTGCTTGCGGCGCTGCTCGCGATCTTCTTCGTGGCCATCTATAAACTGCAGATCATCGAAGGCAATGCCTACTACGAGGAGAGCCTCAACAGCGTGACCGCCACGCAGCGCGTGCGCGCCGCGCGCGGCAACATCCTCGATCGGTATGGTCGCGTGCTCGTTTCGAACACGAGCGCCAACAGCCTCCTGCTCAACTACACCGACCTCAAGGCGCAGGACGACCCCAACGCCGCCATTCTGCGCATGGTGCAGCTGGTGAAGGACGCGGGCGATGAGTATAACGATGATCTGCCCGTCACCATGTCGCCGCCGTTTGAGTTCACGGAGATGACCGGCCTGCAGCGCACGCTGCTCAACGCCTTTCTCAAGGACGCGAAGCTCGATGACGACGCGACCGCTGTCGATCTCATGAGCGTGTTCCGCCAGCGGTTTAATATCAACAACAACTACACTGCCGAGCAGATGCGTATCATTGCCGGTGTGCGCTACGAGCTCGAGGTTCGCACGATCATCAACACCGTGGACTATGTGTTCGTCGAAAACGCGAGCATGGATCTGATCTCCGCCCTGATGGAGAATAACCTCCGCGGCTTCGAGGTCACGACGAGCTATCAGCGGCAGTATAACACCACCCTCGCGCCGCACATCCTCGGCTATGTCAAGCCCATGACCGCCGAGCAGTATGAGGTCTACGGCAAGCAGGGCTATCCCATGGACGCCGACGTCGGTCAGGCCGGCGCGGAGCTCGCCTTTGAGCAGTATCTCCACGGGAAGGACGGCGTCGCCGTCATCACGAAAAACGCCGCCGGCACCATCACCGGCCGCACCTACACTACCGAGCCCGAGCCCGGCAACAACGTGAGCCTCACGATCGACCTCGATCTGCAGGAGGCAGCGGAAAGAGCGCTCTATAACGGCATCATGGCCGTCCGGGCCGACGCGGAAGGAAACCCCAACGTCGCCACCGCGGGCGCGCTGGTCGCCGTCGAGGTCAAAACAGGCGAACCGCTTGCCATGGCGAGCTATCCGACGTTTGATCTCACCACCCTCTGGGAGGGGGATAACTACGAGATCATCTCGTCCGATTCCTCCGGCCCGATGTATAACCGCGCGACCATGGGCCTTTATGAGCCCGGCTCCACCTTCAAGCCCTGCACGGCCATCGCCGCGCTGACAAGCGGCGCCGTCGGTACGGACGAATATGTTACCTGCGACGGCCCCTTCACCCGCTATGCCGACACGGGCTATACCCCGACCTGCTGGGTCTATCCCGGCGCGCACGGGGCGGACAACGTCACCGAGGCGATCCGCGATTCGTGCAACATTTTCTTCTACACCATGGGCGACCGCATGAAGATCGAGACGCTGGACAAGTTCGCCGCCGCCTTCGGTCTCGGCGAGCGCACCGGCGTGGAGCTCCCGGAAAACACCGGCCGCATGGCCTCGCCCGAGGGCAAGAAAAAGCTCGAGGGCGCCAGCTGGTATGCCGGCGACAGCCTGCAGGCCGCCATCGGTCAGTCCATCAGCCAGTTCAGCCCGCTGCAGCTGGCCGAATACTGCGCCACCGTTGCCAACGGCGGTACCCGCCACAGCGCGAGCATCCTCAAGAGTGTGCGCAGCTATGACTATACCGAGCAGATTGCCGAGGCGCAGCACGAGGTGCTCAGCGTCGTCGAGTCTGACGCGCACAACTGGCAGGCCGTGCAGCAGGGCATGTACCTCGTTGCCAATCACCCCATGGGCTCTGCCTATAAGACCTTCGGCGAATACCCGATCCCCGTCGCCTGTAAGACCGGTACCGCGCAGATCGGCGGCAACAAGGTCAATAACGCCGTCTTCATCTGCTACGCGCCGTATGACGATCCGCAGATCGCCATCGCCGTCGTCGTGGAGCGCGGCTCCGCCGGCGCGAACATCGCGCCCATTGCCAAGGAGCTGCTCGACGCCTACTTCACCGTGAAAACCGTGGACTTCTCGGTTCAGCCTGAGCTGTCCATTCTTCCGTAAAGGAAAGTTGTCCGATACCCGTACCACTGAGAGGAAGGAGATTATACAATGAACATTGCCCTCATCGCCCATGACCGGAAAAAGGAGCTTATGGTTCAGTTCTGCATCGCTTACTGCGGCATTCTGGCCAAGCACAACCTCTGCTCCACCAGCACCACCGGCAAGCTCATTGCCGAAGCGACCGGGCTGCCCATTCAGATGTATCTGCATTCTGCGCAGGGCTGCCAGCAGATCGACGCCCGCATCAGCTATAACGAGATTGATCTCGTGCTCTTCTTTGCCGACGCCGACCACGAGACCGGCTTCGATGAGGTTAACCGCATGGCGCGTCTTTGCGACCAGCGGCAGATCCCCTTCGCGAGCAACGTCGCCACCGCCGAGGTGCTCATCCTCGGTCTGTCCAGAGGCGATCTGGACTGGCGTGATATTGTCAATCCCAAGAAGTAAGATAGAAAGAAGTAATCGACCATGTTTCAAAACCGTACCCACAACTGCAACGAACTGAGAATGGACCATGTCGGCGAGCACGTGCGCATCGTCGGCTGGATGGAAAATGTCCGCGAGGTGGGCCAGAACTTCGCGTTCGTGGTCCTGCGCGATTTCTATGGCACCACGCAGGTCGTCATCGAAACCGAGGACATGATGAAAATCGTCAAGCCTCTCAACAAGGAGAGCACCATCGCCGTCGAGGGTGTTGTGCGCGAGCGCGCCAGCAAAAACCCCAAGCTCCCCACCGGCGACATTGAGGTTGTGCCCGAGAAGATTGAGATTCTCGGTCGCTGCCGCTACAATGAGCTGCCCTTTGAAATTAACCGCAGCCGCGAGGCGGACGAGGCCAACCGCCTGAAATACCGCTATCTCGATCTGAGAAACCCCGCCGTGAAGCAGAACATCATTCTGCGCTGCAACGTCGTCGCCGCTCTGCGTCAGGCCATGACCGAGCACGGCTTTTTGGAGATTACGACGCCGATCCTCACGGCCTCCAGCCCCGAGGGCGCGCGCGACTATCTCGTTCCCGCGCGCAAGCACCCCGGCAAGTTCTATGCGCTGCCGCAGGCACCGCAGCAGTTTAAACAGCTGCTCATGACCGCGGGCTTTGACCGCTATTTCCAGATCGCCCCCTGCTTCCGCGATGAGGACGCGCGCGGCGACCGCAGCCCGGGCGAGTTCTACCAGCTCGATATGGAGATGGCCTTCGCCGATCAGGACGATGTCTTCTCCGTCCTGGAGGACGTGCTGCCTCCCATCTTTGCCAAATACGGCAAGTATAACATTGCCTCCGAAGCGCCCTTTAAGCGCATTCCGTTCAACGAGGCCATGGAGCGCTACGGCTCCGACAAGCCCGACCTGCGCATCGACCTTGAGGTGCAGGACATGACCGCCCTCGTCGCGGGCAGCGAGTTTGCCCCCTTCCAGAACGGCGCCGAGGTCAAGGCCATCGTCGTTTCCGACTGCGCCCTCGCGCGCAAGGCGGTCGACAAGCTCTGCGCCGACGTCGAGGTGCAGGCCGGCCAGAAGCCCTATTGGTTCAAGGTGGACGAGCAGGGCAATTTCGCCGGCGGCATCTCCAAGTTCCTCACGGCCAAGCACGATGAGATCGTCGCCGCGCTGGGGCTCAAGCCCGGCTGCTTCGTCGGCGTCACGGCCGGCAAGCGCCGCGACGCGCAGAAGACCGCCGGCGTCCTGCGCAAAATGCTCGGCGCCGCCGTCCCCGGTCATATGGACGTTGAGCGCTATGAGTTCTGCTGGATCGTTGATTTCCCGATGTATGAGATCGGCGAGGAGTCCGGCGAGCTTGAGTTCTGCCACAATCCCTTCTCCATGCCGAACGGCGGTCTGGAGATTCTCGAGAAGGCCGAGCGCGGCGAGGTTGATCCGCTCGATATCTACGCCTTCCAGTATGACCTCGTGTGCAACGGCGTGGAGCTCTCCTCCGGCGCCGTGCGAAACCACGATCCCGAGATCATGGTCAAGGCCTTTGAGATGGTGCGCCTCGGCGAGGATGATGTGAAGAAGAAGTTTCCCGCCATGTATAACGCCTTCTGCTACGGCGCGCCTCCCCACGCGGGCATTGCCCCGGGCGTGGACCGCATGGTCATGCTCCTCGCGGGCGAGGATTCCATCCGCGAGATCATTCCCTTCCCGATGAACAAAAACGCGCAGGACGTCATGATGTCCGCGCCCGGTACCGTCGAGCAAAAGCAGCTTGACGAGCTGCACATCGCCATCGTCGGCGAGACGGAAGAATAAGTGAATTGCTTTCACGAGCAAAAAGTCCGGAAAGGAGAATCAACATGAAGAAAAGTCGGATCGCATTTCTTCTTGCCCTGATTATGATGCTGAGCATTCTGCCCTTTGGCGCGTCTGCGGCGAAGTTTACAGACGTCAAGAGCAGCGCGTATTATTATGACGCCGTGCAGTGGGCGGTGAAGAAAAACATCACCGCGGGCACCACTTCCACGACCTTCAGCCCGAGCGCAACGTGCACTCGCGCGCAGGTGGTCACATTCCTCTGGCGCGCCAACGGCGAGCCGAATCCCAAGACTACCAAGAATCCCTTTAAGGACGTCAAGAGCGGCGCATATTACTATAAAGCGGTCCTCTGGGCAGTGGAGCACGGCATTACGGCCGGCACCAGCAAGACGACGTTCTCCCCCAGTGCCAACTGCACCCGCGGTCAGGTCGTCACATTCCTGTGGCGCAATAAGAGTGAGCCCACACCGCGCGGCGCCAACTCCTTCCTGGATGTGAACCCCTCGAACTATTACTATGAGGCAGTCTGCTGGGCAGTCGGCCGCGGCGTCACCGCGGGCGCCGATGTGGCGGCGTTCTCTCCCAATGCCAGCTGCACCCGTGCGCAGATCGTCACGTTCCTGTATCGCGATCTGACCAAGAGCAACGACTTTATGAGCACCTATACGGATCTGAAGATGTATGAGCCGTATCTCGACTACCGGATGACCAGCGCGTATGCGAAGATCGTCCGCGAACGCGAAAAGACCTACGGAAAAGCTGCTTTTGTCGGCGGCCAGTGGATGACCGGCGTCGCCTGTGTGCGTCTGATCGATCTGAACAATGACGGCACGCTCGAGCTGCTCCTTTGGGAAGACACGATGACGAACGGCAATCCGAACGCTGCTAAGGTCGAGATCTGGACCTGGGACGGCAGCAATGCCAAGAAGCTCTATGACGGCTTCCCCCTGATGGGCGGCGATCCCAGCGGTCAGATGCTCACACTGATTAAGATGGACGGCCAGTATATGCTTGTCACAGGCGAAGAGGGGGGCGCAATTGACGAGGAATTCTATGCTGTCAGCGGCACCTCCATGGTTCGCAAGCATACGCTGAAGGAGATCCATGCGAACGGAAAGGCATCCACCCAGCTCGACGGCAAGGCGATCTCTGACGCCAAGGTCAAGAGCCTTATTGGCCAGTCTGTGACGATTGTGAATGTCTGGATGGGATCCGATTCGGCGGATGATGTTCTGACGGAGACTGCCACCACGCGCTCGGTTCTGGGTGTGTAATCGGAGCGATCCGAATGGTTCAGGGCGGGCGGCTTCGCCCGCCCTGATTTCTTGCTTTTTTACCGGAAGAGAGGAGGAGCCATGCTCTCTCATATTCGATCCCTGGGCTGCCAGGGTGTGGGCGGCTACGCCGTGAGCGTGGAGTGCCACTGCACGAGCGGTCTGCCGCACTATGATATTGTCGGTCTGCCGGACACGGCGGTGAAGGAGGCCCGCGAGCGGGTCCGCGCCGCCATCAAGAGTAACGGCATGAAGTTCCCCGTCGGCCGTGTCACGGTCAATCTCGGTCCGGCGGACAAGCGCAAGGCCGGCACCTGCTACGATCTGCCGATCCTGCTCGGCATCATCAGCGCCGAGGAGATCATCCGCCGCCCGGCGGACACTATGGCCTTTCTGGGTGAGCTGAGTCTCGCCGGCGAGGTGCGCCCTGTGCCGGGTGTGCTGCCCATGGCGCTTGCCGCTGAGCGCGCCGGGATTACGGAGCTCTTCGTCCCGGCGGAAAACGCCGCCGAGGCCGCCTTTGCCGAGGGCGTCACGGTCTATCCCGTGAGCACAGTTCAGCAGCTGCTGGCCCATCTGCGGGGCGAACAGGAGATTGCCCCCGCTGCCGCGCCGGAGATCCCGGAGGAAGCATTCTTCCCGCTGGACTTTGCCGAGGTCAAGGCGCAGGAAAATGTCAAGCGCGCGCTGGAGGTGGCCGCCGCCGGCGGACACAATGTGCTTCTTGTTGGCCCGCCGGGCGCGGGCAAAAGCATGCTCGCCAAGCGTCTTCCCTCCATTCTCCCGGCCATGAGCCGCATGGAGATGCTCGAAGCCACGGAGATCCACTCCGTTGCCGGGCTCACGGATCAGCAAAACCCCATCGTGGCCGCGCGGCCCTTCCGCGCGCCGCACCATACAGTGTCCAATGTCGCCATGACAGGCGGCGGCTCGGCGCTCAAGCCGGGCGAAATGAGTCTTGCGCACAACGGCGTTCTCTTTCTCGACGAGCTGCCGGAGTTTCCGAACAGCGTCCTCGAGACGATGCGCCAGCCGCTGGAGGACGGCGTCGTCACCATATCCCGCGCCGTCGGCAGTGTGACGTATCCGAGCCGGTTTATGCTTGTGTGCGCCATGAACCCCTGTAAGTGCGGCTGGTTCGGCCACCCCTCCGGGCGCTGCCGCTGCACCGAGCGGGAGATTCGCCGTTACCACAGCCGTGTCTCCGGCCCTCTGCTCGACCGCATGGATCTCATCATCGAGGTTCCGTCATTGGAGTATGAGGAGCTGGCCGACCAGCCGGCAGGGGAGTCCTCTGCCGCCATTCGCGCGCGGGTGAATGCTGCCCGTGCCGTGCAGCGCGAGCGCTTCGGCGCCGACGGCCCGGACGAAAACGCCCACATGGGGCCCAAGGAGCTTCGCGAATACTGCCGCCTCTCGCCCGCGTGCGAAACGCTCATGCGGCAGGCCTTTGACGCCATGGGCCTCACCGCCCGGAGCTATGACCGCATCCTGCGCGTCGCGCGCACGATTGCGGACCTCGACGGCGCTGCCGAGATCGAGGTTCAGCACCTCGCCGAGGCGATTCAATACAGGACTTATGATTTGAATGAAGGCCTGGATTAAATTAGGAATGAGGAATTAGAAATGAGAAATGACAGCGAGGGAAATCCTCCTGTGAATCATCAGGCAATTCAGAAAAAGAGCCTGCAATTTGCGGTGCGGGTTGTAAAGCTCAGTAATTATCTGAAAAAAGAGAAAAAAGAATATGAGTTGTCCAAGCAGATTTTGAGAAGCGGAACCAGCATTGGAGCCAATGTTGCAGAAGCTGAAGCGGCAATCAGTCGAAAAGATTTTCTTGCGAAAATCTATATTGCCTTTAAGGAATGTGTGGAAACATTGTACTGGCTTTCTCTTTTGAAAGAAACAGAGTATTTAACGGAAGAAATGTATCTGTCCATGTACGCGGACTGCGAGGAATTGAGAAAACTGCTGTCTTCAATTACAAAAACCATGCGCGAATCCACGTAAATTCCTCATTCCTCATTTTCAGAAAGGATCTGCAAGATTTATGAACGATATTCTACTTCTCAAGCCCGGTGAGCTGTTTCTCAAGGGTTTGAACAAGCGTTTTTTTGAAGACAAGCTCATGAATAACCTCCGCCGCCGCCTGAAGCATGTCGGCCGGTTTGAGGTCTCCTGCCGCCAGTCCACGTTTTATGTGGAAGCGCGCGCGGAAGACGCCGATCTCGACGAGGCGCTTGAGGCCGCAAAGCAGGTCTTCGGCTTCGCCACCGTAACGCGCGCCGCCGCCTGCGAAAAGGATAAGGACGTCATCGCGCAGAAGGCGATCGAGTATCTGCGAGACGACATGCTCTCCGTGTCCTCCTTCAAGGTGGAGACCAAGCGATCGGATAAGCGCTTTCCGCTCACGAGCATTGAGCTCAGCCAGTATGTCGGCGGTCTGCTTGCCGAGGCGTATCCCAATGCCCATGCCGAAATGCACGACCCGGAGCTCACCGTCCACCTCGAGGTGCGCGAGATGGCGGCCTATGTCCATGCAAAGCCCCAGCCCGGTGCGGGCGGCATGCCCGTCGGGTCAAACGGCAGCGCCGTCACGCTGCTCTCCGGCGGCATTGACAGCCCCGTGAGCACCTATCTCATTGCCAAGCGCGGCGTGCGTCTCGTGCCGGTGCATTTCTTCTCCTTCCCGTACACGTCCGAGCTTGCAAAGGAAAAGGTCATCTCCCTTGCGAAGCTTTTAGAGCCCTATACCGGCCGCATGACGCTGCAGATCGTCCCCTTCACGCACATTCAGGAGGAGATTCGCCGCCAGTGTCCGGAGGAATATTTCACGCTGATCATGCGCCGATTCATGATGCGCATTGCCGAGGACATCGCCCTGCACAACGACTGCAAGGCCATCGTCACCGGCGAAAACCTCGGTCAGGTTGCAAGCCAGACCATGGAGGCCATGGCCTCCACGCAGAGCGTCATTTCCATGCCCGTCCTGCAGCCGCTGGTCGGCATGGACAAGACGGACATCATCGCCCACGCGCGGAAGATCGGCACGTTTGAGACGTCGATCCTCCCCTATGAGGACTGCTGCACGGTCTTCACGCCCCGCCATCCCAAGACCCGGCCGACCGTGGCCGAGGTGGCGGAGGTCGAGTCCGTGATGGATATAGAAGGATTGGTAAAGGAAGCCATTGCGGGTATTGAAAGGATCAAGATCGGTTATGAATGCTGAAACTGATCCGAAAGCTCCGGAGGAGCTTTCGGAAAGGGATCTGCACTCCAGAGCTTTCGTTGGGCTGTGAACCACAGTTCACGATAACAGCGAAAGCTCTTCCGCGAAACGTATTTTTGCACCGAAACAAGTTCCGGCACAAAAATGATTGCATTTCTTCGCGGCTTGCGAGCCGCGAACTCTGCCGAGAGCCTTGTGCAGTGAGAAAGGAAAAATGTTGCATGAATGCTGAGATTATTTCTGTCGGCACCGAGCTGCTACTCGGCGAGACCATCAACACCGACGCCGCCGACGTCGCGCAGCTTTTGAGCGAGTTTGGCATCAACGTTTTCTGGCAGACCGTAGTGGGCGACAATCCCGGCCGCCTCGAGGAGGTCGTGCGCCGCGCGAAGGAGCGCTCCGACATGATCATTACCACCGGCGGCCTCGGCCCCACGTGCGACGATCTCACCAAGGAGACCGTGGCGGCGGCCTTCGGAAAGAAGCTGGTGCTCAACAAGGAAGAGGAGGCACGTCTGCGCGGCCTTTATAAAGAGCGCAACACCTATATGACTGAGAATCACCTCCAGCAGGTCATGCTGCCGGAGGGCTGCACCGTTCTCGTGAACGACTGGGGCACCGCCCCGGGCTGCGCCTTCGAGGCGGACGGCTGTCTCGTCATCATGCTGCCCGGCCCGCCGCTCGAGTGCGGCCCCATGCTGGAGCACCGGGTGCGCCCCCTGCTCGAGGCGCGGTCTGACAGTCTCATTCTCTCGCACAATGTGCGCATTTTCGGCATCGGCGAGGGCACAATGGAGTATCAGCTCCGCGACCTGATGAATGAGATGACGAACCCGACTCTCGCGCCCTATGCCAAGGAGGGAGAGTGCCTCGTGCGCGTCACGGCGAAGGCCCGCACCAAAGCCGAGGCCGAGGCGATGATCGCCCCGTGGGTGCAGCGCGTGCGCGATGAGCTGGGCGAGTTTGCCTATGGCGTCGACAGCGAAAACATTCAGTCTTATGCCATGCAGAGTCTCATCCGCAGCGGCAAGACCATCTCCGTGGCCGAGAGCTGCACCGGCGGCCTTGTGGGCGATCTTATGACGAACACGCCCGGCGCCTCCGGCGTCTTTCTCGGCGGCGTCATCGTCTACACCGATGAGATGAAGAAAAAGCTCCTCGGTGTGGATGCCGAATGCCTCGAGCAGTTCGGCGCCGTGAGCCATGAGACCGCCGTGCAGATGGCGGAAAAGTGCCGCGCGCGTCTGGGCACGGATCTCGCCATCAGTCTCACCGGCCTCGCCGGCCCGGGGGACGACGGCGTGCACACCGTGGGCACCGTCTTTGTCGCTCTCGCCGCTCCGGAGGGGACGTATGTCCGCCGCCTGTATAAGGACAAGTGGGGCCGCGAGCGCATCAAGCACGCCGCCGCCAACCACGCCTTTGACATGATCCGCCGCTACCTCGAGGGCCTGCCGGTGGAGTATCAGGAAGATCGATAACAAAACAAGAGGCCGCTGCCTGCGGCCTCTTGTTTTGCGCATCTGGTAAGTTTAAAAGCACTTGTTTTGCCCCGCCGGTTCTGGTATGCTTGTGCTAACATTTTCCATTTGAAAGGATGATTCCCGTGAGTGACCAGGCCTTTGACATTCAGGCGTATCTCGCCGCCGGGGTGGAAAACGTCGTGAAATCCGCCCTGCGTTCCACGCTGAAGGACCCGCGCGAGAGCCTGTTCATGGCTTCCTTTGCGAAAGCGAGCCGTGCCGCCAGCCGCAGACGCGCCGAGGCCGAGGCGGCGGGGGAGCACATCCCCGCCTTTCTCATTGCGAGCATCACGAGTGCCTGCAATCTCCACTGCGCCGGGTGCTATTCCCGCACGAACAACGCCTGCGTGGACACGCCGCCCGTGCAGCAGCTCACGGGCGAGGAGTGGGGAGACATTTTTGCCGAGGCGGAGGAGCTGGGCGTCAGCTTCATTCTCCTTGCCGGCGGCGAGCCGCTGTTTCGCCGGGACGTGCTGGACGCCGCGGCAGAGCACCCGGGCATCCTCTTTCCCATCTTCACCAACGGCACGGTATTGAATGACCGCTATCTCTCGCTCTTCGACCGCCATCGCAATCTCGTCCCCATCTTCTCCATCGAGGGCGGCGAGCAGACGACGGACGAGCGCCGCGGCGCGGGCGTGTATCAGAAGCTCATGGACGCCATGGCTGCCATGCGCGAAAAGGGACTGATCTTCGGCTGCTCCATCACGGTGACGACGGAGAACCTCGCCGAGGTCACGAGCCGGGACTATCTCGCGCGGCTGCATGCGCTCGGCGCGCGGGCGGTCATCTTTGTGGAGTTCGTTCCTGTCACGGAGGAGGCGGCGCATCTCGCCCCCGGAGACGCCGAGCGCGAACAGATGCGCGCCGCACTCGCGCAGCGCAGGGAAGAGCTGACCGAGCTGGTGCTGGTGTCTTTCCCGGGGGATGAGAAGAGCTCCGGCGGCTGTCTTGCGGCGGGCCGCGGCTTTTTCCATATCAACTCCCACGGCGGCGCCGAGCCCTGCCCCTTCAGCCCGTATTCTGACTGCAGCGTGAAGGAGGTCGGGCTGCGCGAGGCGCTTCGCTCGCGCCTGTTCACCGCGCTGCGGGAGGGAGAAGTGCTCATGGAGGATCACGCCGGCGGCTGCGTGCTCTTCGAGCGGCGCGATCAGGTGGAGGCGCTGCTCAGCAAAAACTAAGCCTGTCCCGGTCCGGCGCGAGGTCAGACCGGGATTTTTTTGCGCTTTGCGATGTCAGTTTCGCCGTCGGCATTGCGTTTTTCCGCGCAATCTGGTAATCTGGTAGCATTCCAATAAAGGAGAAAACAGAATGAAAAAACGCATTCTCACACTGCTTCTGGCTGTGGTGCTGCTCTGTGCTCTGCTGCCGATCAACCCCGCGCAGGCGGCAAAGGTGACCACCTTCACCGATGTGGACAACGGCGCCTGGTTCGCGCCCTATGTCTATGCGCTCGTGGAGAAAGGCATCATCAATGGCATGACGCCGACCACCTTCCAGCCCCAGAGCAATCTGACCCGCGCGCAGCTGATGAAGATGCTCGCAGCCTTCGCCGCTGATGAGGCGACGCTCAAGACTTATGCCGGGAAAAACCTGTTTCCGGACGTGAAGTCCGGCGCCTGGTATGAGACCTATGTGAACTGGGCTGCGGAGAAGGAGATCACCTCCGGCTATAACGACGGCACCTTCGGCCCGAACCGGAACGTCACCCGCGCCGAGGCCGCGACGCTTGCCGCCCGCTTTGCCGAGAAGTCCGGCGCCGTGAAGCTCAGCCCCTCCGGTGAGAAGAAGGCGTTTTCCGATGACAAGGCCATCCCATCCTGGGCAAAGGAGAGCGTCTACCTCTGCCAGCAGGCCGGCGTCATCAGCGGCTATAACGACGGCACCTTCCAGGGCAGCAAGACCATGACCCGCGCCGAGGCGGCGAAGGTGCTCTGCGTCCTCTTCGGCATCACGCCCATGGCGCAGAAGGATCTGCCCGTCAGCCCCTCTGCGGGCGTCAAGAGCATCTCCGGCACCTATGCCGGATACAGCGTCACAGGCGTGTCCTTCGACCCCCGGGCGTATAAGGCCGGCATCGTCCTCGCGCAGAACCGCTTTTATGCCACGGAGAGCGTCCCCTCCATGGTCTCGCGCACCGGCGCGGTGGTAGCCTGCAACGGCGCGTTTTTCAATAATGCCTCGGATCTCACCACCTGGTCCGCCTTCGTGCGCAATGGGAAGGCGCTGCGCATTGATAATGCGCATGCCGGCGAAAAATGCTATTTCGTTGTGGACAGTCAGGGCCGCGCCTCCATGCAGTTTCTGTCCATCAATCAGGAGGCGGTGCTCATGCGCGGCGACGAGGAGCTCGACCGCTTTGACAACGTCGGCTGCAACTTTGCCCTCGGCGAGGGCGACAGCACGCGCATGGTCTTCACCCGCGAGTTCGGCAGCACGGTGCCGGTCAAGATGAAGTGCGCCGTCTGGTGCGATGAAAACGGCGTCGTCACCAAATCGCTCGACTCCAAAACAGCGCAGACGATTACCATTCCGGAAAAGGGATTTGTCCTCTGCGCAGCCTTCCGCCGTGATGAGAGCTCGCCCTATACCTGGGATACCCTCTATTCTGACGCTAAGCCCGGGGACACGATCCGTCTCAATCTCAGCTATACCGGCTCCTCCGTACAGGATATTCAGATGGCCTTCTGCTGCGGTCCCACCGTGGTGAAAAACGGCAAGGTCTACGGCAATACCTCCACTTATGCCGCCGAGGGCTACACCGAGGGGAGAGTCATTTCCGGCGCCTCCAAGCGCATGTGCATCGGTGTGAAATCGGACGGCACGGTTGTCATGGCCTCCGCCAACTGCGATCTGCAGGGTCTCGGCAAGATCATGCAGGCGCTCGGCTGCCAGACCGCGATGAATCTTGACGGCGGCGCCTCCGCTGCGCTCTATGTGGGCGGCAGCGCCCGCGTGACCGAGGGCAGAGCCCTGTCCCACCTGATCATCTTCACCGCAAAATAATATGCCAAAAAGGAAAACACCCCGATTTGTGTGAACGAATCGGGGTGTTTGTCATGTCTGTCTGCTCAGCAGCTGGTCGACTACCTGGCTGGCCAGTCTCGCGCTGCGCCCGCCGCGCGAGAGGGCGGCGCGCTCCGCCGCGCTGTGCAGCACGGCCGGGTCGATCCGGAGCCCGCGGTCGCGGGCGAGCTGTTCGGCAATGTGCAGATAGGTGGCCTTGTCCGGTTTTTGGAAGGTGACGTGAATGCCGAACCGGTCAGAGAGGCTCTTGAGCTCCTGCAGCGTGTCGCCGAGATGCACCTCGTCGCCCTCCCGGTCGGAAAACCGCTCCTTCACCAGATGGCGCCGGTTGCTCGTGGCGCAGATGACCACGTTCGGACTGCGCGCGGAGAGATTGCCCTCCAGCGCGGCCTTGAGTGCGTTGAAGCTCTCGTCGTCTGTGAGGAAGGAGAGATCATCGATGAAGAGAATGAATTTCAGCGGGTTTTCCGCGAGTGCGGCGAGCAGATCGGGCAGGGCGGTGAGCTGGTCGCGGCGCAGCTCCACCAGACGCAGCCCCTCTGCCGAGAGCAGATTTGCCACGGCCTTCACGGTAGAGGATTTGCCGGTGCCGGCGTCGCCGGTGAGAAGCATGTTTGCTGCCGGTCTGCCTGCAAGCAGGGCGCGGATATTGTCCGTCACGATGCCGCGCTCGCGCTCATAGTCCACCAGATCCTCCGGCAGAATGGAATCCGGGTGCGGAATCGGCGTGAGCGCGCCGTTCTCGCCGAGGGAGAACATGGTGTGCCGCGCAAAAATGCCGAAGCCGAGCTTCCCGATCTGTGCCAGCTGGTTTTGAAACGCGGCAGCGAGATCGGTGTCCGTTTTGATGAAGCCCGGCAGGGGCAAATTGCCGTCGATGGGCTCCTGCAGGTCGGCAGGAGAGAGAGAAGACGCCGCCTGCAGTGTGACGAGCTCATCGGTGAGACACTGTTTCAGGTGCGGCGGCAGTGCCTGCCCGCGCGCGGCCATGCGCACGCAGACATTTTCGCTCTCGGTGCACAGCCGGAGCAGATGTGCATCCAGCGCGCCGCCGTTGGCCTCATAGAGCGCCGCGGCAAAAGCGGCATAGCGCTCTGCCGTGGGCTCAGAGAGGACGGCGCGCAGCGCCGCCACCACAGGGTCATCGAGCAGCGCGCGGAAAACCGCGAGCGTGCCGAGCCGCTGGTTTAAAGTGTTTCGATCCATCTCAGTTCAGCACCGCGCCCTTCGCGCCGCTCGAGACGAGCGCAGCATAGCGCTTGAGATAGCCGGAGAGCGGCTTGCGCATCGGCTCGAAGGCGGCGAGCCGCGCCTGCAGCTCCTCGGCGGGAATCAGAAGATCGATTGTGTTTGCCGGGATGTCGATGCGGATTCGGTCGCCCTCGCGCACCACGCCGATCGGGCCGCCGGAGGCTGCCTCGGGACTCACGTGGCCGATGCAGGCGCCGCGCGTTGCACCGGAGAAGCGTCCGTCCGTGATGAGCGCCACGCTGTTTCCAAGCCCCATGCCCATGATGGCGGAGGTGGGGTTGAGCATCTCGCGCATACCGGGGCCGCCCTTCGGCCCCTCGTAGCGGATGACCACGACGTCGCCGGGGTGGATCTGACCCTCGTTGATGGCGGCCTGTGCCGCCTCCTCGGAGTCAAACACTCTGGCGGGACCCTCGTGCACGAGCATCTCCGGCAAAACGGCGGAGCGCTTGACCACGCTGCCCTCCGGGGCGAGACTGCCCTTGAGCACGGCGATGCCGCCGGTCTCGCTGTAGGGCTCCTCCGCCGGGCGGATCACGTTCGTGTCGCGGTTCACCGCGCCGGCGAGATTCTCTGCCACGGTCTTGCCCGTGACCGTCATGCAGGAGGTGTCCAGCAGGTTTTTCTTTGTCAGCTCCGCCATCACGGCGCGCACGCCGCCGGCCTCGTCCAGTTCCTCAATGTAGGTGCGTCCGGCGGGCGCGAGATGGCAGAGATTCGGCGTCCTTGCGCTGATGCCGTTTGCAATGTCGAGATCGATTTCCACGCCGCACTCATGCGCGATGGCGGGCAGGTGGAGCATGCTGTTGGTGGAGCAGCCGAGCGCCATGTCCACGGTGAGGGCGTTGCGGATGGCGGCCTCGGTCATGATGTCGCGGGGACGGATGTTTTTCCGCCAGAGATCCATGACGGCCATGCCCGCGTGCTTGGCAAGCTCGATGCGCGCGGAATAAACCGCGGGGATCGTGCCGTTTCCGGGCAGACCCATGCCCAGCGCCTCGGTGAGGCAGTTCATGGAGTTTGCCGTGTACATGCCCGAGCAGCTGCCGCAGCTGGGGCAGGTTTTGCACTCATATTCCAGCAGCTTTTCGTCGTCGATCTTTCCGGCGTTATACTGACCGACCGCCTCAAACATGCTCGAGAGGCTGGTTTTCGCGCCGCCGACCTTGCCGGCGAGCATCGGCCCGCCCGAGACGACCACGGTGGGCACGTTTACGCGCGCTGCCGCCATGAGCAGACCGGGCACGTTCTTGTCGCAGTTGGCGACCATGACGAGCGCCTCAAACCCGTGCGCCAGCGCCATGGCCTCGGTGGAGTCGGCGATGAGGTCACGCGTCACGAGGGAGTATTTCATGCCCTCGTGACCCATGGCAATGCCGTCGCACACGGCGATGGCAGGGAAGACCACGGGCGTGCCGCCCGCCATGGCCACGCCCACGCGCACGGCCTCGGTGATTTTGTCGAGATTCATATGGCCCGGAACGATTTCGTTATACGAGCTCACGATGCCGACCATCGGGCGCTCCTGCTCCTCGGCAGTGATGCCCAGCGCGTGATACAGGCTGCGGTGCGGCGCGTTTTGCGGTCCGTGCTTGATATCCATATGTTCGTTCTCCTGTCAGTTGTTGATGAGCTTTTCCTCGTCGTTCCAGCTGTAGAGCTTGCGGACCTCTTCGCCGACGATCTCGGCCGGGTGCTCGGCGGCGAGCTTGCGCAGAGCGCGGAAGTGCGCCTGCTTGCCGGCGGACATTTCCAGCAGGAAGTCCTTGGCGAAGCTGCCGTCCTGAATGTCGGCGAGAATCTGACGCATGGTCTTGCGGGTCTCGTCGGTGATGAGCTTCGGGCCGGTGATATAGTCTCCGTATTCGGCGGTGTTGGAGATGGAGTAGCGCATGCCGGCAAAACCGCTCTGATAGATCAGATCCACGATCAGCTTCATCTCGTGGATGCATTCGAAGTAGGCGTTGCGCACGTCATAGCCGGCCTCCACCAGCGTCTCAAAACCGGCCTGCATCAGCGCGCACACGCCGCCGCAGAGCACAGCCTGCTCGCCGAAGAGGTCGGTCTCGGTCTCAGTGCGGAAGGTGGTCTCCAGCACGCCCGCTCTCGCGCCGCCGATGCCCAGCGCGTAGGCCAGACCCAGATCCCAGGCGTCGCCCGTGGCGTCCTGCTCCACGGCGATCAGGCAGGGCACGCCGCGGCCGGCCTGATACTCGCTGCGCACGGTGTGGCCGGGGCCCTTGGGCGCGATCATGATCACGTTCACGTTCTTCGGCGGCTGGATGCAGCCGAAGTGGATGTTGAAGCCGTGGGCGAAGCCCAGCGTCTTGCCCTCGGTGAGATTCGGCGCAATGCTCTCCTGATACAGAGCGGCCTGCTTTTCGTCGTTAATGAGCATCATGATGATATCGGCGGCCTTGGTGGCCTCGGCAGCGGTCATAACCGTGAGACCCTGCGCCTCGGCCTTCGCCCAGCTCCGGCTGCCCTCATACAGACCGACGATCACGTTCACGCCGCTCTCCTTGAGGTTCAGCGCGTGGGCGTGGCCCTGAGAGCCGTAGCCGATGATGGCAACGGTCTTGCCGGCGAGCTTCTGCAGATCGCAGTCCTGCTGATAAAAGATTCTGTTCATGATGGGTGTCTCCTTTTTATAATAAGATTTTTGGATAACGGAATAATGTTAAGCGGTGATGCTTCGGTTTCGCTCGAGCGCGATCACGCCCGTGCGGCAGAGCTCCACGATGCCGAGCGGCTTCATCAGCTCGATGAAGGCCGAGATCTTGCCGGGGTCGCCTGTGAGCTCCACACAGAGTGTGTTTGTGCTGTAGTCCACGATTTTGCCCCGGTAGATGGAGGCGGCGTCCATGACCTCAGCGCGGTTCTCGGGGGTGTTTCGCACCTTGATGAACATGAGCTCCCGCTCAAGCGTGTTGTCCTCGTCCATGACGAGCACATGCCGGACGTTGTGCAGCTTGTACATCTGGCTGACCATCTGGTCCCGGGTGGCGTTGTCGCCCGAGGCCGTGAGTGTGATGCGGGAGTAGCGAGGGTCCTCCGTCTCGCCGACGGAGAGAGAGTCAATGTTGAAGCCCTTGCGCATGAAAAGACTGGCCACGCGCGTAAGCACGCCATATTTGTTTTCTACGTATGCCGCGATGACGAACCGGTTCATGACTGTACCTCCTGTCTGGAAACGATGATATCGTCGATGGCGCCGCCCGGCGGCAGCATGGGCAGCACGAGCGCCTCCGTGTCGATGGCGACCTCGATGAGCGTGGGTCCCGGATAGGTCAAGGAGCGCTCGAGCGCAGCGCGCAGCGTTTCCGGGTCGTCCGCCGTCTCCGCCTCCGCGCCGAAAGCGCGGGCGAGCGCCGGAAAGTCTGTGACGCGGCCGTGCTCCGTGGCGGAATAGCGCTCGCCGAAAAACAGCGCTTGCCACTGGCGGACCATGCCGAGCGCGCGGTTGTTGAGCAGCACAATCGTCATCGGAATGCTGTAGGTCACGGCGGTTGCCAGCTCGTTAAGATTCATGGCAAAGCTGCCGTCGCCCGTGATGAGAATCACGCGCTCACCGCTGCCGAGATGCGCGCCGATGGATGCGCCCATGCCGAAGCCCATCGTGCCGAGTCCGCCGCTGGAGATGAATTTGCGCGGCAGGCTCAGCTTTGTGTACTGCGCGGCCCACATCTGGTGCTGACCCACGTCGGTGGCCACGATGTCGTTCTCGCGCTTGACGGCGTTGATCACGTCAAAGACCTGCTTGGGCTTCATGGCGCCGGGCGTGGCCGCCTCTGCCGCCGCGCGCTGCGCTTCGCCCTCAGCGCGCAGCGCCTCCACCTGAGAGCGCCACGCCGGGTGCTGCTGCGCATCCAAGCGCTCGAGCAGCCGCTGCAGTGTGCCCTTCAGCCCGCCGATCAGACCGACGTCCACATTCACGCTCTTGTTGATCTCCGTGAAGTCCGCGTCGAGCTGGATGATCTTCGCGTTCGGGGCAAAGCGGCTCGTCTTGCCGGTTGCGCGGTCGGAAAAGCGAACGCCTACGCCGATGATCAGATCGGCGTTTTTGTTTGCCATGGTGGACTCATAGTTTCCGTGCATGCCCTGCATGCCGAGAAAGCGCGCATGGTCCGACGGCACAACGCTCAGCCCCATGAAGGTGCAGCCAATGTAGGCGTCCAGCCGTTCGGCCAGCGCGAGCACCTCATCCGTCACGCCGGAGCGCCGCGCGCCGGTTCTCGCCGCGCCGCCGCCTACATAGAGGAAGGGGCGCTCGGCATGCCGGATCAGCTCCAGCGCCGCCTCCAGATCCTGATCGTCCGCCTCGCCGGGCTTGTCTGCCTGCACGGGCGGCAGCGGCGTATAGTCGCACAGCGCCGTCTGCACATCCTTCGGCACGTCCACCAGCACCGGCCCGGGCCGGCCGGACTTTGCGAGCAGAAACGCCTCGCGCAGCACATCCGCCAGATCGTTCACGTCGGTGACGAAGTAGTTGTGCTTCGTGATCGGCATGGTCACGCCGAGAATGTTGACCTCCTGAAAGCTGTCCTTGCCGATCAGAGAGGTCGGCACGTTGCCGGTGATGGCGACCATGGGGATAGAGTCGAGCATCGCCGTGGCGATGCCGGTCACGAGATTTGTCGCGCCCGGGCCGCTCGTCGCAATCACAACGCCGACCTTGCCTGTGGCGCGGGCATAGCCGTCGGCAGCGTGAGACGCGCCCTGCTCGTGCGCGGTCAGAATGTGCTGGATGCGCCCGCGCTCACGGTAGAGCGCGTCATACAGATCCACCACCTGACCGCCGGGATAGCCGAACACGACCTCACAGCCCTGCTCTTCGAGAATCTTCACAATCAATTCTGCGCCGTTCATTTGCATGTTCTCTGTCCTTTCCGCAATAAAAAACGCACCCGTCTCAATCTGATTGAGACGGGTGCTGGAACTTACACTCGCGGTACCACTCAACTTGCGGCGCTGCTGCACCGCCACCTCTTCGGAGTCTGTCAACTCCTATGCACTAACGCGGCATACACGGGAGAAGCCTACTGGAGCTTGCGTTCGGTTCTCCGGCTCGGAAGGGATGGGTCCTGGACACGCTTCACTCCGGTTTTCACCAACCACCGGTTCTCTGTGCTGGAGCAATGTCCGACCGTCTTCGTCACAGCCATTGTCATTTATTTCCTTGTGTGAAACGCAGTATAACGCCACTTTCTGGAAATGTCAAGCTTTTTTTCGTCATACTGCAAAAAATCAATGACAAAAGTTATACAATACTCACAAACCAAGAAAAGTGAGAAAAAAAGAAGCCGTCTCCGCGGGGAGACAGCTTCCGGTTTTTGCAGTTGTCGGATCGGATTATTTGACCACGGCCTTGCAGTCCTTGAGCGTGGCGACAATGCCGTAATCCTCCGCCAGCTGGTTCATCTTGCGCATGAGCTTCTCGCGCTGAGAAGACAGCAGCTTGCAGGCGAGCTTTTCCTTCTGGTTCTTGTTCATGGCCTTGAGCAGACCCTTCACAACCTTGGTGGTGGCCTCGGGGCTCTTGCAGGCGGCCTTCAGCACCGGGTTCAGATCGCCGTTTTTCGCCATGGTCTCAAAGACCAGCGGCAGCTGGGAATCCAGACGCTCAGAGTAATCGATATCGTCAATCAGAAATGTAACTTCAACCATGTAAATTTGTCCTCCTAACAGAATTGTTTGATATCTTTCCAATATAAATCCTGATTATAGCAGAAAAAATTTGCGATTTCTACCCCAAAGGTGACCAATCTGTGTTAGAATATCCAAAAGAAGTTGGGAGGGTTGTCCATGTCCGTGAAAAAGAGAGCGGCTGTGCTGCTGCTCGCCGCGCTGCTCTGTCTTTCCGGCTGCGGCAGCCTGAATTTCACCAGTGCCGAGCCGCCGGAGATTGTCTCTGACGGCATCTCACTGCCGGACCGCACCCCAACCTGCACGGCGAATCCCGACCTCGACGCCGCGCTTCGTGCCGGGATCGAGGCGGCGCAGAACATCACCGTTCAGGGCTGGGATCTCGACACGATCAGCGCCTGCCTCGATGAGCTCATGGCGCTGCCGGAGTATTTCTGGTTCCGCGGCTATCACGTCACGGCGACCACCGGCCTGCGCACCACGGCGGAGATCGAGTTTCGCTGGCTGTATGACGACGGCCCCGCGCGCTATCAGGCGCTCTGCGCCCGGGCGGACGAGATTCTCGCCGCTGCGCCGTGGATGGGGGACTACTCCGTTGCGCTCTATGTGTATGACTGGCTGGCGCAGAACGTGACCTATGCCGAGTCTGAGGGCTATGACCAGACCGCTTACGCTGCCATCTGCGAGGGCAGCGCCGTCTGCGGCGGCATTGCGGACGCCTTTGCCTTCCTCTTAAACCGCGCCGGCATTCCGGCCTGCACCGTCACCGGCACCGCCGTCCATGAGGAGGAGACCGTGACCCACGCCTGGAACTTTGCCGAGCTCGACGGCGCGGTCTATGCCTTTGATCCCACCTGGGACAATACTGACCGCTATGACGCGCAGGGCAGGGAATACCTCCAGCACGACTGGTTTGCCATCACAACAAAGGAGCTCAACGCCAACCACACGGCTGCCTCCGCCAGGGACGACATTGCCGCCGTGGCGAACGCGGACAACTATTTCATCCGGGAGAACGCCGTGGTCAATGATGACAGCATGGATGCCGTCGTTGCCGCCCTGCAGGGTCAGCTCGCCGAGGGGAACAACTGCCTGAGCTTTCGCTGCGCCGACCGCGTGGTGTATGAAACGGTGTGCTTCCGCCTCTTTGAGCTGGGGGAGGCCGGCACCGTGCTGCGCCGTCTGGGATTACTCAGCAGCGGGTCGTATGAACTGGCGTATAGTCAACAAAATGATCTGTTTTGCATCACGATGTATCTTTGAAAACATTGTGCAAAAGAACGGAAAAATCAAAATTTTAGAATAAATCTTATACAAATTGCATAATTTCCAATTTGAAAGTTCGGACAGTTTGCGGATTGACGATCGAGGTTTTCGGTCCTATAATAAAGCCAGAAAGCAGGGAACCGAAAGAACAGCAAAAACCCCGATCCAACATGATCACCGCTCAATAGAGCAAAAAAGAATTTGAAGAGGATCTGAGCATCAAAGGTAAAGCAGACATTCTTTCGGCAGCTTTCCTTAGATAAAAGGTCATTCGATCCCAGTAAAGGAGGTGGGTCCGATGTACCAAGTAAACCGGCAAACGGCAGGGCCCGTCTCGCCGGAGCAGGTCAAATGAGGAACGGTTGAGGAATCTTAATCAAAGCAAAGACCTGGCAATGACCAAGCAAATTCCCAAAACTGCAGAAAGAGAGGTTTCGAAGATGGAACCGAAGATCGCAGCATAGCCCCGTATTTCCAGTAGAAGGCTGAAATACGGGGCTATTGCTTTGCCTAAAAAGGCAAAGCAATAGCCCTCAGGTTCCCTGCGGTCGCCTGAGATAGATTGAAATATTTCGGAGGGGAATCCCATCCCCTCCGAGCCACCCCACGCAAGAGGGAGCATTCAGCGACGATCGCAAATCGGGGAAATGTGGTTTTCAATAGCCCTCATATCGTCCAACCGGGCGCGCTCCGCTCCGCAGCCAGCCGCGGGCTTTGCCCTCGGCTACCGGCTTCACATCCGCTTCCCCGGTTCTCCTCTCAAACCGCAAGGCGAAGACCGCATTGCGGTTTGCTGCAGGGGACGGCGTCCTCGACGACCTGTTATATCATCCTTCACCGTACCGAAACAGAACCGCAGGGGCGCTTCACGAAGCGCCCGCTTGCCAGACGCATGCCGCTGTTTCCGGCGCGCAGTGGGCATCGCGCCATACAGGAATGGCGGATCATTTGAATCCGTAGGGGCGGACGACCTCGGCCACCCCTACACAAATGCGGCAGCAACGAAAAAAGCACGCCTGCGGGCGTGCTTTTTCGTTTTATTTACTTTGCGTAGTCCACCGCTTTGGTCTCCCGCAGCAGGTGCACCTTGATCTGACCGGGGTAGGTGAGCTCGTCCTCGATCTTCTTGGCGATGTCCCGCGCCAGCAGAACCATCTGATCCTCGCTGACCTCCTCGGGCTTGACCATGACGCGGATCTCGCGTCCGGCCTGAATGGCATAGCAGCTGCCGATGCCGGGGAAGGACTTGGTGACCTCCTCGAGCTTCTCCAGACGCTTGACGTAGTTCTCAATGTTCTCGCGCCGGGCGCCGGGGCGGGCGGCGGAGATCGTGTCGGCCGCCTGCACAATGCAGGCCTCAACGGTGTGCGCCTCCACGTCGCCGTGGTGCGCCTCGATGGCGTGGATGACGGCCTCGTTCTCCTTGTACTTCCGGGCGAGGTTCACGCCGATGGTCACGTGGCTGCCCTCGACCTCGTGGTCGATGGACTTGCCCAGGTCGTGGAGAAGACCTGCGCGCTTGGCGATGTTCACGTCGGCGCCCAGCTCGGAGGCGATGAGCCCCGCGATGTGGGAGACCTCGATGGAGTGCTGCAGCACGTTCTGGCCGTAGCTCGTGCGGTATTTCATGCGGCCCAGGAGCTTGACGATCTCGGAGTTGAGACCGTGGATGTTCGTCTCGAACACGGCGCGCTCGCCCTCCTGGCGG
>JAZQDI010000079.1:0-10670 GCA_045546715.1 Oscillospiraceae bacterium | reverse complement strand
GTCGGGGCGAAGGACATTCTCCACGAGACGCTCCCGCTCCTGTTTGCCGATCAGGTGTTCTGGAAGGTGAAGCTCAAGCCCGGCTCTCCGCTCATGTTTTCGCTCTACCGTGAGCGGCCGCTTCTGTGTCTCTCCGGCAATCCCTTTGCCGCGAGCGCCACATTTGAGCTCTTTGCACGGCCCATGCTCGCCAGACGCTGCGGCTGCGCAGATCTCAAAATGTGCTCGGCGGAAGCCGTTCTTGCAGAGCCTTTCACCAAGACAGGAAAAGGGCGCCGCTTTGTCCGCGCACAGCTGCAGGATGGCCGCGTCGTAATTCCGCAGGGGCATTCCTCCGGCCAGCTCGCCTCAGCCGTGGGCGCCAACTGTCTCGCGGAGATTCCGCCATGCAGCGAGCCGCTTGCGGCGGAAAGCCGGGTGAAGGTATGGCTGCTGTAATTGCGGTCTCCGGTGTGAAAAACTCCGGCAAGACCACACTCATTGAGGCGCTCCTGCCCCTTCTTTCGGACAGAGGACTGAAAACCGCCGTCCTCAAGCACGACGGCCATTCCTTTGCTGCCGACCGGGAGGGGACAGATACCTGTCGTTTTCTCGCGGCCGGAGCCTATGGCGCCGCCATTTTCGACGGGGAGAAGTTTCAGGCGGTTAAGCGCGCTGCTGTGAATGAATCCGATCTCATCGCGCTTTATCCCGAAGCGGATCTCATTCTGCTCGAGGGCTTTAAGTGGACGGACTATCCCAAGATCGAGCTGGTGCGCGACGGCGTGTCGGATCGACCCGTGTGCGAGGCGAAAACGCTTCTCGCCCTCGTCACGGATACGGATGCGCGTCTTCCGGGCGTGCCGGTTTATGCGTTTTCCGATTTGGAGCCGCTTTGCTCTCTGCTGGAGCGGGAGGTGCGCCATGATTGATTCCTTCGGAAGAAACATCGACTATATCCGTCTGTCTGTCACGGACCGGTGTTCGCTGCGCTGTACCTACTGTATGCCTGCCGAGGGTGTGCCATGGCTGCCGCACAGTGAGATCCTGCGCTATGAGGATCTGCTTCGTCTCTGCCGCATCTTTGCCGGTCTCGGCGTCACAAAATTCAAGCTCACCGGCGGCGAGCCGCTGGTGCGAAAGGGGCTTGCAGACTTTGTCCGCCAGCTTCGGGCGATTGACGGCGTGCGCAGCGTCACACTCACGACCAACGGTGTCGATCTGAAGGCGCAGCTGCCTGCGCTGCTGGACGCCGGGATTGACGGGATCAATCTCAGTCTCGACACGCTCGATCCCGTTCGCTTTGCCGAGCGGACGCGGCGCGACTGTCTGCCGCAGGTGCTTGACGGGCTGGAGGCGGCTCTCGCCGTGCCCGGGCTGAATCTGAAGATCAACTGCGTTTCCATGTCCGGCGCGGAGGACGACTGGGTTCGTCTCGCCGCGCTCGCAAAGGAGCGCGATCTCATCGTGCGCTTTATCGAGCTCATGCCCATCGGTCTGGGGCAGGGGAGCACCCCCTGCACGGAGGCGGAGGTCTCCGCCGTGCTCGAGCGGCAGTTCGGCGTGCTTACGCCGTATGATACCCCGCTCGGAAACGGCCCCGCGCATTATTTCACTCTTCCCGGATTTCAGGGAAAGATTGGTTTTATCAGCGCTGTGAGCCATGGCTTCTGCGACCGGTGCAACCGCGTGCGGCTCACGGCCTCGGGTTATCTTAAAACCTGTCTGCAGTATGACGTCGGTGCGCAGCTTGCGCCCTTGCTTGCGGAATCGGACGAGGTGATCCGCGCTGCAATTGAAGACGCAATCCAGCGCAAACCTGCGTCCCATCAGTTTTCGTCCCCGAACCCGGAGCATCGGGAGGGACATATCATGAGTCAAATCGGAGGTTAACCGGACATGGGAAAAGTACTGGCTGTCTGCATCAGTGAGAAGAAGGGAACCGAAAAGACGAATATCGGTTCCGCAAAATTTATTGAGGATTGGGGCATTGAAAACGATTCCCACGCTGGCAAGTGGCATCGTCAGGTCTCGCTTTTGAGCCATGAGAAGATCGAGGCGTTTCGCGCGCGCGGCGCGGAAGTCATCGACGGCGCCTTTGGTGAAAACCTGATTGTGGAGGGCATCGATTTTCGCTCTCTTCCCGTCGGCACGAGGTTCCGCTGCAACGATGTGGTGCTCGAGCTCACCCAGATCGGCAAGGAGTGCCACTCCGGCTGCGCCATTTTTCAGAAGATGGGCGAGTGCATCATGCCTCGTGAGGGCGTTTTCTCCCGCGTGCTCCACGGCGGCGTCATCTCCGTGGGCGACGATCTTGAAATTCTGAAGGAGGAATAACCATGGCGTTTCGTGTATTCGTTTTGACGGCGAGCGACGCAGGCTCTCGCGGCGAGCGGGAGGACAAGTCCGGTCCCGCCATTGAAGAGATGGTCTCTGCTGCGGGCTATGAGGTCTCCGGCCGCGCTCTGCTGCCCGATGACCGTGCGCAGCTCGCAGAAAAAATGCGTGAGGTCTGCGATCAGGATCTGGCAGATCTGCTGCTCACGACCGGCGGCACCGGCTTTTCGCCCCGCGACTGCATGCCGGAAGCGACGGCGGACGTCACCGAGCGCGCCGTGCCCGGTATTCCGGAGGCCATGCGGTATTATTCCCTGCAGATCACGCCGCGAGCCATGCTCTCCCGCGCCTCTGCCGGCATCCGAAAGGGGACGCTCATTGTCAATCTCCCCGGCAGCCCCAAGGCCGTAAAAGAGTGTCTGGAGTTCATTCTCCCGGCGCTGGACCACGGTCTGGAAATTCTCAGAGGTACCGCGCATAACTGCGCCCGTACATAATATCTGAAAGGAGCAAATTACCCATGAAAAAAGCAGTTGCCATCCTGTTGGCTGCTGTGATGCTGTTCGCGCTTGCGGCATGCTCCAGCAAAACCGAACCCGCCGCCGAACCCGCCGGCTCTGAAGCTGCCGAGACGGAAGCGGAACCTGTCACGCTCTATGTCTTTGCCGCCGCCTCCATGACCGAGACGCTGGATCAGATCATTGCGCTCTACAAGACGGTCGCTCCCAATGTGACCATCGTCCCGACCTACGATTCCTCCGGCACGCTCAAGACCCAGATTCAGGAGGGCGCTGCCTGCGATATTTTCATCTCTGCCGCGCAGAAGCAGATGAACCAGCTTGACGCCGCGAAGGACGCCGAGAGCGGCAACGAGGAAGGACTCGACTTCGTCCTGTCCGACACCCGCGTGGATCTGCTCGAGAATAAGGTCGTTCTCGCCGTTCCGGATGAAAACCCCAAGGGCATTGAGACCTTTGCCGATCTCGGCACGGATAAGCTCAGCCTTCTCTGCATCGGCAACGAGGACGTCCCCGTCGGCGCGTACTCCGAGGAGATCCTCACCACCCTCGGCATTCTCGATACGCTTGAGGCCTCCGGCAAGCTGACCTACGGCTCCAATGTCAAGGAAGTCACCACGCAGGTCAAGGAGGGCACCGTGGACGCCGGTATCATCTATGCGACCGATGCCTTCTCTGCCGAGCTTACCGTCGTCGATCAGGCCGACAGCAGCCTCTGCCGTCAGGTCATTTATCCTGCCGCTGTTTTGAATATCACGGAAAATGAGCAGGCTGCCCGCGACTTCCTCGCCTTCCTTCAGACGGACGAGGCCATGGAGGTCTTCCAGGCTGTCGGCTTCGCGCCTGCGCCCTGAACATGAGCGACTTTACACATTTTAACGATAAAGGTCTTCCCCGTATGGTGGACGTCTCAGAGAAATTCGAGACGTCCCGTACGGCGGTGGCTGCCGGCCGGGTTCTGATGAACCGTGAGACATTTGAGCTTGTGAAAACCGGCGGCATGAAAAAGGGCGATGTGATCGCTGCCGCGCAGATTGCCGGCATCATGGCCGCGAAGCGCACGCCCGATCTCATCCCCATGTGTCATACGCTTCTGCTCTCCGGCGTGGATATGGCGTTTGATCTCAATGAGGCCGACTGCGCTGTGGATATCACTGCCACCGTGCGCTGCACCGGGCAGACCGGCGTGGAGATGGAAGCACTGACTGCGGTCTCCGTCGCTGCGCTCACGGTGTATGACATGTGCAAGGCCGTGCAGAAGGATATGGAAATTACGGACATCCGCCTGCTTTCCAAATCCGGCGGAAAATCCGGAGACTTTCACCGATCATAATGGATCTTTACCCGCTGTATAACTCCCTTCGGATCGCGGCGATCAGCTGTGTCATAGTGTTCTTTCTGGGCATTTTCTTCGCTCAGTGGATTGCGAAGCTGCCCCGCGCTCTCAAAGGCATCCTCGATGTGGTGCTCACGCTGCCGCTGGTTCTGCCGCCGACGGTTGTGGGCTATTTTCTGCTGCTCGCCTTCGGGCCGAACCGCGTCTTCGGCGCGTGGATGCTAAGTGCCTTTCATGTACGGCTCACCATGGTGTGGTACAGTGCCGTGTTTGCCTCCGTCGTGGTGGCCTTTCCGCTCATGTACCGCACGGCGCGCGGCGCGTTTGAGTCCTTTGACCCCACGCTCCGGCAGTCTGCGCAGACGCTCGGCCTCTCCAACCGCTACATTTTCTGGCGCATTCAGATGCCCTGCTGCCGTCAGGGAATCCTCGCGGGAACGGTGCTCGCCTTTGCCCGCGCCTTGGGCGAATACGGCGCGACCAGCATGATTGCGGGCTATACCCCCGGCCGCACGGCCACCATCTCCACCACGGTCTATCAGCTCTGGCGCACGAACAATGACGCGCTCGCGTTTCGGTGGGTGCTTATCAATGTTGCCATTTCCTTCGTGGTGCTCATGGCGGTGAACCTGCTCGAGAAGCGGGAGAGAAGGGGGGCGGTGTAAATGCCGGTCTCTGTGAATATCGAAAAACAGCTTGGAAGTTTTCAGCTGAAGATTCAATTTGACGCGCCTGATACTGTCCACGGTCTGCTCGGCGCCTCCGGCTGCGGCAAAAGCATGACGCTTCGCTGCATCGCAGGGGTCGAGACGCCGGACCGCGGCAGAATCGTGCTCAATGACCGTGTGTTGTTCGACAGCGATCAGGGCGTCAATCTCTCGCCGCAGGAACGGCGCGTGGGTTTGCTGTTTCAGAGCTATGCGCTTTTTCCCAATATGACCGTTGAGCAGAATCTGCTCGCAGCTCTGCGCGGGCAAAACCGCGCCGATGCGCGCGCTCAGGTTTCTGAGATGCTCCGGCGTTTTCGGCTGGAGGGACTGGAGCGACATCGCCCTGCCCAGCTCTCCGGCGGGCAGCAGCAGCGCGTCGCGCTCGCCCGCATTCTGCTCACAAAGCCGGAGATTCTTATGCTGGATGAACCGCTCTCCGCGCTCGACAGCTATCTCAGATGGCAGACCGAGCTGGAGCTTGCCGATTTGCTTGACAGCTTTTCCGGGCCGACGCTTCTCGTCACGCACAGCCGTGAGGAGGTGCGCCGTCTCTGCCGCAGTGTCACCGTGCTGAATCACGGCACGGGTCAGGGCAGCATGCCGGTACAGGCGCTGTTTGCCGCGCCGGAAACGCTCTCTGCCTGTATGCTCTCCGGCTGCAAAAACTTCAGCCGCGCAGAGCCGGCGGAGGAGGGGCGCGTTCGCGCGCTCGACTGGGGCGCGGAGCTCACGGTTCCATCCAATGATCCGGAAGCGGCGTATGTAGCCGTTCGCGCGCACCATCTGGAGCTGGCAAAGGGGCCCGGCGAAAACGTGATCCCCTGCACCGTTCAGCGCGTGATGGAGGACGTCTTCTCTGTCATCGTCATGGTATCCACACCGGGCGGCGGGGAGGAGCGGCAGCGCCTTCGTCTTGAACTCGATAAGAAAGACTGGTCTGCCGCGCCTGACAAACAGACGATTTATCTCCGTCTGCCGCCGGAGCGCCTGATGCTGCTGCGGGAGGGTTGATTATGAATTATGTAAACTGCTTTTCCGCCGCAGTCCTCGCCGGCGGCCTCTCCACGCGGATGGGGCAGGACAAGGCTTCGCTTCCGTTCGGCGGGGAGACGCTGCTGTCCCACCAGATGCAAAAGCTCCGCGCGCTGGGGATCGAGGATCTGATGATATCCGGCTGGCGCGAGCTTCTGCCCGATACCCGCCTGATCCCGGATGAAGTTCCGCGCTGCGGCCCGCTCGGCGGGATTCATGCCTGTCTCAAAGCGGCGAAGCATGACGCTGTGCTCTTTCTCAGCGTGGATGTCCCGCTGGTACCGCCGGAGGCGCTTGAGGCGCTTTTGCGGGCGCATACCGGCGGGGCGACAGTGCTCACGGTCGGCGATAAGCGTGAACCGCTCATTGCAGTCTATGACCGCGCGGTCCTGCCTGACGTGGAAGCGCTCCTGCAGTCAAACCGCCGCGCCGTGCGCTTTTTACTGGACCGCATCCCGGTGCACGAGGTGTCTTTTACCGGAGATCCCTCGCTGCTGCAAAACTGCAATACCCCGGCGGAATACGCCGAAGCATTGAAAAAAGGCTTGCTGTGAAAGCAAGCCTTTTTGCTGTAATGTGATGTATATGCTGTAGGGGAGGCCCCTCCCGTGCAGTGCGGCGTAAACACCAATAATAACACGAGGCGAATTCGCAGCATTTTGCGGATTCGCCTCAAATTGTTCATGATGATTCCATTGGCCAGCCGGGCGACCTGTGGTCGCCCGGCTGGCGGAACACGATTATCCTATTAATTTTGCAATCGCGCTGCGCTTGACGGTGATCGCGCCTTTGGGGCAAAACTCCTGGCAGCAAAAGCAGCGGATGCAGCGCTTTCGCTTCAGCTGCGCCTTGCCGTTTACGATTTTTGCCATGTCCATGGGGCAGACCTCGGCGCACTTGCCGCAGCCGATGCACTTGGCCTTGTCCACCACGGGACCGGGGGCAAAGTATTTGTCCAGCAGCTCCAGCGCGCCGCCATGGAATTTGATGTCCGCCGGGGGCGGCAGCTTCTCAAAGTCCGGCTGCGCAAAGGCCTCCGGATTGCCGTAAACATTCAGATCCTGCCAGTTCTCGCTGCAGAGTCCGCGCCGGATGGAGGCGTCTACGGTTCCGGCGTCCTTCGTGTCGATCCCGATCAGATGCGCGCAGAGCAGATCCGCCTTGTATGGGCTCTGAGACGCCAGCAGCGCGCCCATGTGACGGGGTTTTCCCTGCGTGGGACCGTTTCCCTCCATGCAGAGTACGGCGTCAACAATCGTGAGCTTTGGGTTAACATAACTCGTCAGATCCACGAGCATGTCGCAGAAGTCCTCGCGCTTTGGATGGAGATAGTGAAACTCCGGCTTTTTCGTCCCGGGAATGACGCCGAAGAAATTTTTCACCGCGCAGGTCATGCCTGCCATGGCGTGCGTCTTCAGCTTGCAGAAGTCGATCACCGCGTCGCAGTCGGCGAGCCAGCTGGTCAGCGGAAATTGCTTCACAATCTTTCCCTCCGGGAAAATGGCTTCTGTCTGGGAGAAATCGCGGTTCAGTTTCGCGCCCGTTTCCTCCACGGCGCGCATGCCCGTGCCGCTGTAGATGCCATTCACCCACGCCGCGCTCCACGGCCCGCCGGGGCTGTCGCCCACGATGACCTCGGCGCCGCGCGAAAGGAGCATGCGGCAGAGCGCCGTGACGAGTGCGGGGTGCGTGGTCGCGCCGGACTCCGGCTTCATGCGCGCCACGAGATTGACCTTCACGCCGATCTTCATCCCCGGCGTCACCCAGTCGAGCCCGCCGACGGCGTCGATGGCCTCTTTCAGCGCAGTTCGGACGTGCTCTGCTTCATAGTCCGGGCAGGGGACAATGGAGACGTCGTATTCTGTCATGCGTCACACACCCTTTTCCATGGCCCAGACGCGCATGACGGCGGCCTGCGTTTTCCCGTCCGGCACCTTGCCAGCGAGAACGTCCTGCACGAGATCGGAGAGCGGCACAGCCTGCACGTCCAGAAATTCGCCCTCATCCAGCTGCTGCTCACCGGCGGTGAGCCCCTTGGCGAGATACAGCCAGATTGTTTCACTCGAATAGGCGGCGGTGGGGTAGAAGGGGCCCATCGGAATGAGCTCGGCCGCGGTATATCCGGTCTCCTCGCGAAGCTCGCGCCGCGCGGCCTCTTCCGGATCCTCGTCCGGCCCGTCCAGCTTGCCCGCCGGGATCTCCACGATCACGCCGTCGTGCGGATAGCGGTATTGGTATTCAATGATGACGCGCCCGTCCGGCAGCAGCGGCACGACGGCCACGGCGCCGTTGTGGCGCACCAGCTCTCTTGTGGCCTCCCGCCCATCCGGCAGCCGCACCGTGTCTCTGTAAAAGTCGAGAATTTTCCCCTGATAGATGCGCTCCGAACCGGTCTGAATTTCCTTCAATTGTTCCATGCTGATACGCTCCTTTACCTGCGAAAGCAGGATGCTCCTTGAAAAACGGTACATCGATTTAATCTATTTTTCGGCGACATGAGCGGCGAAAAATCTCACTAAGGCGAAGCGAATGTGAGCCCTCGCGCCGACCAACCGAGGCGAAGCCTCGGGCGATAAGCGCGAGTTTCAAAAATGCGCCTGCTTTACAGGCGCTTTTTTTGTTTTATTCCTTGTTCGCCTGCATGCTCAGATAGGCGTTGATAAACCCGTCCAGATTGCCGTCCATCACGGACTGCACGTTGCCGTTTTCAAAGCCGGTGCGGGTGTCCTTCACCAGCGTGTAGGGCATGAACACATAGGAGCGAATCTGGCTGCCCCATTCGATTTTCATCTGCACGCCCTTGATATCGCTGATTTTCTCCAGATGCTCGCGCTCCTTGATTTCGGCAAGTCTGGCGCGGAGCATGTTTTTGCAGTTCTCGAGGTTCTGGAAGTGGCTGCGCTCCACCTGACTGGCAACCACGATGCCCGTGGGGATATGCGTCAGACGCACGGCGGAGGAGGTCTTGTTGACCTTCTGGCCACCTGCGCCGGAGGAACGGTAGACGTCCATCTTAATATCCTCATCGCGCAGCTCAATCTCGCTGTCCTCGGTAATCTCCGGCATGACCTCCACAGCGGCGAAGCTGGTCTGGCGGCGGGAGTTTGCGTCAAACGGGCTCACGCGCACGAGACGGTGCACGCCGTTTTCGCTCTTGAGAAAGCCATAGGCGTTCTCACCCTCAATGGCGAGCGTGGCGCTCTTGATGCCGGCTTCGTCGCCGTCGAGATAGTCCAGCACCTTGCAGCTGTAGCCGTGCTGCTCCGCCCACATGTTATACATGCGGTAGAGCATCTGCGTCCAGTCCTGCGCCTCGGTGCCGCCGGCGCCGGCGTGGAAGGTGAGAATGGCGTTGTTCGCGTCATATTCGCCCGTGAGCAGGGTCTGCAGACGCATGGTCTCGAGCTTTTCCTCAAACGCGGCATATTCGCTCTGCAGCTCCGGGAGCATGGACTCATCGTCCTCCTCGATGGCCATTTCACAGATGGTCATCATATCGTCCCAGCCGGAGCGAAGCTTTTCATATTTCTCAATCTTGTTTTTCAGCACGCTGATGCGTTTTTGCACCTTCTGGCTGTTTTCTGTGTCGTTCCAGAAGCCCTCCTGCGCGCTCTCTTCCTCGAGCTTTTCCACTTCGTTGCGCGCTTCGTCCAGCTGCAGGGAAGTGCCGAGCGCCTCCAGCTTGGGCTGCAGGGCGTTGAGCTTGTTTTTATAATCTTCAAATTCGATCAGCATCGGAAATCTTCACACCTTATTAATTTATTATCTGAGTTATTATACTCAAAAACCATTCGTTTGTAAAGTGCTGAGCGTTTGCACCGATTTTTGAACGTATAATAATGCACAAACAAATACCAAAAAAAGGACGACAAACCAGAAAAACGCTGAATATTTGCTGTGAATCCTCTTCACAATTGACAATATTTGTGTAAAATGATTTACTGGTATTGGAAATTTATGCACGAAAGGGGTATTGATTATGCAATCAAAACGCAGATGGAGCCGGTTTCTGGCTGCTGTGCTGCTCGTCGCGATGCTGATGAGTCTGGGTGTATATGCCGCAGACACTGAGACTCCCGCCGCAGCACTCGCCGCAGAGGAGCCGACACTGATCTCCATGGATTCTTCCCAGACCATCCAGCTCACGTTCCCGCTCTCCAAGGCGCAGATCGGCGCGTATAACGCAGCTGACGCTGTCACCTGGCAGCTGGAGCGCAACGAGACCTATGCCAACGCCGGTGAAATTCACCCGATCAACGGCGAGACCGCGCTCTTCCCGAACGAGGTGCAGTCTATTGCGCTCGACAAGCTCACCTATGAAGGCCGCGGCGCATTTGCCGTCACGAGTGTGGATACGCAGCTCGACGGCGCCAACCTGATTCTCACGATTGAGACCCAGGCTGCAGTTTCCAGAGACAATAACAGCCTGATCCACGGTGAGGGCGGCGCCTATATGGACATTGCCGGCTCCTTCACGCTAAAGTGCAATGCGGACAATGTCACCATTGCGGAGAAGGACAATGTCATTGTAAAGCCCTATGAGAGCTTCCATACCATGTGGGAGATCTATGCTGAGATCACGAAGCTCGCCGGCGAGGGCGACGACAATGCCGCCACCTGTATAGCCCAGTAAGATAGGTAACAGAATGTCCAAGGACATAGGTAACAGTTTTGGAGTAGAATAAAGGCATTACACAGCAAAGGAGAATCCTTGCCAATGCCTTGGAAAGAGAGAACTGCCATGTCCGAAAGACAGAG